>CALRZT010000079.1:0-15422 GCA_943372725.1 Pseudoxanthobacter soli DSM 19599
AGGTGCTGCCGATGCTCGCCGCCTGGGTCGCGACGCTCGGTCTGGCGGCTCCGCCGGCGGTGCCGCGCCGTGTCGTGCGCCTGCAGGGCGACATGGCTGCCCTCGGCCTGGGCGAGATCCTGCTCGCCGCCTGAGCACCCGCGACGCCGTCGGCATCGTGCCTGCGCTCCGTGGGCCGGCGCGTCGCGACTTCGTTCACCGAAAGCGTCCAGCGCGCGTCTGCCCGAGGCAGAAACGTCCCGTGGTGAGGCCATGCCGTCGCCCGCCGCCGACCCGCGCACGCGCACCGCGACAACGGCCACAGGGCGCTCGCGCGATCGTGAGCGGCGCATGGCATTCTTCCTGCAAGTTCTTAGGCCGTCTGAGTGCGGCATCCGCGGAGAACGGGCGCCGTCGGGACGGGTCGGTCGCGGACCGGCCCGCAGGGGAGCGAAACGCGCGAGGTCAACCCGACCGCCGGGGCCGTCCGAACGGCCCGCGGTCCCTGGAGTGACCGGCCGTGGAAATCGTCATCACCGTCTGCGCCCTGCTCGCCGCCCACCCCTGCGAGGACCGCTCGATCGGCCTAGACCCGGAGGCGCGAATCACGCCGGCCACCTGCATGATGCAGGCGATGCCGATCGTCGCGCAGTGGGCGAGCGAGCATCCGAAGCTCGTCGTCAAGCGCTGGCGCTGCGAGGAGCGCGCGCGCAAGGAGTGGCCGGTCTGAGCGGATCGCAGGGATGTGATGTCGCAGCCGGCATCCGTTCCCGCCGGCGGGCGTAAAAGTTCCCGTCAAACCCGGCGATCGGCGGGGCTCGGCGCGGCACTCCAGTCTCGCGGCGCGCGTCCTCGCACAGCGACCGCTCCCCGAGGGGGATGCCCGTGGAACTCATCGTCTTCGTCTGCCTCGCCGCCAACGTCGCCGTCTGCGAGGAACAGCACCTCTCCGTCGCGCTGGAGCCCGTCCCGCAGTCGCTCTGCATGGCGAAGGCGATGCCCCATCTCGCCCAGTGGGCCGGGGATCACCCGCAGTTCGTCATCAAGAAATGGCGCTGCGCCGTTCCCGGATCGGACGGCCAGGACATCTGAGACCGCGTCCACGGCCGCGCCCGGGAGACCCGGCGCGCGAGGGGGTTTGCGGACGGCCCGCTTTCGGCCTCTACTGCGCCGCGGGTGACGATCGCCGCCGCCGGCGGTGATACCCCCACGGATCGGGAGCCGTGCGGCACGCACCACACATCAGGCCTCGCCGCATCCCGGCGACGGAACGCTCGCGCGCGGGCGGCCGGCGGCGATGAGGCGCGCGCTTGCCCTGTTGCGCTCGTTGCGCGCCCGCTTCCTGCTCGCCGTCGGCCTGCTCGCGCTCGTCGCGATGGCGGCGGCGGTGGCGCTCGTCGTCGGCATCTCGGCGGCGACGCGCGACATCGACACGGCGGCGGCGGCGCACCGCCGGGTCGAGCTTCTTGGCGCGCTGTCGGCGCGCGTCTCCGACTATGCGGTGCTGCTGCTGCAGGCCCTGGCGCCGGCCGCCACCGCGCCGCAGGGCGGCGGCGCGGACGTCGCCGGCACGCGTCTCGACAGCGCCCGCGCCCAGGTCGAGCGCGCCTTCGCCGACCTCGACGGTGCCCTGCGCGAGGAGATCGACCGCACGACGGACGCCGACGGCAAGACGATGGTGGCGACGCGCTCGATCGTGCTCGCCCGCATGCGGGCCCGCTTCCAGTCCCTCGACCGCCAGGTGCAGCCGCTCGTGTTCGGCCACGGCGACGACCCGGCCGCCGATGCCGGCCGGCTGCGCGCCATGCTCGACACCTTCGCCACCTCGTTCGCACCGCTGCTCGCCGAACTCATCGACGAGGAGCGGCGGACGTCGTCGGTGGCGCAGACGGAGACGAAGTCGCTGCGCGGCCGGCTGACGATGCTCGGCGTCGCCGCCGTCTGCGCCGTGCTGCTCCTCGCCGGCTTCGTCTATCTCGGCATCGTGCGGCCGGTGGCCTCGCGCGCCGCCGCGGTCGCCCGCGCCGTCGGCGACATCGGTACCGGCCGCTTCGACACGCGCCTCGCCATCGGCGGCCGCGACGAGCTCAGCCTGTTGATGCTGAGCGTCAACCGCATGGCCGCCCGCCTCGCCCGCCGCGAGGCCCGCGTCGCCGCCGACCGGGCGCGGCTGACCGAGATCATCGAGGCGAACACCGCCGACCTGCGCGCCGCCAACCGGGCGCTGGAGGAGACCGACACCGCCCGCCGTCGCTTTTTTGCCGACGTCAGCCACGAGTTGCGGACGCCGCTCACCGTCATCCTCGGCGAGGCCGACGTGACGCTGCGCGCTGCCCAGAATCCGGAGCCGGTCTACCGTGCCGCCCTGACGACGATCCGCCAGCGCGGCCGGCGCCTGCGCCGCCGCGTCGAGGACCTGTTGCGGGTGGCGCGCTCGGAGAGCGGCCAGATCGAACTCGCCGATGCCGACTTCGATGTTGCCCGGATGGTGTCGGAGGCCGTCGAGGACGTCTCGGCGCTGGCACGCGCCGCCGGCGTGCGGCTCGCGACGAGCCTGCCGCCGGCCGGCTGCACCGCCCACGGCGACGCCGACTGGCTGCGGCAAGTCGTCGCCGGTGTACTTGAGAATGCCGTCCGCCACTCGCCGCCGGGGGGCACCGTCGGCGTCCTCGCGCGCGCGGGCGGGGAGACCATCGCGGTCACCGTCACCGACGAGGGTCCCGGCATCGCCGCCGAGGTGCTGCCGCACGTCTTCGAGCGGTTCTATCGGGGTGGCGAGAGTGCCGAGCGCGGGCTCGGCTACGGCATCGGCCTGTCGCTTGCCAAGTGGATCGTCGATCAACATCATGGCGCCGTCGAAATCGAGAGCCCCGCGCGCCCGGATGGGTCGCAGGCGGGGACCGGGACGGATGGCGCGCAGTCCGCGTCTTCCGGCGAAGCGGGATTGGGAGCCCGCCCGCCGGGAACGCGGGTTACCCTGCGGCTGCCGGCAGTCCGTCCGGCCGATCCGTCGGTCATGGTGATGGGAGGACAGGCGTGATGAGCGTTTCCGGCATGGGTCCGGGTGCTTCGGCGCGCACGGACGTCCGCTCGGAGCGCGCCGGGCCGACGCTCGGCGGCGGCCGCCCCGGACTGCCCGCTGAGACCGAGACCGCCGCCATCCTCGTCGTCGAGGACGATCCGGACATCGGCGGCTTCCTGCAGCGCGGCTTCCGGGCGGAGGGCTTCGCCGTCGAACTGGTCGAGAGCGCCGACGCGGCGCTTGCGCTGGCGCTGCGCCAGTCGTTCGACGCCGTCATCCTCGACGTCATGCTGCAGGGCTCGTCGGGGCTCGACCTCTGCCGCTCGCTGCGCCAGATCGGCGTGACGAGCCCGATCCTGATGCTGTCGGCGCGCACGGCCGTGCCCGACCGGGTGGAAGGGCTCGCCGCCGGGGCCGACGACTACATCGCCAAGCCCTTCGACTTCGATGAACTGCTCGCCCGCCTCGCCGTCCAGCAGGTGCGGCGACGCGACGACGACACCGGGCGGCTTTCGGTCGGCGATCTCGTGCTCGAGCTCGGCACCCGCACCGTCGTCAGCGGCGAGCACCGGGCGACGTTGACCGAGCGCGAGGCGGAACTGCTCGCCCTCCTGATGCGCAACGCCGGCAAGCCGCTGACGCGCGGCCAGATCTTCGAGACGATGTGGGCCGGCCAGGGCGGCGCCGCGGTCAATGTCGTCGACGTCTACATCGGCTACCTGCGCCGCAAGCTCACCCCCGGCGGGGGCTCCGGCGAGACCCCGATCCGCACCATCCGAGGCCGCGGCTTCCTGCTCGCCGCCGACTGACCCGCGGGCGTCACGGCGGCCGCGAGCGCACGCCGCGCCCGCCACGTTGCCGACCGCCCGACATGTCCGACTGGAGTTCTCGATGCGCCTGACGATGAGCACCCTGATCGCCGCCGCCCTCGCCGCCACCCTCGCGGCGGCGCCGGCGAAGGCCGCGGAGGCGACGGCGACGTCGCTCCTGTTCGAGAACGCCCACTTCAACACCCTGCCGGACGGGACCGTGCTGTCCTACCGCTACGAGCGCGACACCGTCGATCCGACCAAGCTCGGCGGCGCCTTCGAGGACGACATCAAGTTGACGCTCGGCGAGCCCGGCCCCGACGGGCGGCGCGAGATCGTCGTGCAGCTGTTCTCCGGCGACCGTCGCAAGCCGGCCGGGCCGTTCTCGCAGATGCTCGGCAACCCGCTGGTGATGCTGTTCCTCGAGGCGGACGTGAACGTCATGAAGGAACTCGTCGGCGGCAACCCGCGCTATATGCGCAACAAGATCCGGGCAGCTTTCCGGGCCGGCGGCACCGTCGAGCCGACCACCGTCACGGTCGACGGCGTCGAGGTGCCGGCTGAGCGCATCCGCCTGAAGCCGTTCGCCGATGACGCCCACCGCACCGAACTCGGCGCCTTCGCGGAGAAGACCTACGAGTTCATCGTCTCCGACAAGGTGCCGGGGTCGCTCGTGCTCCTGCGCGCCGTCACCCCCCAGCTCGCCGGCACCGGCGAGCCCTATCTCGAGGAGGAGATCCGCTATGTCGGTGCCACTCCCAAGGGCTGAGGCGCTCGCCGCCGCCCTCGTCGCGCTGGCGCTCGCCGCCGCTCCGGCCGTCGCGCAGGCGCCGACGGACCTGCCGAACGACTATCCGACGATCGCCCGCGCCGACTACGTGTTCGGCTGCATGGCGGCGAACGGCGAGACGCGCACGGCGCTCGAGCGCTGCTCGTGCTCGATCGACGTCATCGCCTCGGTGCTGCCCTACGAGCAGTACGTGCAGGCCGAGACGATCCTCAGCGTCAGCCGCGTCGGCGGCGAGAAGACGTCGATGTTCAAGTCCTCGCCGGTGATGAACAAGATCGTCGCCGAACTGCGCCGGGCCCAGGCGGAGGCGGAGATCCGCTGCTTCTGAGGCCGCTCGCCCCGCCATCCCCGCCGCGCTGCCGCCGGCCTCCCCCGCTGGCGCCGCGCCGCTCCCCCAGCCCACCGACCGCCCTCGGGCCGCCGGAGAGAACCCCGCCATGACCCGCGTCCTGCGGCTCGGCCGGCTGGATCATCCGGTCGGCACGCGCACCCTGCTGATGGGCATCCTCAACGTCACGCCGGATTCGTTCTCCGATGGTGGCCGCCACGCCGGCGTCGAGGCGGCGGTGGCGCACGCCCGGCAGATGGTGGGCGAGGGCGCCGACATCATCGACGTCGGCGGCGAATCGACCCGGCCCGGCGCCACCGAGGTCGGTCCCGAGGAGGAACTCGCCCGCATCACCCCGGTGGTCCCCGCCGTCGCCGCAGCCGTCGCGGTGCCGATCTCCATCGACACCTACAAGGCAGCGGTCGCCGAGCGGGCGCTGTCGCTCGGGGCGACCATCGTCAACGACGTCTGGGGCCTGCAGCGCGAGCCGGAGATCGCCCGGGTCGCGGCCGCCCACGGCGCCGCCGTGATGATCATGCACAACCGCTCGACGGTCGACGCCTCCCTCGACATCGTCGACGAGGTCCGCCGCTTCTTCCTGCGCTCGCTCGTCATCGCCGAGAAGGCCGGCATCCCCGATGACAGGATCGTGCTCGATCCGGGCATCGGCTTCGGCAAGACGCTCGAGCAGAACGTCGAGCTGATCGCCCGGCTGCCGGCGATCCGTGCCCTCGGACTGCCGGTGCTGGTGGGAGCCTCGCGCAAGTCGCTGATCGGCAAGCTGCTCGACCAGCCGATCGGCGACCGGCTCTACGGCACGCTCGCCACCCACGTGCTGGCGGTCGCCGGCGGCGCCGACATCGTCCGCATCCACGACGTGCGGGCCCACTTCGAGGCCTGCCGCATCGCCGACGTGATCTCGCGCGGTGACTTCAAGGGAACTCACACGCGATGAGCGATCAGATCACGCTTGCCAACGTCGCCTACTTCGCCCGCCACGGCCTGCACCCGGAGGAGGAGCGGCTCGGCCAGCGCTTCTATGTCGACCTGACGGTCGACATCGACCTTTCGGCGGTCGGCCGCAGCGACGATTTCGCCGACACCGTCGGTTACGACAAGCTGCTCGACGTCGTCGGCGAGGTGGTGGCCGGCGAGCGCGTCAACCTTATCGAGGTGCTGGCCGACCGCATCGCCCGTGCGGTGCTCGTGCGCTTCGACAAGATCACGGCGAGCACCGTCACCGTGCGCAAGCCGAGTGCGCCGGTGGAGGGCATCCTCGACCACGTCGCCGTGACGGTGCGCCGCCGGCGTGCGGCGCCGGGCGGCTCCGATGCCGTCTGAGCCGGTGACCGTCGAGGCGGCGATCGGGCTCGGCGGCAACGTCGGCAACAAGCGGGCGAACCTCGACCGCGCCGTCGAGCGGCTGGCGGCGGTGCCCGGGGTCAGCATCGTCGCCTGCTCCGGCTACTACCGCACCGAGCCGTGGGGCATCACCGAGCAGGACTGGTTCCTCAACGCCTGCGTCGTCGTCGCGACCACGCTGTCGGCGTCCGACCTGCTCGCCGCCTGCCTCGCGGTCGAGACCTCGCTCGGGCGCCGGCGTGCCGAGCGCTGGGGGCCGCGCATCATCGACCTCGACATTCTCACCTTCGACGACCGCACGATCGACGAGCCGGGCCTCGAGGTGCCGCATCCGCGGCTGATGGAGCGCGCCTTCGTGCTGGCGCCGCTCGCCGAACTACGGCCGGATCTGCGCGTCGGCGGCGTGCGCGTCGCCGATGCGCTCGCCACCGTCGGTGCCGGCGGGGTCGAGCGCCTCGACTGGGCCGTGCCGCCGACGTGAGCCACCGGGCCTGCCCGGATGTCAGCCCGTCGTGATTCGGGCACAATGGCGGAACGTGATAGGACAAATGCCACGATAGCGACGACGACCGGGGCGGCAGCATCCCGGCGCGAGGAGGAAACACCATGACGGCGACCGGGCGACATCTTCCGAGTGCGGCCCTGGCTCTGGCGCTGGTCGCCGGCGGCTTCAGTGTGACGCTGTTCGCAGGTCCTGCGGCGGCCCAGGAGGCGGCGCAACCGGCCGCCCAGGAGCCGGCGGAAGCGACCTGGGAGGCGATCCGCTTCGACGTCGTCGGCGACACGGCGATCGCCACGGGAGAGGGCGTCGTCGCGATCGAGGCGCCCTACCGCGCCCACGATGCCGCGATCGTGCCGATCGACGTCACCGCGCACCTGCCGCAGGGACGGACGGTGAAGCGGATGACCCTCGTCATCGACGAGAACCCCGCTCCCGTCGCCGCCACCTTCACCTTCGGCGAGCCGCAGGCGGACATGGCGGTGTCGACGCGCGTGCGCATCAACTCCTATTCGTGGGTACGCGCCATCGTCGAGGCCGACGACGGCTCGCTCTACATGTCGAAGCGCTATGTGAAGGCCTCCGGCGGCTGCTCGGCGCCGGCCCTGAAGGACGCCGACGCGGCGCTCGCGCAACTCGGCAAGATGAAGGTCCGCTTCCCCGAGGGCGGCGACAAGGCCGCCGCGGCCACCTCGACGCCGATCGCGGTGCCGTCCGCCAGCACCGCCGCGGACGCGGGCGGAGCCAAGCGCCTGAAGGCGCAGATCATGATCCGCCACCCGAACTATTCGGGCCTGCAGATGAACCAACTGACCCAGCTCTACATCCCGGCCCACTTCGTCAACGACATCGAGATCAGCCAGGGCGGACGAATGCTCCTGAAGATGGAAGGCGGCATCTCGCTCAGCGAGGACCCGACGATCGCCTTCGACTTCGTCTCCAACGGCTCGCCGGTGCTGGACGTCAAGGCGATCGATACCGACGGCCAGGTCTTCTCCGGCGCCTTCCCGGTGGACACGGGCCGCTCGTGAGGCACGCCCTCGCCGCCGCCTCGCTGGTGGCGGTCCTGGTGGTGGCGGCCCCGGTCGCGGGCTTCGCGGCGTCTGGCAATGACGCCGCGGTCGCCGCCGATGCGACCCCATCCGGGACGGCGCCCACCGCTGCGACCGCCGCCGCCTTGGCGACCATTGTGCCGCTCGCCGTCGCCGAGGTGGCGCCGGGCGTCTTCGTCCACGAGGCGCCGTTCGCGCTGATCGCGCCGGCGAATCGCGGCGACATCGCCAATCTCGGCTTCATCGTCGGCGACGATGCGGTGGCGGTGATCGACACCGGCGGCAGCGTCGCCACCGGCGCGGCGCTGCTCGCGGCGGTGCGCGCCCACACCGACAAGCCGGTGCGCTACGTCGTCAACACCCACGTCCATCCCGACCACCTCGCCGGCAACGCCGCGTTCGCGCGTGAGGGGGCGAAGATCGTCGGCCACCACAAGCTCGCCCGCGCGCTCGCCGCCCGCGCGCCGTTCTACCGCGAGCAGGCCAACCGCCAGCTCGCCCCGGCCGATGCCGCACAAAGCGACTTCCTGGCGCCCGATATCGCCGTCGAGGGCACGATGCGCCTCGACCTCGGCGGCCGCGAACTGGTGCTCGAGGCGCACCCGACGGCCCACACCGATGCCGACCTGTCCGTCCTCGACGTCGAGAGCGGCACCTGGTTCCTCGGCGACCTCCTGTTCGCCGGCCACCTGCCGAGCCTCGACGGCTCGCTCACCGGCTGGCTCGCCGAGATGGACCGCCTCGCCGAGCGCCCCGTCGCCCGCGTCGTCCCGGGCCACGGTCCGCGGGCGATGGCGTGGCCGGACGCGCTCGTGCCGCAGCGGCGCTATCTCGCGCGGATCGCCGCCGACGTGCGCGCCCTGATCGCCGAGGGCCGCTCGATCTCGGCCGCCGCCGAGAGCGCCGGCCTCAGCGAGCGCGACGCCTGGGCGCTGTTCGACGAGTTCAATCCGCACAACGCGACGGCGGCGTTCCAAGAGCTCGAGTGGGAATAGTGCCCAGGCTAGAAAGGCAAGAATCCCCTCAATTCAGAGCCGATTTAAGGGGATTGTCACCGGCCTAAGGCTACCATAAGATCATCACAGTTTCCGACTGCAGCGGCGACCCGTTTGGGAGCGGGCCGTCCGGTTCGAAGGCCGAGCGGGCGCCATGCCCAGCGACAATGACCGGACGAAGTCCGGCAGGCTGTGACACGCTGTCGGGAGCGTTGATCCCAAGAACAAGGAGTCGGCGGGCGAATGCCTGTGCGTTCGCGCGTGTCGACTTCAGGGAAAACGCAAGGAGGAACTGGCATGAGGCGATCCGCTTGGTCGTCCATGGTGGCGGCTCTGCCGCTCATGGTCACCGCGCCTGCACTGGCGAACGACGACCTGATGAAGCTGATCGACGACCCCAATCAGTGGGTCATTCAGACCGGCGATTACGCCAACACCCGCTACTCGAAGCTCGACCAGATCAATAAGAGCAACGTCAAGGACCTTCAGGTCGCCTGGACGTTCTCGACGGGTGTGCTGCGCGGTCACGAGGGCGCTCCCCTCGTCATCGGCAACATGATGTACGTCCACACGCCGTTCCCCAACATCGTCTATGCGCTCGACCTCGACAAGGAAGCGCAGATCGTCTGGAAGTACGAGCCGAAGCAGGATCCGGACGTCATTCCGGTGATGTGCTGCGACACCGTCAACCGCGGTCTCGCCTACGCCGACGGCCAGATCTTCCTGCACCAGGCCGACACGACGGTCGTCGCGCTCGACGCCAAGACCGGCAAGGTCAACTGGACGGCGGTCAACGGCGACCCGAAGAAGGGCGAGACCAACACCGCCACCGTGCTGCCGGTGAAGGACAAGATCATCGTCGGCATCTCCGGCGGCGAGTTCGGCGTGCGCTGCCACGTCACCGCCTATGATCAGGCGACGGGCAAGCAGGTCTGGCGCGCCTATTCGATGGGCCCGGACAGCGATCTTCTGTTCGACCCGGAGAAGACCACGTCGCTCGGCAAGCCGGTCGGCAAGGACTCGAGCCTGAAGACCTGGGAAGGCGACCAGTGGCAGATCGGCGGCGGCTGCACCTGGGGCTGGTATTCCTACGACCCGAAGCTCGACCTGATGTACTACGGCTCGGGCAACCCTTCGACCTGGAACCCGGCCCAGCGCCCGGGTGACAACAAGTGGTCGATGACGATCTTCGCCCGTGATCCGGACGACGGCATGGCGAAGTGGGTCTACCAGATGACCCCGCACGACGAGTGGGACTACGACGGCATCAACGAGATGATCCTGGTCGACCAGGAGATCGCCGGCACGCCGCGCAAGATGCTCGTCCACTTCGACCGCAACGGCCTCGGCTACACGATGGACCGTGAGAGCGGCGAACTGCTCGTCGCCGAGAAGTATGATCCGGTGGTGAACTGGACCACCGGCGTCGACATGGACAAGAACAGCCCGAACTACGGCCGTCCGGCGGTGGTGGCGAAGTACTCGACGGAACAGAACGGCGAGGACGTCAACTCCACCGGCATCTGCCCGGCGGCGCTCGGCACCAAGGACCAGCAGCCTGCGGCGTTCTCGCCGAAGACCGGCCTGTTCTACGTGCCGACCAACCACGTCTGCATGGACTACGAGCCGTTCCGCGTCAGCTACACCGCCGGCCAGCCCTATGTCGGGGCGACGCTGTCGATGTTCCCGGCGCCGGGCAGCCACGGCGGCATGGGTAACTTCATCGCGTGGGACGCGACGAAGGGCAAGATCGTCTGGTCGCTCCCCGAGCAGTTCTCGGTGTGGTCGGGCGCTCTGGCGACGGCCGGCGACGTGGTCTTCTACGGCACGCTCGAAGGCTACCTGAAGGCGGTCGACGCCGAGACGGGCAAGGAACTCTACAAGTTCAAGACCCCGTCCGGCATCATCGGCAACGTCATGACCTACACCCACGGCGGCAAGCAGTATGTCGGCATCCTGTCCGGCATCGGCGGCTGGGCGGGCATCGGTCTGGCGGCCGGCCTGACGGATCCGCAGGCGGGTCTCGGCGCGGTGGGCGGCTACGCCTCCCTGTCGAACTACACCGCGCTCGGCGGCCAGCTGACCGTCTTCCGCCTGCCGAACTGAGGCACGCCTCACCCGGCGAACGACGACCTGGAGCCCGGCGCAGCCACAGCTGCGCCGGGTTTCGCTTTTTCGGCATCTCCGCTGCAAGCCTCGCGCAGGCAAGACGTCGCAATGCTGTCGTAAGTGTTGATGCTGCCAGCGACCAATGCTATCGCTCGTTCAAGGCATAGCGGGCAGCAATGCTAAGTGTATCATAAGTATGAGGAGGAAGACGATGCGGAGGATTGTCCTGGGCGGTTTGGCCATGGCCGGCGTGCTCTTGAACCTGGCGGGCGCCACTGCACAGGATCAGGCTCTTCCGGATGGCAAGACGGTCGAGAACGGCAAGTACTTCGATGCCGAAGGTAACCCGACCTACTACATCACGCCCGACGGCGTCGTCGACTGGTATACCTATTCCGGTTTCCGTCGCTACCATTCCGAGTGCCACGTCTGCCACGGCCCCGAGGGGCTCGGCTCGAGCTACGCTCCGGCGCTCGTTGATTCGCTGAAACGGCTGGACTATTCCCAGTTCCTCGAAGTCGTCGTCAACGGCCGCAAGAACATCTCGAGCTCGCAGGAAAGCGTGATGCCGGCGTTCGGCGACAACCTGAACGTGATGTGCTACGCCGACGACATCTACGACTATCTGAAAGCGCGCTCCGACGGTGTGCTCGATCGCGGCCGCCCGGCCAAGCGTGCGGACAAGCCGCCGCAGGCGACGGAGGAAGAGAACACATGCCTCGGCCGCAGCTGATGGCCGGCGGGCGGGCGCGATGAGCGCGCCCCTGCCGGGGAGCGCCCCCCGGGCCGATGCGCCCCGCGTCAGCGGGGTTGCGCGGCGGGTTCTCGCGGCCGCGGCGCTTGCCGCCGTGGCCATCGCCGGGGCCGGGACGGCCTCGGCCCAGACCTCGGACCTCGTGACGCGCAACGCGCTGCGCGTCTGTGCCGATCCGGCCAACATGCCGTTCTCCAACACGGCCGGCGAAGGCTTCGAGAACAAGATCGCCGAGTTGATCGCCTCCAGGCTCGGCGTGCCGGTGGAGTATACCTGGTTCCCGCAGGCGACCGGCTTCGTGCGGATGACGCTCGGGCTCAACCGCTGTGACGTCATCATCGGCTTCGCCCAGGGCGACGAACTCGTCCAGAACACCAATCATTATTATCGCTCCACCTACGTCTTCGTGACGAAGGCGGACGGACCGCTGGCCGGCGTGACGACGCTGTCCGATCCACTCCTGAAGGACAAGCGCCTCGGCGTCGTCGCCGGCACGCCGCCCGCCACCGTGCTCGCCCAGAACGGGCTGATGGGCAAGGCGAAGGGCTATGCGCTGACGGTCGACCGGCGCTTCGAATCGCCCGCCGAACAGATGATCGCCGACATCGCCGCCGGCACCATCGACGGCGGCCTGTTGTGGGGTCCGATCGGCGGCTACTACGCCCAGAAAGGCGACGTGCCGCTGAAGGTCGTGGCGCTGCCCAAGGAGCCGGGCACGCGCATGACCTACCGCATCACCATGGGCGTGCGCTTCCACGATCAGGACTGGAAGCGCCAGCTCAACCGGCTGATCCGCGACAACCAGGACGAGATCAACGCCATCCTGGCCGACTATGGCGTGCCGCTACTCGACGAGCAGGACAACGCCGTCGTCGTCGAGACGAAGTGATGCGGCGGGCGACCTTCGAGCAGTCGCGTCGGCGGGGTCGCAGCGCCGGCGCCCTTTGGCCAGGCGGTCGCGTCGCCTCGGCGGTGTTCACTCTCGCGGCTCTGCTGTGGCTCGCGCCGCCCGCGGCGGCCGCCGGTGTGCCCGAGCCCGAGGGCTACCGGATGGAGGAGTACCGCGCGCCGGTGCCCGATACGCTCGCCGGCGCCACCGTGCTCGACACCGCCGCGGCGGAAGCCCTCTGGAAGAGCGGAGCGGCGATCTTCATCGACGCCATGCCGCGGCCGGTGAAGCCGGCCAACCTGCCGGCCGGCACGGTCTGGCACGACAAGCCGCGCACCTCGATCGAGGGCAGCCACTGGCTGATCAACACCGGCTACGGCAAGCTCTCGCCGGAGGCAGAGACCTACTTCGAGGGCCGCCTCGCGGCGCTGACGAACGACGACAAGGCGAAGACGCTCGTCTTCTTCTGCGAGCCGGAGTGCTGGATGTCGTGGAACGCGGCCAAGCGCGCGCTCGCGCTCGGCTACACCGACGTGCGCTGGTATCCGGGCGGCGCCACGGAGTGGGCCGCCGCCGGCCTGCCGACGGCGCAGGCCTCGCCCGTCCCCTGAGCCGGTCGCGGCCGCCTCCAGCTCGGGCCGAGTCTCAGCTTCGCCCGAACACCCGCTCGAAGATCGTGTCGACGTGCTTGAAGTGGTAGCCGAGGTCGAAGAGTTCGGCGAGCTCGGCCTTCGACAGCGCCGCCGTCACGTCGGCATCGGCCGAGAGGTTCTCCAGGAAGTCCCCGCCGCGCTCCCACACCGGCATGGCGTTCCTCTGCACCAGCCGGTAGGCGTCCTCGCGCGACACGCCCTTCTGGGTGAGCGCCAAAAGCACGCGCTGCGAGTGCACGAGCCCGCCCAGCCGGTCGAGGTTCGCCTGCATCCGCGCCGGATAAATCAGCAGCTTGTCGATCACGCCGGCGAGGCGGACGAGCGCGAAGTCGAGCGTCACCGTGGCGTCCGGGCCGATCATCCGCTCGACCGAGGAGTGCGAGATGTCGCGCTCGTGCCAGAGCGCGACGTTCTCCATCGCAGGCAGCGCATAGGAGCGCACCATGCGGGCGAGGCCGGTGAGGTTCTCCGACAGCACCGGGTTGCGCTTGTGCGGCATCGCCGAGGAGCCCTTCTGGCCCGGCGAGAAATATTCCTCCGCCTCCAGCACTTCCGTGCGCTGCAGGTGGCGGACCTCGGTCGCGAGCCGCTCCACCGACGAGGCGACGACGGCGAGCGTCGCAAAGAACATCGCGTGGCGGTCGCGCGGGATCACCTGGGTCGAAACCGGCTCCGGCGCGAGGCCCATCTTGGCGGCGACGTATTCCTCGACGCGCGGGTCGATGTTGGCGAAGGTGCCGACGGCGCCCGAGATCGCGCAGGTGGCGACCTCCGCCCTCGCGGCCTCGAGACGCCGGCGGGCGCGGGCGAACTCGGCGTGGGCCTGGGCGAGCTTCAGCCCGAAGGTCACCGGCTCGGCGTGGATGCCGTGGCTGCGGCCGATCGTCGGCGTCAGCTTGTGCTCGAAGGCGCGGCGCTCGAGGGCGTCGAGCAGCAGGTCGACGTCGGCGATCAGCAGGTCGGCGGCGCGGGTCAGCTGCACATTGAGGCAGGTGTCGAGCACGTCGGACGAGGTCATGCCCTGGTGGACGAAGCGCGCCTCCGGGCCGACGATCTCGGAGAGGTGCGTCAGGAAGGCGATGACGTCGTGCTTGGTCTCGCGCTCGATGGCGTCGATGCGCTCGACGTCGAAGACGGCCTTCTCGCCCATCCGCCAGATCGTCTCGGCGGCGTCCTGCGGGATGATGCCGATCTCGGCCATCGCGGTGGCGGCATGCGCCTCGATCTCGAACCAGATGCGGAAGCGCGTCTCCGGCGTCCAGATCCGCACCATCGCGTCGCGGGAATAGCGGGGGATCATGGGCGGGGCCTCTGAGCGGGGTTCGGGAACGCGGCGGGGAGTAGCAGATGCGCGGGGAGGGGGCTAGGGGCGGGGGAAATGGCGCGCTATGAAGTGCGCGGCATGGTCGTGTCGACGAGGGGTATTCAACGTGGATGCCAAGTGGCTGGACAGACTACACTGGTTCGCGACCCCCATTCTCGTCGGACTCTGCGTCAGCGGGTTCTTCAAGCTCTGCAGCATGCAGGCGCGGGCCCCGGCAAGGCGTGACGGGGATGGCAAACTCGTTACCCCTGGGCTCGTTATCTTCGTACCAATGCTGGCGTTGGGAGCCATTTCGCTGGGGCTTCTGTACTATCTAGTTCTTGTCGGAATTGAAGAAAATCGGCATGACTACAATATAGATTTGTTTGCTGGGGTTGGATTGATTGTAGGATGTGGCTTTGGGTCGCTATTTTTTCTGTGGTTAAGCATGGGACGCATCCGATGGGACGGCGCGGGCGTATTGCAGACTTGGCCTGCTCTGCAGCCCAAATTCATCAAGTGGACCGATCTCGTCAGTGTCGAGGCAAAAAACTCCGGCGACGTCGTGCTTTGCGGGGTGGCCCGCAAGAAGATCACCTTCAGCAAGTTCATGCCGGGAGCGCCGGAGCTGCTCGAGGAGTGCCAGACGCGGCTCGCCAATAATTCACGGCCGTCAACGACATCCAGGACAGCCGGCGTTACCTGACCACAAGTGATCAATCTCCAGGGCGCCCACCCTCCCCTCGAGGGGGAGGCTCGACGCGCGGAGAGCGGCGGGGTGGGGTGACCGCCGGCGGGAGCCCGCGCGCGAACTGCCTCGCAGCGACCGTTGCAGCTTTTCCCGCCGCCTCCCGGCGGCGCCACCCCACCCCGGCGAC
>CALRZT010000080.1:0-15383 GCA_943372725.1 Pseudoxanthobacter soli DSM 19599
GCCAGCGCGTTGGCATCCTCGATGCCGACATCTACGGCCCGTCGATCCCCAAGCTGCTGGGCCTGAAGGGCCGGCCGGAGCTCATCGCCGGCAAGGTGCTGAGGCCGCTCGTCGGCCACGGGCTGAAGGCGATGTCGATCGGTTTCCTCATCGAGGAGGAGACGCCGATGGTGTGGCGCGGGCCGATGGTGGTCGGCGCGCTCCGCCAGATGCTGAACGAGGTCGACTGGGGCGGGCTCGACGTGCTCGTCGTCGACATGCCGCCCGGCACCGGCGACGTGCAGCTGTCGCTCGCCCAGCAGGTGCCGATCGCCGGCGCCGTCATCGTCTCGACGCCGCAGGACCTGGCGCTCGCCGACGCCCGCAAGGGGCTCGCGATGTTCCGCAAGGTCGACGTGCCGATCCTCGGCATCATCGAGAACATGAGCTACTTCCTCTGCCCGCACTGCGGCGAGCGCTCGGAGATCTTCGGCCACGGCGGCGCGCGTTCGGAAGCCGCGCGGCTGGGCGTACCCTTCCTCGGCGAGATCCCGCTGGCGCTGTCGATCCGCGAGCACTCCGACGACGGCCGGCCGATCGTCGTGCACGAGCCGGACGGCGCCTATGCGGGGGCCTACAAGGCGATCGCCGGACGTGTGCTCGCGGCCCTCGCCGGCGGCAGTGGCCGCCGGGCGCCGCCGCGCATCGTCATCGAGTAGGCGGCGAGGCGGCCACGCGGTCCGCCGGGCTGCCGGACGGCTGCGTCTCGTCTCGGCCATCGAAGCGCCGGCGAGACTCCTCCACCTGCAGGCGATTGCGGATCGCCCAGTCCGACAGCTCGCCGAGCGTGACGATCAGAGTGCGGCCGAGCTCGGTCAACTCGTAGTCGACGCGCGGCGGGATCGACGGCGTGACGGTGCGCGTCACCAGCCCGTCGCGCTCGAGGCCGCGCAGGGTCAGCGTCAACATGCGCTGCGAGATGCCGCCGATGGTGCGCCGGAGCTCGTTGAAGCGCATCGGACCGCCGGACAGGAACGCGACGACCATCACCGTCCACTTGTCGCCGACGCGGGCGAGTACGTCGCCGACGGCGCGGCAATTGTCGGGATCGTGCTGGCCGGGAACACGCATGGTACCGGGGTTCCGAAATTGTGCCTCCTTGCGGGGCGCAAGGGCGGTCTCCATTCTAGCGTCGGTTACAGAATGTAACCAGTGCCCCGCGATCCGGGACGAGGTTAACGCCGGCCACCTGCTGACCGGCGAACCCTTCCGCTCGCCTGCGCGGCGGCGCTTTCCTTGCACCGACGGTAGTGAATCCATGAGCAAGATCCTGCTGATCCTCTCGAGCCCGCACGGCGAGGCGTCCTACTCGACGCGCGTCGCCCGCGAACTCGTCCGCACGCTGACGGCGGGCGATCCGGCCCCCGAAGTGACGATCCGCGACCTCGCCGCCGCCCCGCTCCCGCATCTCGACGGGGCGCTCCTCGCGGCCCTGTCGACAGCCGAGGCCGAGCGGACTCCGGAACAGAGCGCAGCGGTGGCGCGCTCCGATACACTTATCTCCGAGCTGAAGGCCGCCGATACCATCGTCATCGCCTCGGCGATGATCAACTTCGGGCCTTCCTCGACGCTGAAGGGATGGTTCGACCACCTGCTCCGGGCCGGCGAGACCTTCCGCTACGACGAGACCGGGCCCCACGGCCTCGTCCTCGGCAAGTCGGCCCACCTCGTCGTCTCCAGCGGCAACGTCTACTCACAGGGCCCGGCACAGCCGTTCGACTTCCAGGTGCCGTACCTGAAGCACCTCCTCGCCTTCATGGGCATCACCGACGTGACGGTCCACCCGATCGAGGGCATCGCCTTCGGACCCGAGGTGGCGGAGAAGGCATTCGCCGGAGCGCTCGCCCGGGTGGCCTCCGTCCCGGCAAGGGCCGCCTGACGGTGCAACGGGCGGCGGGCGCTCAGCGCCCGTCGCGCTGGATCATCTGGCCGGTGACGACGGCGAGGATGCCGGCGACGATCATCGGCGCCAGCACCGGCCAGACTGTGCCTGGCCACAGGGCGGCGTCGAGGAGTGCTCCGACGATCACTGTCGCCGCCGCCCCGAGGCTGATGTGGAAGGCGCCGGTGAGGCCAGAGGCGGCGCCGGCAAGGTCCGGCCGGACGCTCACGGCGCCGGCGATGGCGCTCGGCAGGCAGACGCCGTTGCCGACCGAGACGAGCATCATTGCCCCGAAGAACCAGACCGGGTGGTGGGCCTCGAGCGCCGCGGCGAGTGCCATCAGCGGCAGCGCCGCCAGCGTGACGACGTTGCCGATGTGGATCATCCGCGGGATGCCGACGCGCGCGGAGTAGCGGCCGGAAAGGAAGTTGCCGAGGATGTAGCCGATCGACAGCAGCGCCGAATAGGCGCCGTAGACGGCCGGGCTGATGCCGAGGACGGTCGGAGCGATGTGCGGGGCGCCGCCGATGAAGGCGAAGAAGACCGCCGAGGCGAGGGCGGCGGTGCCGGAGAACTTCCAGAAGGCCGGGATCGACAAGAGCGCCCCGAAGGAGCGCAGCAGCGCGCCGGCGCGGATCGGCTGGCCGGCGCGCGGGTTCGTCTCGTGCAAGGAGGCGAGGGCATAGAGGAAGGTGCCGACGCCGAAGACGCACATCGCCGCGAAGGTGGCGCGCCAGTCGAAGATCTCGCTGAGGACGCCGCCGATCCCGGGCGAGACCGCCGGCGCGATCGCCATGCCCATCGTCACGTAGCCGATCATGCTCGCCGAGCGCTCGCGGTCGAAGCAGTCGCGGACGATGGCGCGCGACAGCGTCATGCCGGCGCTCGAGCCGATCGCCTGCACGATGCGGGCGGCGAGCAGCACCTCGATCGTCGGCGCGAAGACGCAGACGAGGCTGCCGAGGATGTACATCACGAGCCCGACCATCAGCACCGGCCGGCGGCCGAACCGGTCGGAGAGCGGCCCGTGCACCAGCATTCCGACGGCGGTGGCGGCAAGATAGAGCGAGATCGCGAGCTGCACCGTGGTGGTGTCGGTGGCGAGGTCAGCGCGCATCGCCGGGATGGCCGGCATGAACATGTTGATGCCGACGGGCTGCAGCGCCGAAATGGCGACGAGCACGGCAATCGGCGGCGCGGCGACCGCCACCGGCGACGGGGAATTCATCGGCGTCTCGACTGGAACGCGCCGGGAGCCGGCGGAGAGGAAGGAGCGGCGGTCAGCCGCCGGTCACCGACATGTGGCGGGACACCGACGGCCGCCCGGCGCGGGCGATGACGAAATCGTGGCCCTTCGGCTTGCGGGCAATGGCGGCGGTGATCGCCGCGTGGAGGAGCTCGTCGCCTTCCGAGGCCCGCAGGGGCGCGCGAAGGTCCGCGGCATCCTCCTGGCCGAGGCACATATAGAGGGTGCCCGTGCAGGTGATGCGCACCCGGTTGCAGGATTCGCAGAAGTTGTGCGTCATCGGCGTGATGAAGCCGACGCGCCCGCCGGTCTCGGCGACCCGCACGTAACGCGCCGGCCCGCCGGTGCGGTAGGGGATCTCCTCCAGTGTGAACTTCTCGGCGAGCCGCGCCCGCACCGTGTTCAGCGGCAGGTACTGGTCGGTGCGGTCGTCGCCGATCTCGCCGAGCGGCATCGTCTCGATGAGGGTGAGATCATAGCCGCGGTCGTGGCACCAGGTCATCAGGTGCTCGATCTCGTGCTCGTTGACGTCCTTCAACGCCACCGCGTTGATCTTGATCTTGAGCCCCGCGGCCTCGGCGGCGGCGACGCCCTCGAGCACACGGTCGAGATCGCCCCAGCGGGTGATCGTCCGGAACTTGTCGCGGTCGAGGGTGTCGATCGAGACGTTGACGCGGCGCACCCCGACATCGGCGAGCTCGGCGGCATACTTGCCGAGCTGCGAGCCGTTGGTGGTGAGGGTCAGCTCCTCGAGCGCGCCGGTGGCGAGGTGGCGGCCGAGGGCGCGAAACAGGCTCATGACGTTCTTGCGCACCAGCGGCTCGCCGCCGGTGATGCGCAGCTTGCGGACGCCCTGCGCCACGAAGGCCGAGCAGAGTCGGTCCAGTTCTTCCAGCGTCAGAAGGTCCCGCTTCGGCAGGAACGTCATGTCCTCCGCCATGCAGTAGACGCAGCGGAAGTCGCAGCGGTCGGTGACGGAGACGCGCAGATAGGTGATCGAGCGGCCGAAGGGATCGACCAGGCTCGGCGCTTTGGCTCCGCCATTCGGCAGGGGGGTGCGGCCGGGGCCGATGTCGGCGTCTCGCAGCATGCTGCTTCGCTCCCGTGGCGCCGGAACCGGCCGCCGGAGGATGTTCCGGCCGACACTCCGTCGCCCGCGGCGGTTGGCCCGCCGCGCTTGCGCTGATATTGCCATTCGGCAGCGGCACGGCAAGGGGAAAGCCCGATGGCGGACGAGCAGAGCTGGCCGGTCGAGATCCGGTTGAAGACCGGCCACCGCACGCTGGCGGTGACCTACGACGACGGCGCCGCCTTCGATATCCCCGCCGAAATGCTGCGCGTGATGTCGCCCTCGGCCGAGGTGCAGGGGCACTCAGCCGCCGAGCGCATCACCGTCGGCGGTAAGCGCGACGTCGCGATCAGGGCGGTCGAGCCGGTCGGCAACTACGCCGTACGGCTGCAGTTCAGCGACGGCCACAGCACCGGCATCTTCACCTGGGGCTACCTGCGCCGCCTCGGCGCCGACCGCGAGGCGCTGTGGTCGGCCTATGTGGCGGAGCTCGCGGCGAAGGGGCTTTCGCGCGATCGCTGAGCGTCAGTCCGCCCGCGCCGGCGGCTCCCGGCGCAGCGTCGCGACGGCGAGCAGCGCGAGCACGCCGATGACCCCGCCGAGGATGACGTTCTCGACGCGGCTCTCGGCAATCGCCGCCGAGCCACCCGCCGCCACGGCGGCCAGCCCGGTGAAGAAGCAGCGCAGCGTGAAGGCGAGCGGATAGCGCGGGACGGCGACCAGCGTCATCAACAGGGCGATGAGGGCGAGCGAGTAGACGACCTCCGTCTGCGGCAGCAGCCAGCCCGCGGCGAGCCCCAGCGGCGCGCCGACGACGACACCCATGGTCCGCACCCCGAGCTTGCCCACAGCCTCGCGGCGGTCGCCGGTGACGACACTGACGGACGACCAGATCACCCACTGCGGCTCGCGCATCTCAAAGGCCTCGACGAGCGCCGCCGCCGCCAGCACAGCGACGAACACGGCGATGGCGTGCGTAACCCAACGACCCTCGGCGTCGCCCCGCCGGACACCCCGCAGCAGCGAGGTCTCCAGCGACCGTCCAGTCGACGGACTCGACCGTTCGCCCGTCAGCCATCGACGGGTGATCCCGATGCCGATCACGGCGGCAACCGCGACCGGCGAGAGCAGCACGAGGCGGCCGAGCTCCTGCGCCCCGTCCGGCAGTTCCCGCAGCTCGCAGGCGAGATAGAGGGCGGGGATGAAGAAGAAGGAGCCGAGCGTGCGCAGCCGCGCGCCGTAGCGCGTCAGCCAAATCGTGCCGATCGCGGTGGCCGCGGTGACGACGACAAAGAGGACTGGCTGCGCGGCGGCGACAAACAGCAGTGTACACGCTGCGACCGTGGCGAGCGCGTGCAGGAGCGTCGCGAGAGGCGGCAAGTCGAGCTTGTAGGCGGGAATCAGCAGGCAGACCGCGAGGAAGCCGAGCTTGAGCGCGAGGGGATCGCCGCCGATGGTGGCGACCAGCGTGAACGGCGCGACAAGCGCCACGCCCCACAGCAGCGCCGCGCCGTCGATCTCCTGGCCGAGCCGTGCAAGCGCCCCCATCGACCGCGCCCCCCGGCGACCGGCTTCTGCCGGTGGCGGCTCACGTCGTCAGCGCGGCCTTCACGAGCCCGGAGACCTTGCCGAAGTCCATGCGGCCGGCATAGGCGGCGCGCAGCGCGGCGATCACCTTGCCCATGTCCTGCGGGCCGGTGGCACCCGTCTCGGCGACAGCGGCGGCCACCGCGGCGGCCGTCTCCGCCGCGTCCAGCTGCTGCGGCTGGAACTCGGCGATGATCGCCATCTCCTCGCGCTCCTGGGCGGCGAGCTCGGGCCGGCCGGCGCCTTCATAGACAGTGGCCGATTCCTGGCGCTGCTTGATCATCTTCTGCAGCAGCGACAGGATCTCGGCCTCGCTCGCCGTCTCACGACCGGCACCGCGCGCCTCGATGTCCTTGTCCTTGATGGCGGCCTGGACCATGCGGATGGTCGAGACGCGGCGCTTCTCGCCGGCCTTCATCGCCGTCTTCAGCGCCTCGCTGAGAGCTGCGCGCATGATGATGTCCTCGTCGTTCCGTGATGACGCAGCGCCCAAGGGCGTGCGCGGGCTGGCCGCTTCTAGCCTATCCGGCCGTCGGGCGGGAGGTTGGCCCGCAGATCGCGCTCAAACGCAAACGGGCCGGCCTCGCGGCCGGCCCGTCACGATCGGTCCCGCGAACGGGATCAGCGGACGACGACGACCTGGGCGCCGACCTTGACGCGCTCGTAGAGGTCGATGACGTCCTCGTTGGTCATGCGGAAGCAGCCGGAGGACACCGCCTGGCCGATCGTCCAGGGCTCGTTCGAGCCGTGGATGCGGTACCAGGACGAACCGAGATACATGGCACGGGCGCCGAGCGGGTTGTTCGGGCCGCCCGGAACGTGCTGCGGCAGGTCCGGCTGGCGCTTGCGCATGGGGGGCGGCGGCGTCCAGCCCGGCCACTCGGCCTTGCGGGTGACGCGATGCGTGCCGGCCCACTCGAAGCCCGGCCGGCCGACGCCGATGCCGTACTTCAGCGCCTTGCCGTCGCCGAGCACGAGATAAAGGCGGCGCTCCGTCGTGTTGACGACGATCGTGCCCGCCTTGTAGTTGCCCGGGAAGTCGACTTCCTCGCGCGGGATGCGGGCCCACGACTTGCCGCCGACGCCGGCCTTGTGGCCTTCATAGCCGCCGTTCTGCTCATAGGCCCGCAGCGCCGCCAGGGGACCCTGGGCGTAGGCGGACCCGCTCGTCATGGCCGCGGCGATCGCCGCAACCGCCAAAATCATCTTGCGCATCGTGCGCCCTTCATCCGCTGGAACCGAACACGATCGAGAAAGCGACTCGGCCGAGAAAACGACATGTCGTCGCCACAGGCCAGCCAACTTCTCGTCAACTCGAAGCAATGAAGGGGCGTTCCCGCGCCCGCAAGCGGAAGCGCGCCGCGACCCCGTCGGGGAGCGGTGAAACTCGGCCACTGTGCCTCGTCTGCAACGTTTTCGGGCGCGCCGTGCCAGCAAGGCGCGACGAATCGTCAGCCGAGATTCAGTTCTTTGAAGAAATCATTACCCTTGTCGTCGACGACGACGAAAGCGGGGAAGTCGACGACGTCGATGCGCCAGATGGCCTCCATGCCGAGCTCGGCGTACTCCACCACCTCGACGTGCTTGATGCAGTCCTGCGCGAGCCGGGCGGCCGGGCCGCCGATCGAGCCGAGATAGAAGCCGCCGTGCGTCCGGCAGGCGTCGCGCACCGCCGGCGAGCGGTTGCCCTTGGCGAGCATCACCTTGGAGCCGCCGGCTGCCTGGAACTGGTCCACGAAGGCGTCCATGCGACCGGCCGTCGTCGGGCCGAACGAGCCGGACGCATAGCCCTCCGGCGTCTTTGCCGGGCCGGCATAGTAGATCGGGTGATTCTTGAAGTAGTCCGGCAGCGGCTCGCCGCGCTCCAGCCGCTCGCGCAGCTTGCCGTGGGCGAGATCGCGGGCGACGATCAGCGGGCCGGTGAGCGACAGGCGCGTCCGAATCGGGTGCTTCGTCAGTTCGGCCAGGATTTCCGGCATCGGCCGCGTCAGGTCGATGTGGACGACGCCCTCGCCGAGGTGGCTGTCGTCGATCTCCGGCAGGAAGCGCGCCGGGTTGGCCTCGAGTTGCTCGAGTTAGATACCGTCGCGCGTGATCTTGGCGGTCGCCTGGCGGTCGGCCGAGCAGGAGACGCCGAGGCCGATCGGCAGGCTGGCGCCGTGGCGGGGGAGGCGGATCACCCTGACGTCGTGGCAGAAGTACTTGCCGCCGAACTGCGCGCCGACGCCGAGCGCCTGCGTCATCGCGTGGATCTCGGCTTCCATTTCGAGGTCGCGGAAGGCGTGGCCGTCCTCGGAGCCGGCGGTCGGCAGGCCGTCGAGATAGCGGGCGGAGGCGAGCTTCACCGTCTTCAGCGTCTGCTCGGCCGACAGGCCGCCGATGACGATGGCGAGGTGGTAGGGCGGGCAGGCGGCGGTGCCGAGCGTCAGGATCTTCTCCTTCAGGAAGGCGGCGAGCCGGTCCTTGGTGAGCAGCGACGGCACCCCCTGGAACAGGAAGGTCTTGTTGGCCGAGCCGCCGCCCTTCGCCATGAACAGGAACTTGTAGGCGTCGTCGCCCTCGGCAAAGATGTCGATCTGCGCCGGCAGGTTGGTGCGGGTATTCTTCTCCTCGAACATCGACAGCGGCGCGAGCTGGCTGTAGCGCAGATTGCGCTTGA
Source organism: Pseudoxanthobacter soli DSM 19599 (assembly GCA_943372725.1). Lineage (GTDB taxonomy): Bacteria > Pseudomonadota > Alphaproteobacteria > Rhizobiales > Segnochrobactraceae > CAMDHY01. Next base: position 8,483 of record CALRZT010000080.1, read on the forward strand.
AGTAGGCGTCGCGGATGCCGGCGGCGAGCATCGCCTCGTCGCTGCCGTCGGTCCAGATGCGACGGCCCTTCTTGGCCAGCACGATGGCGGTGCCGGTGTCCTGGCACATCGGCAGCACGCCGCCGGCGGCGATGTTGGCGTTCTTCAGGAGGTCGAAGGCGACGAACTTGTCGTTGTCGGTCGCCTGCGGGTCGTCGAGGATTTTTGCCAGCTGGGCGAGATGCGACGGCCGGAGCAGGTGGTTGATGTCGACCAACGCCTGCTCGGCGAGGAGCCGCAGGCCCTCGGACTCGACGACCACGACCTCTTCGCCGAGCGCCGTCTCGACGCGGACGTGCTCGCTCGTCAGCTTGCGGTAGACCGTCTCGTCGGGTCCGAGCGGCAAGAGAGAGACGTGGCGGGGCGCCGCGGTCGGCAGGTCATGGACGGTCATCGGCAGGGCTCCCCGCGCGGTCGGTTTCGGTTTGGGGGCGTTCTAACCGACGACGCGCGCCGATGCACGCCGCCCGGCTGCGACGCGGCCGCTCAGAAGCGGATGATGCGGCACACCGTGCCCGCTTCCGCGGCGGGTTCTCCGGGTTCTCGGACGATCAGGCAGCCGGCGGCGGTGAGCACCGAGATCATCGACGAATCCTGCACGCGCGCAGGCGTCGCGACGAGGCGGTCGCCGTCACGGACGAGCGCTGCCCGGACGTAGTCGCGGCGGACGTCGTTCTTCGCCATGGCTGCCCCGAGCACGGCCGGCTCGGTCGCGACAGGCGTCGCGCCGCGGCCGGCGAGAGCGCGCACCAGCGGCTCGAGGAAGATCAGCGAGCAGACGAGGCTCGAGACGGGATTTCCGGGCAACCCGAGCACGTGCATCGGGCCGAGGCGGCCGAACATCAGCGGCTTGCCCGGCCGCATGGCGATCTTCCAGAAGTCGAGAGACAACCCCTCCAGCCCGAAAGCGTCGCGGACGAGATCGTGTTCGCCGACGGAGGCGCCGCCCAGCGTGATCAGCACGTCGGCGCCGTCGTCGGCGGCGCGCCGGACGGCGCTCGCGATTGCCTCGGTGCGGTCGGGGGCGATGCCGAGGAAGACGGCCTCGCCGCCGCTGCGCTCCACCTGGGCGGCGACGCCGATGTGGTTGGAGGCGATGATCTGGTCGGGACCGGGCGTCTCGCCAGGCAGCACCAACTCATCGCCGGTCGCGAGGATCGCCACGCGCGGGCGGCGGACGACGTCGACGGTCGCGTGGTTCATCGCTGCCGCCAGCGAGGCGTGGCGGAAATCGAGCACCGTGCCGGCGCGCACCAGCACGTCGCCTTTGCGGAAGTCGAGGCCCGCGGCGCGGACATGGCGGCCCGGCGTGCCGGCTTCCGCCACCTCGATGACGCCGTCTGCGACGACGCGGGCATCTTCCTGGATGAGGACCGTGTCGGCGCCGGCCGGCACGGGGGCGCCGGTGAAGATGCGCACCGCCTCGCTGGCACTGACGGCGCCGTCGAAGGCGCGGCCGGCGACGGAGGCGCCGATGACCGTGAGGCGCCGGCCGACGTCGAGGACGTCGGTGCCGCGCACCGCGTAGCCGTCCATCGCGGAGGACGGGAAGGGGGGCTGCGTACGGGTGGCCGCGAGATCGGCAGCGAGCACGCGCCCGGCGGCCCGGTCGACCAGAACCGTCTCCGCGCCGACCGGAGCGGCATGGGCGAGGATTCGCGCCAGCGCCTCGTCGACGGGCAGCAGGGGGGACGCGCTCACGGCGCGCTGGCCTCGGTGGCCCGCCAGTCGCCGGAGCGGCCGCCGCTCTTTGCAGCGAGACGGATGCCCTCGATGACCATGCCGCGGTCGACGGCCTTCGCCATGTCGTAGATCGTCAGGCAGGCGACGGAGGCTGCCGTCAGCGCCTCCATCTCGACGCCGGTGCGGCCGGTGACCTTGGCGGTGGCCGTCACGCGCAGGCCCGGCAGGGCCTCGTCGGCGGCGATCTCGACCTTGACCGACTGCAGCGCCAGCGGGTGGCAGAGCGGGATCAGGTCGTGGGTGCGCTTGGCCGCCATGATGCCGGCGATGCGGGCGGTGGCGATCACGTCGCCCTTGGCGGCGGCCCCCGAGGTGATGAGGGCGAGCGTTTCGGGCAGCATGCGCACGGCGCCGAGCGCCACGGCGACGCGGCTCGTCACGTCCTTGTCGGACACGTCGACCATGCGGGCGGCGCCGGTCTCGTCGAGGTGGGTGAGCTTGGGCGCCTCGGTTGTCATGGCGCTCAGGCCGGGGCGAGCAGGGTGCGCGTCGCCGCCGTCACGTCCGCCTGCCGCATCAGGCTCTCGCCGACGAGGATCGCGCGGATGCCGACGGCGGCGAGCCGCGCGACGTCGGCGGCGGTGAAGATGCCGGATTCGCCGACGATCAGCCGGTCGGCCGGCACCCGCGGCGCAAGCCGCTCGCTCGTCTCGAGGCTCGTCTCGAAGGTGCGCAGGTTGCGGTTATTGATGCCGATCATCCTGGCCGGCAGCGCCAGCGCCCGGTCGAGCTCGCGCTCGTCGTGGACCTCGACGAGAACGTCCATGCCGAGCTCGATCGCCGTGTCGGTGAGGGCGCGGGCGGCATCGTCGTCGAGGGACGCCATGATGACGAGGATGCAGTCCGCATCCCAGGCGCGGGCCTCATAGACCTGGTAAGGTTCGTAGAGGAAATCCTTGCGAAGACAGGGTAAAGAGACCTCGTCGCGCGCCGCCTCCAGAAACTCCGGCCGGCCCTGGAAGGAGGGTCCGTCGGTCAGCACCGACAGGCAGGCGGCACCGCCGGCCTCGTAGGCGCGGGCGAGGGACGGCGGGTCGAAGTCGGCCCGGATCAGGCCCTTCGACGGGCTCGCCTTCTTGATCTCGGCGATCAGCGCCGTCTGGCCGGCGGCGATCTTCGCCTCGAGCGCGGCGAGGAAGCCGCGCGGCGGGGAGGCGGCGGCGGCGCGGCGGCGAATCTCCGCCTCCGGCACAGCAGCCTTGGCGGCGGCGATCTCGTCGCGCTTGTAGCGCCCGATCTTCTCCAGGACGTCGATGGTCTCGGTGACGGCCATCGCGCTCACTCCGCGTTGGAGACCTGCACGAGCAGGTCGAGGCGGGCGCGCGCGCCGCCGGAATCGATCGCCTGGGCGGCCTGCACGACGCCCTCACTGAGGGTCTCGGCGCGGCCGGCGACGACGAGGGTGGCGCCGGCGTTCATCAGCACGATGTCGCGATAGGCGCCGGGAGCGCCGTCGAGAACGGCCGCGAGCGCGGCGGCATTCGCCGCGCCGTCGCCGCCCTTCAGCGCCTCGATCGAGACGCGGGGGAGGCCGACCTCCTCCGGCGTCACCTCGAAGGTGCGGACGGTGCCGTCGCGCAGTTCTGCGACCTTGGTCGGGCCGGTGTTGGAGATCTCGTCGAGGCCGTCGGCGCCGTGCACCACCCAGACGCGCTCGGAGCCGAGCGTCTTCAGGACGTTTGCGATCGGCTCCACCCAGGCGGCATCGAAGACGCCGACCATCTGGCGCCGTACGCCGGCGGGGTTCGACAACGGGCCGAGCAGGTTGAAGAGGGTGCGGGTGCCGAGTTCGACGCGCGCCGGGCCGACGTGCTTCATCGCGGCATGGTGGGCGGGGGCGAACATGAAGCCGAGGCCGGCTTCCACGATGCAGCGCGAGATGCGTGCAGGCGGCAGTTCGATGCGAACGCCGAGCGCCGCCAGCACGTCGGCCGCGCCGGACTTGGAGGACAGCGCGCGGTTGCCGTGCTTGGCGACGGGGACGCCGCAGGCGGCGACGACGAAGGCCGAGCAGGTCGAGACGTTGTAGCTGCCGGCGCCGTCGCCACCGGTGCCGACGACGTCGACGGCGTCCGCTGGCGCCTCGACGGTCAGCATCTTGGCGCGCATCACCGTGACGGCGCCGGCGATCTCGTCGACGGTCTCACCGCGCACGCGCAGCGCCATCAGCAGGCCGCCGATCTGCGCCGGCGTCGCCGCCCCGGACATCACCACGTCGAAGGCGGCCTCGGCTTCCGCGCGCGAAAGCGGCCGGCCGGTCGCGACCTTCGCGATGAAGGGCTTGAGATCGCTCATCGGCGCGGCCCGCTCAGGACCCGGTGTCGCGGTCGAGGCCGACCACCGCCGAGAACGCCTGCTGGTTCACCGCCACGCCGAGCGTCCGCTCCATCTCGGCGACGTAGTCGGTCAGCAGCGAATTGCCGATGGCGCGCGAGAGCTCGCCGCCGAGTTCGGCCATCTCCGGCGTCTCCGCGAAGAAGGCAGGCTCGGTGATCTGGTCGACAACGAGGACGGTGCGGCCGCCGTCCGCCGCCGGTGCCGTGGCGACGGTGCCGGTGCCACCGCCGAAGGCGGCCGCGACGGCCTCGGCCGAGAGCCCGTCGACGGTGCCGCCGCGCTTGAAGGGTGCGGACGTCGCGACCGTGACGGCGAGCGTGGTGGCGGCGGCGTCGATCGCCTCACCGCCGCGGATCCGCCCGGCGACGTCGGTCGCAAGCTTGTCGAGGGCGATGGCGGTCTCCGCCTCTCGCCACGCCGCGACGACGCGGTCGCGCACCTCGTCGAGGGTGCGGTCGCGGGCCGGGACGACGTCGGCGACCTCGAACCAGGCGAAGCCGCGGCGATCGACCTGGACCGGATCGGGCTCGGTGCCGGGGTCTGCCTCGAAGGCGCCCGCGAGAACGGCGGTGCCGCCGGGAATGGCGGGCTTCGTGCCGTCGGCGGTGGCGCCCTCGGCGTCGACGGCCTGCACCGTCAGCAGCGGAATCTTGAAGCGCTCGCCGATCTCGGCGAGCGTCGAGCCACCGGCGCGAGCGTCCTCGACGTCGTCGTAGAGGGTCGCCACTTCGGTCGTGGCGCGCTCCGCGGCGATCTCCTGCTTCAGCGTGTCCTTCACCTCGTCGAAGGGCTGGCGGGCGCTCGGGGCGATCTCGGTGACACGCAGGAGCACCGGCCCGAACCGTCCGTCGACCACCCGCGTCTCGCCCTGCGCCATCGAGAAGGCCGCCTCGGCGACGGCGGCATCGACGAGGTCGGTGCGGGCGACGAGGCCGAGGTCGGCGTCGCCGGGCTTCAGGCCGCGCTCGGCGAGGATCGCGTCGATGGCGGTGCCGGCGGCGAGCGATGCCACGGCGGCGTCGGCGGCGGCGCGGTCGGGGAAGACGATCTGCTCGACGCGGCGCTTCTCCGGCGTGCCGAAGCGGCCGCTCGCCCGGTCGTAGGCGGCGCGGGCCTCGTCGTCGCTGACGGCGGCGGGGTCGGCCATCGTCTGCGGATCGACGAGCATGACGGCGAAGGTGCGGTACTCCGGTGCACGGAACTGCGCCTTGTTCGCCTCGTAGTAGTCGGCGAGCGTCTCGGCGGCCGGCTCCCCGGGGGCCGGGGCGGCGGAGGGCGGCAGCGTCAGATAGCGGACCGTGCGCTCCTCGTTCTGATAGCGGTTGACCGCCTCGAGATAGGTGTTCGGCGTCTCCAGGCCACCGATCAGGCCGTCGGCGATCTGCCGGCGCTCGGCGAGACCGAACATCGCTTCGACGTACTGCGCCTCGGTCAGGTCGCTCTGCTGCAAGAGCGTCCGCATGCGCTCGCGGTCGAAGTTTCCGGCGGCACCCTGGAAGGACGGGTCGGTCTTGATCTGGCGGGCGAGCTCGGCGTCCGACAGCCCGAGACCGAGCTCGCTCGCCACCTCCGACATCGTCGCCTCGGTGATCAGGCGGCCGAGCACCTGCTGGGGCACGCCGATCTGGGCGGCCTCCGTCGGCGAAAGGGCACGGCCGATCTGGCGGGTGTAGCTCTGGATGGCGCGGGTGTAGTCCTGCTGGAAGCGGGACGTCGGGATTTCGGTCTCGCCGACCGTGACGATGACGTTGGTGCCGGCGCCGCCGAGGAAGCCGGAGATACCCCAGACGGCGAAGCTCGCGACCAGGACGCCGATGAGGATCTTCGCGACCCAGGTCTGGGCGCCGCGGCGCATCTGGTCGAGCATGGACTTATGGTTCCAATCGTCGTGGGACGGCGGCACTCCCGACTGGGTCGGCCGAAGCGCGCGGATCATAGTGAGCCGGACCCGGAGGGACAAGGCGAAGCCGCCGTCGCTCGCTTGGCCCGCCGCCCCGGCTCTGCTACCCCGGATCGGAGCACTGTCGCGCCCGGCGACGACAGGGCGTGAACGAGATTCGGGAGGACGACGTGCGGCCGCTGATCGCCGGAAACTGGAAGATGAACGGGCTGAAGGCGGCCCTGCCGGAGCTGCGCCGGATGATCGACGGCTTCGATGCCGCGCTTCGCGCCCGAGCGGACCTGATGGTGTGCCCGCCGGCGACGCTGGTGGCTGCCGCCGCCGAACTCGCCGCCGGCTCCGGCATCGCCATCGGCGGCCAGGACTGCCACGCCCGCGCCTCCGGTGCCCACACCGGCGACGTCTCGGCCGAGATGCTGGCCGATGCCGGCGCCGTGGCGGTGATCGTCGGCCACTCGGAGCGCCGCGCCGACCACCGCGAGCGCGATGCCGACGTCTGCGCCAAGGCCGAAGCGGCCTGGCGCGCCGGGCTGGTGGCGGTCGTCTGCGTCGGCGAGACGCGGGCGGAACGCGACGGCGGCCGGGCGCTCGCCGTCGTCGCCGAACAGCTCGCCGGCTCGATCCCCGACGGCGCCACGGCCGAGCGGCTCGTCGTCGCCTACGAGCCGGTATGGGCGATCGGCACCGGCCTGACGCCGACCGTCGGAGACGTCGCCGAGATGCACGCGGCCATCCGCCGCGTCCTCACCACCCGCTTCGGATCGAGCGCTGCCGGCCTGCGCATCCTCTATGGGGGCTCGGTGAAGCCCGGCAATGCGGCGGAGCTTCTGGCCGTGCCGAACGTCGACGGCGCGCTCGTCGGCGGCGCCAGCCTGAAGGCCG
>CALRZT010000081.1:0-15341 GCA_943372725.1 Pseudoxanthobacter soli DSM 19599
AGTACCCGGCAAGCTACGCCGCGGCGCTGACCGCGGTATCGTCCGTCATCGGGCCGATCATCCCGCCCTCGATCCCGATGGTACTCTATGCCCTCGTCTCGGACGCCTCGATCGGCTACCTGTTCCTCGGTGGCGTCGTGCCGGGCCTGCTGATGGCGCTGGCGCAGATGGTGCTGGTCGCGGTGATCGCGCGGCGGCGGAACTTTCCCGTCGAGCCGCCGATCCCGCTGCGCCGGCTGCCCGGCATCACCTGGCGGGCGATCCCGGTCCTGATGATGCCGGTCGTGCTGCTCGGCGGCATCTACACCGGCGTGACGACGCCAACCGAGGCGGCCGCCGTCGCCGCCGCCTACGCGCTGCTCGTCTCGGCGGTGTTCTATCGCAGCGTCGGCCTCGCCGACCTCTACCGCTCGGTGCTCGTCAGCGCCCGCACCAGCGCCTCGATCGGCATGCTGCTCGCCGGGGCGCTGGTCTTCAACTACGTCGTCACCGTCGAGAACGTCCCGGCCTCGGTCCAGGCGCTGCTGACGGGCTTCGACCTCTCGCCGCTCGGCTTCCTGATCCTCGTCAACATCCTGCTCCTGCTGCTCGGCTGCGTGCTCGAGGGGACGACGATCCTGCTCGTCATCGTGCCGGTGCTGATCCCGACCGCGCAGGCTCTGGGCATCGACATGGTGCACTTCGGCGTCGTCGTCGTCGTCAACATCATGCTCGGGCTGGTGACGCCGCCCTACGGGCTCCTGCTGTTCATCATGACGCGCATCGCCGAGGTGCCGCTGAAGGCGCTGGTCCTCGACGTGCTGCCGTTCCTCTACGTGATGTTCGCGGCGCTGGCGGCGATCACGCTCTTTCCCGACCTCGTCCTCTGGCTGCCGCGCCTGATGGGCTACGAAGGATAGGAACCGGCCATGACCTCACCGATCTTCGTGATCAACGGCCCGAACCTCAACCGGCTCGGCACGCGCGAGCCGGAGATCTACGGCCGTGCGACGCTCGCCGACGTCGAGGCGATGTGCCGGGCCGCCGCCGGCGAGCGGCCGCTGCGGTTCGTGCAGTCGAACTACGAGGGCGAGATCGTAGAGTGGATCCACGAGGCGATCGACGCGGGCGCCGGCATCGTCATCAACCCGGCGGGCCTGACGTTCACCTCGATCCCGATCCTCGATGCGCTGAAGATGTCGGCCCGGCCGATCGTCGAACTGCACATCTCCAACGTCCACCGGCGCGAGGAGATCTACCACCGCTCGCTCGTCTCGCGGATCGCCACCGCGGTGATCGCCGGCCTCGGACCGGACGGCTACGGGGTGGCGGTCGCCGCGATGGGATCGATGCTGCAGCGCCTGGACGAGGCGCGCTAGCCGGCAGCGTCGCAGCGACCTGGGGCGTGCCGGCGTTCAGGCGGGCGCCGGCCAGCGCTGCCGGTAGCGGGCCTCGACTTGCGGGTTGCAGAAGTTCAGCGGCAGGTGGCCTGCGAGGACGCGGATCGCCTCTTCGGCCGCGCCGACGCCCATGCGCATCATCGAGTCCTCGGTGATGCCGGCCATGTGCGGCGTCAGCACGACGTTTTCGAGCGACAGCAGCGGGTGGTCGGGCGGCAGCGGCTGGGTGTCGAAGACGTCGAGGGCGGCGCCGGCGATGCGGCCGGCCTGCAGCGCCGCGACGAGCGCCGCCTCATCCACCACCGGGCCGCGGGCGACGTTGACGAGCAGCGCGCCGGGCTTCATCGCCGCGATGCGCGCCGGGCCGATCAGGCCGCGCGTCTGCGGCGTCAGCGGGCAGCACAGCACCAGCACGTCGGCGGTGGCGACGAGCGCGTCGAGGTCGAGGGGGCGGACGCCCTCCGGCACGTTCGCCGGCGTGCGGGTGAAGGCCGCCACGTCCAGCCCGAAGCCGTGCTGGGCGATGCGGGCGACGGCGCGGCCGACGGCGCCCATGCCGACGATGCCCATGGTCCGGCCAGCGAGATCGTGGCCACCGTCGGCGTGGGCGCGACCGGCGAGCCAACCGCGAGACCGCAGGTCGCCATCGACCTGCAGGAAGCGGCGCAGCAGCGCCAGTGTCACCAGGAAGACGTGCTCGGCCACCGTGACGGCGTTGACGGCCGGCACGTTCGCCACCAGCACGCCGGCGCGGGTTGCCGCCTCGATCGGGATCATGTCGAGCCCGGCGCCGTGCCGGATCGCCGCCCTGAGGCGGGGGGCCTCCTCGAACAGCGCCTCGGGCAGCGGCGCGCGGACGATGATGATGTCGGCGTCGCGCCCCTCGCGCTTGAGCGTCTCGAGGTCGGGCGCGCTCGCCACGACGAGCTCGCCGGCGCCCTCGAGCATGGCCTCGGCGCGCGGGTGCAGCGCGTGTGTCGAGAGAATGCGCGGCATCCGCTCAGGCCCGCGCCAGCGCCGGGGCCGCCACAGGCGCGGCCGCCGCAGCGGCCGCCGCGGCCTCCGCCTGCGCCGAGCCGATCAGGCCCTTCCAGTAGCTCTCGGCGCCTTGCAGGTGCGCACTCATCAGCGCCTGGGCGAGGTTGCCGTCGCGGCGCAGCAGCGCCTCGAAGATCTGCACGTGCTCGGCGTGGCTGCGCCGCGAGCGCTCGAGGTCGCTGAAATAGACCGGCAGGCGGTGCTCGCCCATCATGTAGTAGACGCTGCAGACCTTGTGGAAGACGCTGTTCTGGGTGGCGCGGACGATCTCGAGGTGAAAGTCGCGGTCCTGGCGGGCGAGCCCCTCGCCGGCGGCAAGCCTTTGTTCCGACAGGCGCAGGATCTCGCGCAGCCGCTCGTAGTTCTCATCGGTGGCGCGCGAGCAGGCGAGCTCGGCGGCCTTGATCTCGTGGATCTTGCGCAGCTCCACCGTCTCGTAGATCTGGATCGGATCGAGCGGCACGCCGGCGCGGGCGAACAGCGCCATCGCCTCGACGCTCGCCTGGTTGGTGGTGAGGTAGATGCCGGACTTCGCGCGCCGCTCGACGATGCGCATCGCCTCGAGGATCGCCAGCACCTCGCGGATCTGGCCGCGGCTGACGGCGAAGTGCTCGGCGAGCTCCCGTTCCGACGGAAGACGGCCGTTCTCGGACGTCGACTGCGCGTAGAGGTACGCGGCCAGATCGGGGAGGAGGTTGTTCTCCTTCATCGCTCTCAGCTCCAGTGCGCGTGCGCCTCCAGGAAGCTCTCCGCGATGGTGAAACCGAGGCCGGGCCCGTCCGGAATGGCGATCATGCCGTCCCGCGCCGAAACATCGTCCTCGACCAGGTCGTGGATCATGGGATTGGCGCCCAGCGAGTACTCGATGACGAAGCTCGCCGGAGAGGCCGCGCATACATGCAGGCCCGCGAAGAAGCAAGGCGCGCCGGCCCACAGGTGCGGCGAGAGGCGGAGGTTGAAGGCGCTCGCCAGCGCCCCGATGCGCATCGCCTCGGTGATGCCGCCACAAAAGGCGGGGTCGGGCTGGAAGACGTCGACCGCCTTCAGGAGCGCGAGATCGCGGAAGGCGAAGCGCGTCGCCTCGGACTCGCCGCTCGCGATCGGCACGCAGCCGGCGGCGCGCACCTCGGCCATGCCGGCCTTGTCGTCGGCGATCACCGGCTCCTCGAACCAGGCGAGGTCGCAGTCGGCGACGAGATGCAGGAAGCGCTTGGCGCCGGCGACGGTGTAGGTGCCGTGGGCGTCGACCATCAGCTCGACGTCCGGCCCGAGGGCGGCGCGGGCCGCCTTCACCCGGGCGGCGGAGACGTGCGGCGCGCCGTCCATGGCGCCGACGCGCATCTTCACCGAGCGGAAGCCGCCGGCGGCGATGTACGACTGAAGCTGCTCGCCGATCGTCTCGGCCGGGGCCCAGCCGCCGGAGGCGTAGGCGGGCAGGCGGTCGGCCTTGCGGCCGCCGAGCAGGCGCCAGACCGGTTGGCCGAGCGACTTGCCGAGGATGTCCCAGAGGGCGATGTCGACGGCGCTGATCGCGGCGACGGTCAGGCCGCGGCGCGACAGCTCCGGCATCGCGTGGCCGGAAAGGGCGGCCGTCTCGGAGCGCACGCCGTTGTAGAGCATCTCCCAGATCTGCACGATGTCGGCGGGATCGCGCCCGATCAGGCGCGGCGCGACCTCGTGGTTCAGCATGTGCACGAGGGCCGCGTAGGTGCCGGCGCTGCCGGCTGCGTTCTTGCCCTCGCCCCAGCCGACGAGGCCATCGTCGGTCTCGATGCGCAGGATCGCCGCGTCGAAGGTGGTGAGGCGGCCGAAGTCGCTGCGGTGCTGGCGGCTCGCCTCGATCGGGATGCGGACCCACCAGGCCTTCGCCGATGTGATGCGCATCTCAGAGCCCGCGCGCGGTCCGCGCCGGCAGACCGGCGCGGCGGATGTCGGTGGCTGTTGCCTGCATGGTCGCGGTCCTGCCCCAGTCCTTCCCGCCCCAGTCTGATCCGCGAGAGTGGTTCTGCGGCCTACCGGATCAGCGGCAGGAGCGTCTCGGCGGTTATGCGCATCTGGTCGGAGTAGAACTCCTCGGTGAGGAGGCTCGAGCCGTGGTCCTGGATGAACTTCAGCTGCTCGGGCGGGATGTCGACCGGGTTGCGCTCGACCATGTGCGGATACTTGGCGGCCGGGGTGCGGTCGACGGGGGCGACGAACTCGTTCGTCAGCGCGCCGTCATAGCCGATCTCCTTCAGGGTGCCGACGATCTTCGGCCAGTCGAGATCGCCGAGGCCGGCGGCGAAGCGGTTGTTGTCGGCGACGTGGAAGTCGAACAGGCGCTTCCCGGCGAGCCGGATCGCCTCGTACATGTCCTCCTCCTCGATGTTGAGGTGGAAGGCGTCGAGGCAGACGCCGCACTCCGGCGACACCGCGTCGGCGAGCGCCAGCGCCTGGGCGCAGCGGTTGAAGAGGTAGGTCTCGAAACGGTTGAGCGGCTCGACGGCGATCTTGACACCCTTCGCCTTACCGTGGGCGAAGCACTCCTTGGTGGCCTCGACCACCCACTTCCACTCTTCGTCCTCGGTCCCGTCGGGAACGACCTTGCCGACGGTGGCGGGCACCAGCGTGATGATCTCGCCCTCGAGCTCGGAAACCATCGTGATGACGCTCTTCACATAGTCGACCGAGCGCGCCCGCTGGCCTTCGTCGCGGGCGGCGAGGTTGCGCTCGCCGAGCGTCAGCGTCACCGCGCCCCAGCAGCGGATGCCGTGCTCCTTGAGGAGCGCGCGCGTCGTCTTCACGTCGTACTGGGCCGGCTCGCCGGAGATCTCGATCGATTCGTAGCCGAACTTCTTGATGCGCTTCAGCGTCATCTCGAGCGGCTCCGCCCGCATCCAGTTGTGCGTGGAGAGATGCATCTGCCCGATTCCTCCCGAGAACCGATCTTTGGTGGGCCCGAAGGCCGTCGGATGGCTTGTCGGTCGCCGCTGCGCCGGTCGATCTGGTGCGACCAAAGCCGTTGCACGAAGCTCTAGCCCATTCCCCGCGACCGTGCAAGGCGCACCACCGCACCTATGCGACCGGTGATCAGTATATTGATTCAAAACAATTTCTTCAGCATCCCGACACAGCGGCGCGGCCGGGTCGACTGCCATCGCCGTTGACCCTCGCCTCGCATTTGGTCATACCAGATAGCGCCTCGCCGCACCGGGGTTTGGGAGGAAAGCCGTCATGAAGATCGGCATGTGCTTGTTCCTGTGGACGACGCGGGTGACGCGCGACCACGAGCCGATCCTGCGCGACCTCAAGGCCACCGGCTTCGACGGCGTCGAGATCCCGATCTTCGAGGGCACTCCCGACGACTACCGCCGCACCGCCGACCTCCTCGACGAGATCGGGCTGGAGCGCACCGCGGTGTCGGCCATGGGCGATCCCGCGAACAACCTCATCGGCGCGGACGCCGCCACGCGGGCGGCCGGCGTCGCCACCGTCCGCCGGGCGATCGACTGCGCCGCGGCGCTCGGCGCGAAGACGCTGTGTGGGCCCCTGCACTCCACTCTCGGCCACTTCTCGGGCACCGGCCCGACGGCGGAGGAGTTCGCCCGCTCGATCGAATCGCAGCGCGCCATCGGCGACCATGCCGCGAAGCACGGCGTCACCGTCGCGCTCGAGGCCCTCAACCGCTTCGAATGCTACCTCCTCAACACCATGGACGCGCTCACCGCCCACCTCGACGCGATCGGCCATCCGCACGTCCGGGCGATGTACGACACCTTCCACGCCAACATCGAGGAGACCGACCCGGTCGGCGCCTTCACCCGCAACCTGCGCACCATCGCCCACGTCCACATTTCCGAGAACGATCGCGGCGTGCCCGGGCGCGGCAACATCCCCTGGGCGGAGACGTTTTCGGCCATCCGCGGGAGCGGCTACGACGGCTGGCTGACCATCGAGGCCTTCGGCCGCGCCCTGCCGGACCTCGCCGCGGCGACGAAGATCTGGCGCGACCTGTCGGAGAGCCCGGAGGCCGTCTACCGCGACGGCTACCGCCACATCCGGGCGCACCTCGACGCCTGACCGGCAGGCCGGCGGACAGCCGCTCGTTGGGCATCTTGGCGCAAGCAAGCCCAGGCAGTACCAAGAGTGGCGGGTGGAGGAGCGGTCGGAAAGACTCGAACGAATGGCGAGTGAGTGTCAGGCGTGCCGGGACGGTGCCCGGTTCGAGCAGCCGATTTCGATGGCCTTCCAGCCGATCATCGACGTGGTGGAGCGGAAGGTGCTCGCCCAGGAGGCGCTCGTCCGCGGAGCCTCAGGTGAGGGTGCCGGCTTCGTGCTGTCGCAGATCTCCGACGACGGCCGCTACGCCTTCGACCAGCTCTGCCGGACGACGGCGATCGAACTCGCCGCCGGCCTCGGCCTCGCCGGCGACGGCGCGCTGCTGTCGATCAACTTCCTGCCCAACGCCGTCTACGAGCCGCGCGCCTGCATCCGCCAGACGCTGCTCGCCGCCGGGCGGGCGAAGTTCCCGCTGCAGAACATCCTCTTCGAGTTCACCGAGACCGAGCGCGTCGACACCGCGCACCTCCTCGGCATCCTCAACGCCTACCGGGCGATCGGCTTCAAGACGGCGATCGACGACTTCGGCTCCGGCTATTCGGGGCTGCGGCTGCTCGCCCAGTTCCAGCCGGACTTCGTCAAGATCGACATGGATCTCGTCCGCGGCGTCGACACTGACCGCGCGAGACGGGCGATCGTCGCGAACGTGCTGCGGATGATGCACGACCTCGAGATCGAGGTGATCTGCGAGGGCGTCGAGACGGCGGACGAATACCGCTGCCTGCGCGATCTCGGCGTGCGGCTGATGCAGGGCTACCTGTTCGCGAAGCCCGCCTTCGCCGCGCTGGCCGATCCGACCTGGCCCTGATTCCGGCGGCCAGGTGGCGGCCCGTCAGCTGTGACGGTCTTCCTCGCCGTTGATAAGAGCGACGAGGTGGCGCCCCGCCTCCGTGGCCGGCGAGCCGAGGTCGAGGGCGCTGCTCATGTGATCGGCACCGGCGAGCGCCACGGCGACGACATCCGCGCCCTGCTCGCGAAGGTGGCCGGCAAAGGCCCTCCCCTGCTCGTGGAACGGCGGCGTCTCGCGGTCGCCCCACAGCACCCGCACGCGCGTCGCCCGGCTGTGGCGATGGTCGATCGGCGAGAGCGTCGCGACTTCGTCGTCGGTGAGGCCGATCAGCGGCTGCAGGAAGGACGACTGCAGCGGGCGGAGGTCGTAGAGGCCGCCGAGCAGCAGCGCGCCTGAGACGGGATCCGGCTGGTCTTCGGTGAACAGGAAGGTCGCGAGATGCGCGCCGGCGGAATGGCCGGAGACCGTCACGCGGGTGGGGTCACCACCGTGCGCCTCGATGGTCTCGCCGATCCACCGCCGCGCCCGCCGCACCTGGCCGACGATGTCGGAAAGCCGCACCGACGGCATCAACGCGTAGTCGAGCACGGCGGCGATGGCACCCGTCGCGGTGGCGGTATCGGCGACGTAGGAGAAGTCGTCCTTCGAGAACATCCGCCAGTAGCCACCGTGGATGAACAGGTGCACCGGCCTCAGATCGCCTGCCGCTGCGGCGTGGCTATCCGGGGCGGGGAAGAACAGGTCGAGCGCCTCTCCCTCGGCGTCACCGGTACGGACGGTCACCGTGCGCAGCCGCGCCCGCGTCGCGGCGCTGCGGTCGCGGTAGGCGACGATCTTGTCGTCAAAGTCGGCGACGTGGTCGCGGGTGCGGAAGGGGTCGGTGGTCAACGGCGCGGTCTCTCTCGGTCAGCCGACGGCCGACAGGCGCCCGTCGTAAGCCGCGCCGACGAGCTGCCGCATCTCGGCGGGGTCGATCGGGCGGGCGTTGTTCTTCACCAGCCGATCGATGCCACTCGCCTGCTCGGCCGTCCAGTCGAGCCGGTCGGCCGGCAGGCCGAGCGCCTTCAGGTCGGCGGGAATGCCGATCGCCGCAAACAGCCGCGCAACCTCGGCGATCGCGGCCTCGGCCCTGCCCTCCGGTGAGCCGTCGGCGGGCGACAGGCCGAGCGCGTCCGCGATGTCGGCGAACTCGGACAGCGCAGCCGGGCGATTGTAGGCCATCACGAAGGGCAGCATCGCCGCGACGCCAAGGCCGTGCGGCGTGCCGGTGACGGCGCCGACCGGGTACTGCACGGCGTGCGCCGCGCCGGTGCCGGCGGTGCCGAAGGCGCAGCCGGCGGCAAGCGCTCCCAGCATCACGTCGGCGCGTGCCGCCGCATCCGACCCGTCCGCGCAGGCGCGCTCCAGGCTGGCGCCGAGGAGGCGGATGGCCAGCAGCGCGAAGTGGTCGCTGAGGGCGCTCTTGCCGACGAAGACGCGGCTCTGCGGCAGCGCCGCATCGGGGCTGCGGCGCACCGCCGTGTAGGCCTCGATCGCGTGGGTCAGCGCGTCCGCCCCGGCGATGGCGGTCAGTCCGCGCGGGCAGGTCATCGTCAGGTCCGGGTCGCAGATCGCCGCCACCGGAATGAGCCACGGGCTGGAGATGCCGACCTTCAGGGTCCGGCTCTCGTCGGAGACGACGGCGACGGGCGTGACCTCCGAGCCCGTTCCGCCGGTGGTCGGCACGGCGACGACCGGCAGCGTCGGGCCGGGCACGCGGAACTCGCCGTAATAGTCGGCGAGCGTGCCGCCGTGGCGGACGAGGAGCGCCGTGCACTTCGCCATGTCGAGGCACGAGCCGCCGCCGATACCGACGACGACGTCCGGCGCGAAGCCGCGGGCGTGCGCGACGCTCGCGTCGACATTGCCGGTCGGCACGTCCGGCTCGACCGCGTCGAAGACGGAGACGGTGGGCCCGGCCGCCTCGAGGGCGCCGACCATGCGCGCGAAGGCTTCGGTACCGGCGAAGCGGGCGTCGGTGCAGACGAGCGCCCGCTTGCCGTGGCGGGCGGTGACGGTGCCGACGGCGTCGGACTGGCCGGCGCCGAAGAGGATCTCGCGGGGAAGCCGGAGGGCGGCGAACAGGCTCATCGGCTGGGTCCTCGCGCGTGATGCGGTTTGAGGTGCAGTCGTTTCTGGAAGGCGTCAGGCAGGACAGCCCGCTCGCGACAGGTCGTGCAAAGTGGCGAGCAAGGCGGGGGCGATCTCGAAGCCGTCCCGGTCGGCCCGGTCGGCGCGGCGGCGGGCGCCGTCGCCGGGCACGGAGACGGGCACGCCGGCCGTCTCCGGTTCCGATGCGCGCAGGACGTCGAGATAGGCGGCGAGTCGCTCGGCGACGGCGGGTGAGCGGCGCGCGTCGATCATGATGAAGACGTCGCCCTTGTTGCAGGGCCGCTTGGCATCGAGGGTGCCGGCGACGGCGGGGGCGAGCACGCTGTCGGCTAGCGCCGCAACGAGCAGCTCGAAGGCGAGGCCGAGGGCGTAGCCCTTGGCGCCGCCGAAGGGGGCGATGGCGCCGGACTTCGCCCGTGTCGCGTCGGTGGTCGGCCGGCCGTCGTCGTCCTTCGCCCAGCCGGGCTCGAGCGGCGCGCCGGTGGCGGCGTAGTGGTGCACCTTGCCCATCGAGACGACGCTGGTGGCGAGGTCGACGACGAACGGCGGCGCCCCGGCGACGGGCACGGCGACGGCGACCGGGTTGGTGCCGAGCAGCGCCCGCGTGCCGCCGTGCGGGTGCACAAGCGCCTCGCTGGAGGACAATGCCAGGCCGATGCAGCCGTGATCGGCAATGCGTTCGACATAGTGGGCGAGCATGCCGAGGTGGTTGGCGTTGCGGACCGCGGCAATGGCGATGCCGGTCTCGCCGACGCGGTTGGCGAGGAGCGCGATCGCCCTCTCCCCCACCACCGGCCCGAGGCCGTTCCCGCCTTCGCCGGTGAGGAAGGCGGCGGCGCGCCAGACGAACGTCCCCTCGGTGGCCGGGTCGATCAGCCCGCGCTCGATCCGCAGGAGCAGGCGGGGAAGCCGCTGCAGGCCGTGCGACGGGTGACCCTTGCGTTCGGCGCCGACGAGAACGGCGGCCTGCAGGGCGGCGTGCGCCGGCGGGACGCCGCGCTGGCGCAGCAGCAGGGCGGCGAGCTCGAGTGCCTCGGGACTGGATATCCGCATCGCGCTGCCCAATATCGGATCGTATAGGATATCGTATTGATTGGCGCGGAGCATCATGCTAGCTGTCTGACCTGTCAAGGGGCGGCCATGCGAAGTGACAGCCGAGCAGCACCGAAATTCGAGGACCGCCGCGCGGACATGACGGCAATCCAGCGCCATAACGGATTGGCGGAGAAGGTGTACGAGGCGCTCCTCGGCCAGCTGATGGGCCTGAAGATCGCGCCCGGCGCCCGCATCACCGTCGACAATCTCGTCCGCGAGCTGCAGGTCTCGCACACCCCGATCCGCGAGGCGCTCGGCCGCCTCGAGGGCGAAGGGCTGGTGGTGAAGACCCACCTGATCGGCTACAGCGCCGCGCCGCAGATCTCACGCCGGCAGTTCGACGAGCTCTACGAGCTGCGCCTGCTGCTCGAGCCCGACAGCGCGCGGCGCGCCGCCGAGGCGATGACGGACGAGCGGCTCGCCACCCTGCGCGACCTCGCCGACATGATGTCGGGCGGCAGCGACGAGGACGCCCGCCGCCGCTACTCCGCCTTCGCCCGCCAGGACGCCGTCTTCCACGACCGCATCCTGGAGTTCGCCGGCAACGAGCTGATCCGCCACACGCTCGCCCATCAGCACACGCACTTCCACATCTTCCGCCTGATGTTCCACGCCCGCGTCACCGAGGAGGCGCTGACGGAGCACCAGGCGCTGCTCGATGCCTTCGCGAGCGGCGACGGCGCCGCCGCGGCGGCCGCGATGCACGACCACATCGCCCGCTCGCGCCAGCGGCTGCTGCCCGCCTTCGAGATCTGACCGCGGCGCTGAGCGCCGCCCCGACCACCCGCCGGCCTCGGCCGGCGCACCGCCATCCCCCGCCGCGGGGCAACGACAACGCGTAACGCTCTAGAGCGACAGTTTGGGAAGGAACCGTTCGATGCCTGGCAAGAAGATCCTCATGCTGACGGGCGACTTCACCGAGGAATACGAGATTTTCGTCTTCCAGCAGGGCATGGAGGCCGTCGGCCACACCGTCCACGTCATCTGCCCTGACAAGAACGCCGGCGACATCCTGAAGACGTCGCTGCACGACTTCGAGGGTCACCAGACCTACACCGAGAAGCTCGGCCACGACTTCGTCATCAACAAGTCGTTCTCGGAGGTGAAGCCCGAGCAGTACGACGCCGTCTACTGCGCCGGCGGGCGCGGGCCGGAGTACATCCGCACCGACAAGCGCATCCAGGCGATCGTCCGGCACTTCCACGAGGCGGGGAAGCCGATCTTCACGATCTGCCACGGCGTGCAGATCCTGATTGCCGTCGACGGCGTCGTGAAGGGCAAGCGGGTCGGCGCGCTCGGCGCCTGCGAGCCCGAGGTGCGGCTCGCCGGTGGCACCTATGTCGACCTCTCGCCGACCGAGGCGCTCGTCGACGGCACGATGGTGTCGGCGAAAGGCTGGACGGCGCTGGCGGCCTTCATGCGCGAATGCCTGAAGGTGCTCGGCACCGAGATCCGGCACACCTGACGACCATCGGGAGGGCATCGGTCCGGCGCCCTCCGAAGACGGCCGGCGGGCGGCCGAACGCGCCGCCGCCCGCGCTGGACGACCCGCAAGCGTTGTGCCTAACTGGTCCGACCAGAGAAGGCGTCGCCCCCTCAGGGCGTAAGCCTCGCGGTCATCAGAGGGAGGATCCCACGTGAAGCACGTGCCATCTCAGGCAGGGGCGGCATCGCAGGGTGCGGCGATCCCGGTTCCGTTCGATACCGACCGCCTCGACGCACTGATGGACGAGGCCGGCATCGAAGTCCTGCTCGCCACCTCCAAGCACAACACCCAGTATCTGCTCGGCGGCTACCGCTTCATCTTCTTCTCGGCGATGGATGCGATCGGCCACAGCCGGTACCTGCCGGTCGTCGTCTACGAGCGCGGCATGCCGGAGAATTCCGCCTTCGTCGCCAACCGCATGGAGGGCGGCGAGCACCACAACCGGCCGTTCTGGACGCCGGCCGTGCTCGCCGAGACCTGGGGCTCGACGGACGCCGCCGCCCGCGCCGCCGATCATGTGGGCAAGCTCGGCAAGGCCGGCGCCCGCATCGGCATCGAGCCCGGCTTCCTGCCCCTCGACGCCTACCGCGTGCTCTCCGAGCGGCTGGAGGGCGCGACCTTCGTCGACGCCACCCACACGCTCGAACGGCTGCGGGCGGTGAAGACGCCGGCGGAACTGGTGCTGCTGAAGTCCGCCTCGGAGCTCATCACCGAGGCGATGATGGCGACGATCGCAGGCGCGCGGGCGGGCTCGACCAAGACCGACATCATCGAGCGCCTGCGCCGCGAGGAGACCAACCGCGGCCTGCAATTCGAGTACTGCCTGCTGACGCTGGGGGCGAGCCACAACCGGGCGGCGTCGCCGCAGGCCTGGCAGCCGGGCGAGGTGCTGTCGATCGACTCCGGCGGCAACTTCCACGGCTACATCGGCGATCTCTGCCGCATGGGCGTGCTCGGCGAGCCGGACGCGGAACTCGAGGACCTCCTCGCCGAGGTCGAGGCGGTGCAGCAGGCGGCGTTCTCGAAGATCCGCGCCGGCACCCTCGGCGGCGACGTCATCGCCCACGCCGAGGGGGTCCTGAAGGCCTCCAAGGTGGCGGCCTTCACCGACTTCTTCGCCCACGGCATGGGGCTGATCAGCCACGAGGCGCCGTTCCTGATGACCAACCACCCGGTCACCTACGAGGGCGTCGACGCGGCCCACCCGCTGGAAGCCGGCATGGTGCTGTCGGTGGAGACGACGATGCTCCACCCGACGCGCGGCTTCATCAAGCTCGAGGACACGCTGGCCGTCACCGCCGACGGCCATGAGATGTTCGGCGAGGCCGGCCGCGGCTGGAACCGCGGCGGCACCGCCTGAGGCGGGCGATGCCCGCCCGCGTCAGCCCGCGTCCGGCGGGATGATGTGGAAGTCCGGCAGGTCGCGGAGCGCCAGTTCGGGCCCGGCCGGCGAGTAGACGACGAACAGCCGCATCGGCCCGGGGCCGGTGTTGAGGGTCGCGTGGTAGCGGCTCTCGGGAACGTAGATCGTGCAGCCCGGTCCGACGTCGCGGGTGATCGGACGGCCCTCGTCGTCCTCGACCATCTGCTCGCCGGTGCCGGAGACGACGAAGATGATCTCCTCGGCGCCGGGGTGGTTGTGGCGGGCATGGCCCATCCCCGGCGCGACGTCGACGACGCCACCCGAGAAGCGCCCGGCCCCGTTCACGCTAGGTCCGACCGTCAGGGACAGCCGACCCCAGTCGAAGCCGAACGCCTCAACCTGGTGCGGAAATGCAAAGTACGCGTCACCAGCCTTCGCCATCGTCAGGATCTCCGTCGCTCGGGGTCTCAGGCGCGCGGCTTCAGCGCGAGCGCCTTGAAGTGGGCGGTCTGGTCGCGGATCGCCGCCTCCGCCGGCAGCCGCTCCATCGAGCTCGCGCCGTAGAAGCCGTGCACGCCGTCGCAGTTCTCGAGAATGAAGCGGGCGTCCTCGGGCATGGCGATCGGGCCGCCGTGGCAGAGCACGATGACGTCCGCGCGCACGCTGCGGGCCGCGGCCGCGATGGCGTCGATCTCGGTGACGCAGCTCTCCAGCGTCTTCGCCGAGGAGGCGCCGATCGTGCCGCCGGTCGTCACCCCCATGTGGGCGACGACGATGTCGGCGCCGGCCTTCGTCATGGCGACCGCTTCATCGGGATTGAAGACGTAGGGCGTCGTCAGCATGTCGAGGCCGTGGGCGGTGGCGATCATGTCGACCTCCAGCCCGTAGCCCATGCCGGTTTCCTCGAAGCTCTGGCGCATGGTGCCGTCGAACAGGCCGATGGTCGGGAAGTTCTGCACGCCGGAGAAGCCCATCGCCTTCAGCTCGGCGAGGAATTGCGGCATCAGCACGAACGGATCGGTGCCGTTGACGCCGGCGAGCACCGGCGTGCGCTTCACCACCGGCAGCACCTCGACCGCCATCTCCTTGACGATCTCGTTGGCGTTGCCGTAGGCGAGCAGGCCGGCGGCGGAGCCGCGCCCGGCCATGCGGTAGCGGCCGGAATTGTAGATGACGATGAGGTCGATGCCGCCGGCCTCCTCGGACTTGGCGGAGAGGCCGGTGCCGGCGCCGCCGCCGATGATCGGCCGCCCCTCGGCGATCAGGGTGCGGAAGCGGTCGAGAAGGTCCTGGCGGGGGATCGCGGGCATCGTGGCTCACCGTTGCGAGATGTCGAGGAAAGTGGTCGCCGCGGCGGCGGCGAAGGCGGGGTCGTTGATGTGCAGCGGCAGCCGCAGGATGCGGCGCCGCTCCGTCTGGCGGACAGTGTCCTCCAGCGCCGCGAACAGCGCGGCGTCGGCTTGCGTGTCGAAGAAGGCGCCGCCCGCGATGTCCAGCGCCGAGACGCCCTTCTCCGGGATGAGGAAACGCACCTCGCCCTCGCAGGCGTTGAGGCGCTCGCCGATCCAGGCGCCGATGCGCCGGCATTCCTCGGCATTCGTGCGCATCAGCGTGACGTTGGGGTTGTGGCGATAGAGGGTGCGATCGCGGAAGGCGGCCGGCACGGTGTCGGGGGCCCAGAAGTTCACCATGTCGAGGGCGCCGACCGAGCCGACATAGGGAAGGCGGGTGCGGGCGATGGCCCCGAACCTGTCCTCCGTCGCCGGCAGCACGCCGCCCAGCAGCAGGTCGCACACCTCGGTAGTGGTGATGTCGATGACGCCGGTGAGCAACCCGCTGTCGGCGAGCTTCTCCATCGAGCGGCCGCCGGTACCGGTGGCGTGGAAGACCATGCAATCGAAGTCGGCGCCGAGACGCTCGACGATCGCGGTGACGCAGGCC
>CALRZT010000082.1:0-15321 GCA_943372725.1 Pseudoxanthobacter soli DSM 19599
CGACCTCCCACGGCGCCGCCCGCCGGCAGCCTATCGCGCAACGGCGGCGGCGGCGAGCGGGAACGCACCGGCCGCCGGCGCGCTTCACACCCGGTGCGATCCGTGGGAAAGGACAGCCGACGCGGGGGGCGCGGGCGGCGGCAATCGACGAGGCGACGGACGGCATGGCGCACGGTGTGACGGAATCCATCCGGCGGGCGATCGTGCCCGTCCACCCGGCGGGGCGGCCCTTCATCGGGCTGTTCGCGCTCGCGACCGTGATCCTGTTCGTGATCTGGCAGCCGCTCGGGTGGATCGCGCTCATCCTGACCTTGTGGTGCACCGCCTTCTTCCGCGATCCGAAGCGCGTCACGCCGCTGTCGGAGGGCATCGCCGTGGCGCCGGCGGACGGGCGCGTCGCGCTCGTCGACCATGCGCCGCCGCCGGCTGAGCTCGGCCTCGGCACGGAGCCGCGCCTGCGCATCTCCACCTTCATGAGCGTCTTCGACGTGCACGTGAACCGGACGCCGGTGGCCGGGCGGATCGTGCAGTCGCAGCACCGGGCGGGCCGCTTCCTCAATGCGGAAGACCCCGCCGCCAGCGCCGAGAACGAGCGCCAGAGCATCCTGCTCGGCACGGCGGCCGGCGACATCGCCGTCGTCATGATCGCCGGCCTCGTCGCCCGCCGCATCGTGCCGCTGCACGTCATCGGCGATCATCTGGTGGCGGGGGAGCGCATCGGCCTCATCCGCTTCGGCTCGCGTGTCGACGTCTATCTGCCCGCCGGCGCCAGGCCGCTGGTGGCGGTCGGACAGCGTGCGGTCGCCGGCGAGACGCCGATCGCCGATCTCGCCGGGCTGCGGCCGGCGCTCGATGCGACCCGCATCGGCTGAGTGAGAGGAGAGCCGGCGATGGCGACGCTGTTTCCGCCCTTCGACCCCCAGCGGCCGCGTACCAAGCGGCGCCTGCGGTTCCGCCACCTGCCGATCCGCACGGTGTTGCCGAACGTCGTCACGCTGCTCGCGCTCTGTTCCGGCCTCACCGCCATCCGCATGGCGATCGAGGGGCGCTACGAACTCGCGATCGCCGCGATCGTACTCGCCGCCGTGCTCGACGGCATCGACGGTCGGGTGGCGCGGCTCCTGAAGTCCACCTCGAAGTTCGGAGCCGAACTCGACAGCCTCACCGACTTCGTCAATTTCGGCGTCGCCCCGGCGGTCATCCTCTACACCTGGACGCTGGACGAGCTCCGGTCGGCCGGCTGGATCGTCGTGCTCGTCTTCGCCATCGCCGCGGCGCTCAGGCTGGCGCGCTTCAACGTCATGCTGGAGGACCCGTCGCGGCCTGCCTGGCAGAGCAACTTCTTCATCGGCGTGCCGAGCCCGGCGGGGGCGATCGTCGTGCTCCTGCCGATCTACCTCGGCCTCGTCGGCGGCGACCTCGTCGGCACGGGCCTGAGCGCACGGGCGGGCGCGATCGTCGTGGCGCTCTATACGCTCCTGATCGGCTTCCTGATGGTCAGCCGGCTGCCGACGTTCTCCGGCAAGCGCTTCGGCATGCGCATCCGGCGCGACCTGATCCTGCCGCTGTTCGTGCTCGTCGTGCTGGTGGTGGCGCTGTTCGTCAGCTTCCCGTTCGAGATGCTGGCCGTCGGGTCGGTCGGCTACCTCGCCTGCCTGCCGCTCGGCTGGCGCGCCTGGGAGAAGCACGTCGCCGCCGATCTCGCGGCGAAGCGGACGGCGGCGATCGACGCGGCGGAGGCCTCGTCGCCGGGGCCGTGACGAGGCCGGCCCGTCTGCCGCCCCCGCCGCCGGTGGCGGCGACGGTCGGTCTGGCCGCTCTTGCTACTCCGCCGCCTCGCGCAGCGGCAGCGGCAACTGTGCGCCGGCCGCGTCCTTGTCGGCGTGGGCGGCCGCCGACTCCTCGTCCGTCGGGCCGATGAAGCGGCCGAACACCCAGCCGAAGAAGCGGCTGACGTCGTCCATCACCGTGTAGAACGACGGCACGAAGACCAGCGACAGCACCGTCGACACCGCGAGGCCGCCGATCACCGCGATCGCCATCGGTGCGCGGAACTCGCCGCCCTCGCCGGTGCCATAGGCGCTCGGGACCATGCCGGCGATCATCGCGATCGTCGTCATGATGATCGGGCGGGCGCGCTTGCGGCCGGCGTCGATGATCGCGTCGACGCGGTTCTCGCCGCGGTGCACCGCCTCGACCGCGAAGTCGACCAGCATGATGGCGTTCTTGGTGACGATGCCCATCAGCATCAGGATGCCGATGACGACCGGCATCGAGACGGCGTTCTGCGTGAGGAGCAGGCCGAGCACGACCCCGCCGATCGTGAAGGGCAGCGACAACAGGATGGTGATCGGCTGGAAGACGTTGCCGAACAGCAGGATCAGCACGCCGAGCACCATCATCAGGCCGGCACCCATCGCCATCGCGAAGCCGGTGAACACCTCTTCCATGATCTCGGCGTCACCGCTCGTCTGGATGCGGGCACCGGCCGGCAGGTTCTGCGCCTCCGGCATGGCGTAGAGGCGCTCGAGCGCCTCGCCGAGCTCGAGACGGCCGACGAGGTCGGCGCCGATGACGACGCGCCGTTCGCGGTCGTAGCGGGTGATCGAGGACGGACCGAGGCCGAAGCTTACGTCCGCCACCGCCTCGAGGGGGGCGACCGCCCCGCTCGCGCCGGTTATCGGGAGTGCCCTGACCAAGGCGAGATCGCTGCGGGCATCCAGTTTGAAGCGGGCGCGGATCGGGATCAGCCGGTCACCGGCGTTGAACTTCGGCAGGTTGGCATCGACGTCGCCGATGGTGGCGACGCGCACCGCCTGGGAGATCTGCTGCGTCGAGATGCCGAAGCGCGCCGCCTCGTCGAGGCGCGGCCGGATCAGGATCTCGGGACGCTGGATGCCGGCGTTCGCGGCGACGTTGGAGAAGCCCTCGAGCTTGCGGGCGGCCGCCTCCACCTGCGCCACCGCCTGATCGAGCGCCACAGGGTCGTTCGACAGAAGGGACACCGACATCTCGCGCTCGCCGCGGTCGTTGACGTACCAGCCGCGCATGTCCGGTATGGCGGCGAGCCGCCGCGTCACCTCCGCCTCGATCTGCTTCTGTGTCAGCTCGCGATCGGCCTTCGGCGTCAGCTGGATGTAGACCGCGGCACGGCGCAGTTCGATGTCGCCCGTCGGGGAGGAGCCGCCCAGGACGAAGACGCTCTTCACCTCCGGCATCTCCTTCAGGGTCTTCACCACCTCGTCGGTCTTCGCCTGGGTGTCGTCGAGCCGCGCGCCGGGGGGCAGTTCCATCGCGACGACGATGCGGCTGACGTCCTCGGCCGGGATGAAGCCGGTGGGCAGCAGGCCCATCGCGAAGATCGACAGGCCGAACAGCACCATGCCGACGACCAGCGTCACGAAGCGGAAGCGGATGGTACCGGCCAGGAAGCGCGTGTAGCCGCGCATCAGCCAGCCGTCCTTCGGCTCGATGTGCTTGTGCGGCCGCATCAGATAGGCGGCCATCATCGGCGTGATGAGGCGGGCGACCAGGAGCGAGAACAGCACGGCCACGGCGACGGTGAGGCCGAACTGCTTGAAGTACTGGCCCGCGACGCCGCCCATGAAGGAGACCGGGGCGAACACCGCGACGATCGTCAGCGAGATCGCGATCACCGCGAGGCCGATCTCGTCGGCCGCCTCCATCGCCGCCTTGTAGGGGGACTTCCCCATCTTCATGTGGCGGACGATGTTCTCGATCTCGACGATCGCGTCGTCGACGAGGATGCCGGTGACGAGTGTGATGGCGAGAAGGCTGACGAGGTTCAGCGAGAACCCCATCAGGTCCATCACCCAGAAGGCGGGAATGATCGAGAGGGGCAGGGCGGTGGCGGCGATCAGCGTCGCCCGCCAGTCGCGCAGGAACACGAAGACCACGATGATGGCGAGGATCGCGCCCTCGATCAGGGTCATCATCGCGGATTCGTAGTTGCCGTAGGTGTAGCGGACGGAATCGTCCGTCATCGTGTAGCTGACGTCGGGATGCGCCGTTTCGAGCTCGGCGATGGCGCCCTTGACCACCTCGGCGACGTCCGCGTCGCTGGCACCCTTGGCGCGGAACACCGCGAAGGAGACCACCGGCGTCTCGCCGTCGAGACGGGCGAACGTCTTCGGCTCCTCGTAGCCATCGGTGACGCTGCCGAGTTCCGACAGCCTGACCGAGCGGTCGCCGGACAGCACGATCTTGGTCTGCGCCAGATCCGCGATGGTCCGAGCGCCGGCGAGCGTGCGGATGGACTGTTCCTTGCCGCCCAGTTCGCTGCGGCCGCCAGCGAGGTCGACGTTGGTGGCGCGCAACTGGTTGCTGACGTCCGCGGCGGTGATGCCGAGGGCCATCAGCCGGGCGGGGTCGAGCGAGACGATGATTTCGCGGTCGACGCCGCCATAGCGGTCGACCTTGCCGACGCCGGGAAGCCCCTGCAGCTTGCGGATGACGACGTCGTCGACGAACCACGACAGCTGCTCGAGCGTCATGCCGGGTGCGGAGGCGGCGAAGGTCTGGATCGCCTGGCCTTCGATGTCGATCTTCTCGACAATCGGCTCCTCGATGTCGCCGGGAAGATCGGCCCGGATCTTGTCGATCGCGTCCTTGACGTCGTTCAGCGCCTCGTCGGCGGGAACCTCCAGGCGGAACTCGATCGCCGTCACCGATTGGCCGTCGGTGATCGTCGAAGACACGTGCTTGACGCCGGTGAGGTTCGCCACCGCGTCCTCGACCTCGCGCGTCACCTGGGTCTCGAGTTCCGACGGTGCGGCGCCGGCCTGCGTTACGGTCACCGAGATGACCGGCACGTCGATGTTCGGGAAGCGGGTGATCGGCAGGGTCTGGAAGGTGAAGATGCCGAGCAGCATCAGCACCACGAACAGCACCAGCGACGGTACCGGATTGCGGATCGACCAGGCGGAGACGTTCATCGCTCGGGTTCCGGTTGGTTGCGCTGCGGTCGGTTCAGTACGTCGCCAGGCTCAGTTCTTGGCCAGGACGGGGGTGATGCGGTCGCCGGGGCGCAGGAACGTGCCGGAGATCGACACGACCTGGTCGCCGTCCTTCAGACCGTCGGTGATGACCGCGCGGCCGTCGGCGACGAGGCCGATGGTCACCGGCCGTGTCACGACGACCTCTTCCTCGACCAGCTGCACCTGGGCGCTGCCGCCGGAGCCGTAGAGCACGGCCGACAGCGGGATCAGCACGCCCTCGCGCGTCGCCGTCTCGATGGCGGCATAGGCGAAGGCGCCGATCGCCAGCCCTTCGGCCTCCTCGATCGAGACGCGGACCTCGCCGAGGCGCGTGGCGCTGTCGATTTCCGGAGAGATGAGGCGAACCTGTCCGGGCAGGCCCTCGCCGCGGCCGGCCGGGAAGACCGTCGCCTTTTGCCCGTCGCGCAGCTTCGCCAGCGTCATCTCGGCCACGTCGGCCTGGAGTTCGATCTCGCCGTCCTCGATGATGCGGAACATCGGCGTGCCGGACATGCTGACGACGGCGCCGAGCCGCGCCTCGCGGCGGCTGACGATGCCGGCGGTCGGCGCCTTGATCTCGGTACGGCCGAGGCGGACCATCTCCTCGCGCTTCTGGGCTTCGGCGAGGGCGAGATCGGCCTCGGCGAGGGCGAGCTGCTCCTCCGCCGCGGCGACCTGCGCCTGCGCCACGAGCGCCTCGGCTTCGCGGCTCTCGTAGGTTTCGATCGACGCGGTGCCCGTCTTGCGCAGCCGCTCGGCGCGCTGGAACGAGTTCTGCGCCTGCTTCAGTGTCGCCTGCGCCTGGACGATCTGTGTCCGCGCCTGGGCGATCGAGGCCCGGGCCCGGGCGATCTGCGCATCCGCCTGGGCGATGGCGACGTCGACGGTGTCGCGCGACAGCCGGGCGAGCACCTGGTCCTTGGCGACCCTGTCGCCCTCCTCGACGAGGATCTCCACCGTCGCCAGGCCGTCGACCTCCGGCGTGACGATGATCTCCTCCTTCGGCACCATGTCGCCGGTGACGATCACCCGCTCGGTCAGCGATCCGGCGAGGGCCGCCGCAACGGTGACGGTCGGCGGCTGCGGGCCGGCACCGGGGTCGAGCGCCGCCTCGGCGGCCCGTGCCTCGCCGATGCCGCAGCCGAGCACGGCGGCGAACAGCGCGGCGGCGAGGCCGGCGGCGAGGCGGGCCTGCCCCGGGCGGGACGGCGCCGGGGCGGCAGAGGCTTGCAACACGGCGGCGGGCGGTACTCGGGCGGTCATGTCACTCATCCGTGGACAGGCGATGATGCCGGATCGGTTCGCAGGGGTCGGGCGATCGGCAGGACGGGGCATGCGGAATGGGTCATCAGGTCGCCGCGACCCGCAGGGTCGACGGCGGCAGGCTGGTCTCGGCGGCACCATCATCGCGCGCCAACGCTTCGATCTCGTGGCGGTGGTCGGCGAGGTACTCGTGCGACTTCGTCATGCAGGCGATGCCGTAGGCGGCGGCCCAGTGGGTCGTCGGATCGTTGGTGGAGCGCAGCAGCTCCTCGAGGTGGCCGATCTCCTCGCGCAGGTGGGTGATGCGACCTTCCACGGCCGCCGCGATCGTCGCGCGGTCGAGGAGTTCGGCGCACAGCGCCACCAGCAGGAAGCCGGAGCGGAAGACATCGGGCGTCGGCGGTTCGCTGAGGGCCTCGACGAGGACGCGCCGGCCGGCGTCGGTGATCGAATAGATCTTGCGCGACGGCTTGCCTGGCTGCGTCTCCTCGCGGAGCGTCACAAGGCCCTCCTGCTCCAGCCGGGCGAGGGTCGGATAGATCGACCCAAAGCTCGCCTCCGCGAAGTAGCGGTACTTCCCCTCGACGGAGAGCTTCTTGATCTCGTAGCCGGTGGCGTCGCTCTCGTGGAGGATCGCCAGGCAGAGGGTGCGAATGTTCATGTCGGGCCAAGGGTCGGTGCGAAGGGGCTGTCCCGGGGCTATGTCGCGCCGGCATATTCCGGCTCGTCATATTCACGACTGATATATATCGCCCGGAGCAGGGAGGCCAAGCGAATTCGATTCACATGCGACGGTTCGCCCGCGGCCGCCCGGACCGCACCGCTGCTTTCGCGGCCGCGCGGCGCGCCCTATACGCATGGGCGATGCCGCGCAGCCCCTTGCCCGACCCCGCCGCTCCCGCGTCCCGCCCCGGCACCCTGCTCGGGACGGCGGCCGGCGTCTTCTCGCGCAACTCGCTCGCCTTCCCGCATCTCGACGTCCTCCTCGGCGTTCGGACGGTGGTCGGCTTTCCGCGTCCGGCGGACGCCCGCGGTCTCGATTTCGTCGTGGGCTGGGGCGACAAGCCGAGCGCCGCCGGGCCGCGAGGCTTCGGGACGCGTCACGGCGTGGCGTTCCTCGCCGCCGAGGATGGTTTTCTACGCTCGGTGGGCTCCCACCGGATCAAGCCGCCGCCGCTGTCGCTGGTCCTCGACGACGAGGGCATCTACTACCGCGCGGCGACCCCCTCGCGGCTCGAACGGCTGATCCTCGCCGCACCCGGCTTCGACGCTGCCCGCCGCGCCACGGCGGAGCGCGCCCTTTCGCGCGTGCGGGCCGAAAAACTCACCAAGTACAACGTGCTCGGCGCGGCGCCGGTCGACGCCGGCCGGCGGCTCGGGATCCTGCTCGTCGATCAGGTCTACGGCGACCAGTCGATCGCCGGCGGTCTCGCCACCGCCGCGAGCTTCGCCGCGATGGTGACGGCGGCGCTTTCGGAGGCGGCGGCGGGCGACATCGCCGTCAAGGTCCACCCGGACGTGCTCGCTGGCCGCGCCACTGGCTACCTGCTGGAGCATGCGCGTCGCCATGGTCTCGCGCTCCTCGCCGACGCCGGCAACCCGTTCGACCTTCTCGCCCGCGTCGGTCGCGTCTTCACCGTCAGCAGCCAGCTCGGCTTCGAGGCCCTCGTCGCCGGTGTGCCGGTGCGGACGTTCGGCGTGCCGTTCTACGCCGGCTGGGGCCTTACCCTGGACACCCCGACCGAGTCCGCGGCGGTCGCCGCGCTGGCGCGGCGGGGGCAGCCGCGCAGTCTCCTCGACCTGTTCGCGTCGGCCTATGTCGCCTACCCGCGCTATGCCGATCCGGTGCGCTGCGAGGCGATCGGTGTCGAGCAGGCGATCGACCGGCTGCTGGAGTGGCGGGAGACGCTGGCGCGCCGACGGACGCGCGTGACGCTCGTCGGCGCGCCGCTCGACGGGCGGCTGGCGGAAGCCGTCGCGGGCGGGGGCAGCGCCGCGGTGACGGCGCGGTCCGACCGTGCGGCGACGGGGGCCGACGACGGCGACACTGTCCTCGTCTGGTCGGCAAGAAGCACCCCGCCGTCCGGTGCCACCGGGGTGCGGCCGGGGCTTGTGCGCGACGACCGGCTCGCCGCCGCCTACGGCTTCGACGGCGGCCTGCACATCGATGCGACCGGCGATCCCCTCGCCGACGGCGGGGCACTGGCGACCCTGCTGGCGACGGGGGAGGTGGGGGCGGTGGAGCGCGCGCGGGCCGGAGCCGTGCTGGCGCTCTTGGCCCGAACGGCCTTCGCCCGCATCGGTCTGACGGCGGAGCGACGCCTGCCCGCCGCCTCGCGGGACCCGGCTGCGCCGACGGTGGCGGTGGTGCTGGCCGCCGCGGGCCAGGCAGCTGTGCCGCTCGGAGCCCGCCTCCCGGCCGAGGCGGAAATCGTCGCAGCGGTGCAGGCCGAGCGTCCCGATGCCGCCGTCGTCGTGCTGCGCGAACGGCCCCGCCCGGCTCGCGACCTCCGCCGCGCCTGGCGCACCACGCTGCTGCCGCCGCAGCGGAGCTCCCCGGCGTCCGCGCGCGCCATGCCGGCCATGCTCGGGCGTGTCGTCGCGCTCCACACCGATGCCGCCGAGAGCGCGCTCGACGCGCTGGCGCTCGGACTGCCGGTGGTCGTGCACGGCCCGGCGGTCTATGCCGGCTGGGGTTTCACCCACGACCGCGCGCCGCCGGCCCGGGCGCGCCGGTTGTCGTACGAGGATTTCATCGCGCTGGTCGCCGTCGTCGGGACGGCGTGGACGGACCCGGTCAGCGGCCTGCCGGCGACGGCGGAAGAAGTGATGAGGATCTTCGAGGCGGAGCCGGTGGCGCGACCCGATCCGGGCCTCCTCGCGAGCCTCGACCGCCTGGAGAAGCGCCTGAAGCGGCTGCTGCCGTTCTGACTGCGGACGCGCAGCGCCGCCCGCGGCGCTCCTGCCCGCGCCTCAGGCGGCGCGGCCGACCGCGGCGACGATCTCGTCGACGACCTCGTTCACCAGCCCGCCGTCGTCGCCTTCCGCCATGACGCGGATCAGCGGTTCCGTGCCGGACGGGCGGATGACCAGACGGCCCTGATTGCCGAGGCGGCGGCGGGCGTCGTCGATCGCCTTCTTGACGCGCTCGTCTTCGAGCGGCTTGCCTTCGACGATGCGCACGTTGCGCAGGACCTGGGGAACCGGCTCGAAGCGGCGGCAGACCTCCGAGACCGGACGGCCGGTCTGCACGACCACGGCGAGCACCTGCAGGGCGGCGATCAATCCGTCCCCGGTGGTGGTGTGGTCCGACAGAATGATGTGGCCGGACTGTTCGCCGCCGACATTGTAGCTGCCGCTGCGCATCGCCTCGACGACGTGCCGGTCGCCGACCTTCGTGCGCTCCAGGCTGAGCCCGCGCTCGGCCAGATGGCGCTCGAGGCCGAGGTTCGACATCACGGTGGCGACGATGCCCGGTTGCGCCAGCTTGCCCTCGTCCGCCCAGGTGCCGGCGATGACGGCGAGCAGCTGGTCGCCGTCGATGATCTGGCCGCGCTCGTCGACGACGATCACGCGGTCGGCGTCACCGTCGAGGGCGATGCCGATATCGGCGCGCACTTCGTGCACTTTTTCCTGGAGGGCCTTGGGGTCGGTGGAACCGCACTCGCGGTTGATGTTGAAGCCGTCCGGCGCGACGCCGATCGCCATCACCTCGGCACCCAGTTCCCACAGCGCCACGGGGGCGACCTTATAGGCGGCGCCATTGGCGCAATCGAGCGCGATGCGGACGCCGTCGAGGCCGAGGTTGCGCGGCAGCGTCCGCTTGACGAACTCGACATAGCGGTCGGCGGCGCTGTCGATGCGGGTGTTGCGCCCGAGACCGGCCGAGGCCGCGAGCTTCGCGGAGAGATCCGTCTCCAGCATCGCCTCGATCTCGAGCTCCAGTTCGTCGGAGAGCTTGAAACCGTCGGGTCCGAAGATCTTGATGCCGTTGTCGTCGTAGGGGTTGTGCGAGGCGGAGATCATCACGCCCATGTCGGCCCTGAGCGAGCGCGTCAGCATGGCGATCGCCGGCGTCGGCACCGGGCCGGTCTGGAAGCAGTCGACGCCGACGGACGTGAAGCCTGCGACGAGCGCCGTCTCGATCATGTAGCCGGACAGGCGGGTGTCCTTGCCGATCACCACGCGATGGCGGTGATTGCCGCGGCGAAAGGCGATACCGGTCGCCATGCCGATCTTGAGTGCGAGTTCCGGCGTGATCGGGAAGGCGTTGGCCTTGCCGCGAATGCCGTCCGTGCCGAAAAAGCGTCGCCCCATGGGCGCGGTCCGTTCCCGTTCGTGCGATCACGCGGCGTTGATTCGCCGACGGTCGATCTCGCGCCTTCCTAGCCCGACGCGGCGTTGCGGTCAGCGTCGAAGCGGTCACAATGCATATCAGACTGTCACGGGGGCGCCATACCGGGAGAAGCGTGGCGAAGACCCGGAGGGGGAAGGGGAACGCCGGACGCGGGGAGGGTCTCCGGGGCGGAATCACTCCAGTTTCGGAGCAATCTCGCGCGCGCAGCGTCAGTTTGGCGATGGTTTGCGCTGGTGCCGCGGTCGCCGCGGTGGAACCATCCGCGCGCCCGTATCCAGCCCTCGGCGAGGTGTGCAGGAACGGTTGTTTGAAATGGTGCGATTGAGGAGAGAAGTTGTGTTGAAGTTGGCATCAGCCCTTGTCATGGGCTGCGTACTTTGGGTTGGGCTCTCGGCAACTCCGGTAATCGCGGCCAGTGGCGACCTGGTGCTTCGGTGGCACGCGAAGGACGGGTCGCTGGTCGCGGAGCGCACGCTCGATCTCGCGGCCGTGGAGGCCCTGCCGCAGGTCGAGTTCACCACGGAGACGCCGTGGACGAGCGGCGACCAGCGCTTTTCCGGCCCCTCGCTCGGCACTCTCGCGGCCCTCGGCGGCGTACCCGTCTCGTCCGCTCGCGTCATCGCCCTCAACGACTACGAGATGGACGTTCCCGCCGAGGATTGGGAGACGAACGGGGCGATCCTCGCGACGCGGCACAACGGCGAGAACATGCGCATCGCGGACAAGGGCCCCTACTGGGTGATGTACCCGATCTCCTCCGATTCCAAGCTCGACACCCAGTTCTATCACGGCCGTATGGTCTGGCAGGTCAAGTCGGTTGACTTTGAAGCTCAGTAATCTTCGCAGGCGGTGGTCGCTGTTAGTCACGGTTGCGCTGGTCGCGACCACCGCCTGCTTGTTTGCGGCGACGACCTTTCTCTACCTCGATCATGCCCGCCAGCGCGAAATGCTGGCCGTCAGCATCCGGACGTCGGGCTGGGTCGCCTATCAGGCGCAGATCGAGCTCATCAAGACGCTCGCCGCCCTGCGCATCGATGCCGTCGATCCCTCGATGGTCGGCCAGGAGGACGTTCTCCTGCGCATCGAGATCCTGCGCTCGCGGCTGCCGATCCTCTACGAGTCGGAGGAGGGCAAGCTCCTCAACGAGTTGCCGGCGCACGTGCCCACCATCAAGGGCTACGAGGCGATCATCGACGTGTTCCTGGCCGAGGTCGAGGCGCAGCCGGAGGTGATCGTCCCGACGCAGCGGCTCAACAAGCTGCACGACGAACTGCAGCCGCTCGCCCGCACCTTGCAGAAGATCCTGCAGACGTCCGTCGCCTACAACGAGAGTATCTACAAGCGCGAGCAGGAGCTGGCGAAGAGCCCGGCCTTCATCCCGCTGGCCTTGATGTTCTTTTCGGTGACGTCGCTGGTCGTCTTCGTGCTGCTGCAGGCGATGCGCGACCGGCAGCGCCTGATCGCGGTCGAGCGCGCGCAGGCCGAGGCCGCCCACATGCAGGAGAACCTGCGGGCCCTCATCCGCGCCATGCCGGCCGTCGTCGTCGTGTTCGATTCCCTGAACAATGTCGTTAGCTTCGCCAATCCGCTGGCGCAGACGCTGATCGATACGGCGCCGCCGACCTCGAAGGAGTGGCGCCGGTTCCTCAAGGCCGCTCAGGACTCGCTGACCGGCGACGAAGCCGAGGGCGTCATCGTCAGCTTCTCCTTCCAGCGGTCGAACGGCAAGATCCTGGCGTTGCGCGGGCGGCGGCAGCGGGTGATGTGGGAAGGGCGCCAGCAGTGCATGCTCGCCCTCGCCGACACCACCCAGGTGCGCGACGCGGAACTACAGATCATGCAGGCGGCCAAGCTCGCTACGCTCGGCGAGATGGCGTCGGCCATCGCCCACGAGATCAACCAGCCCCTCACCGTCATCCGGATGGCCGCGGCGAACGCGCAGCGCCTCCTCGCCAACGGCGACACCGCCTCGCTCGAGGCGAAACTCGACCGCATCAACGCACAGATCGAGCGGGCCCGACGCATCACCGACCAGGTCCGCCGCTACGGGCGCTCGACGACCCTGCACGCCGAGCCCTTCTTCCTGCGCCGGGCGATCGACCTCGCGATCAGCTTCGTCGCCGAGCAGTACAGCATGTCGGGCATCCGCCTCGTGATCGAACTCGACCTTCCGGTCGAGTTGCAGGTGTCGGGCGAGCAGACGCTGTTCGAGCAGGTGATCGTCAACCTGCTGATCAACGCCCGCGACGCGTTCGAGGAGAACCGGGCGAAGGGTGCCCATCCGACCGTGCAGGTCCGGGCGCGCGTCGAGGGGGAGCAGGTTTCGGTGTCCGTCCAGGACCAGGCGGGCGGCATCCATCAGGATATCCTCAGCACGGTCTTCGACCCCTTCACCACGACGAAGTCCGAGAGCCACGGAACCGGCCTCGGGCTGTCTCTGTCACGCAAGATCATCCGCGGCATGAAGGGCGAGATCGTCGCATCCAACGCCGGTGGCGGTGCCCTGTTTTTGATCAATTTGCCAGTTTATCGGAGAGAGGCCGAATTGAGAGAGGCTGCTCAATGATCAGTGCGGCTCGTAAGACGCTGTTGCTTTGCGATGACGAGAAAGATCTGGCCGAGGAACTCGGAGAGTATTTTTCCGAGACCGGCTGGCGGGTGAACATCTGCAACTCCGGCCGCGAGGCGGAGCGTCTTCTGTTCGAGGGTTTGGCGCCCGAGTGCCTCCTGACGGACCTGAGGCTCGGCGACATGGACGGCTCGCGGCTGGTCGCCATGGCGCACGCGCTGCCGACGCTCATTCGCCCCCGCCTGATGGTGGTCATCACCGGCAACATCCTGGGATGTGCGACGAAGCACAACCTCGGCGTCGACATCCTGCGCCTGAAGCCCGTCGATCCGGTCATGCTCGCGCAAGAGATGGAAGATATGCTCCTCAGCAGGATGACGGACTGAAAATGAAGACACGATGACCAAGAAACGACGCCATATCGTCGTCCTCGACGATGATGGTGATCTCCGTCGGGAAATAGGACAGCTATTGGAACTCGAGGGCTACGACGTCGTCGCCCTGAGTGACGCGCGGCTGCTCGACCCGGCGGCGTTCGACGGTGTCGATGTCCTCGTCCTCGACCTGATGATGCCAGGCGTCGACGGTCTCGACGTGCTGCGCCGCCTCGGCAAATGGCGCGCGCCGCCGAAACTCGTGCTGATGACCGGGCACGGCGAGGCCGTCCTGCGTGGCACGACGGCGGCCGCGGAGCGGCAGGGTCTGACCGTCATCGGCGGGCTCGCCAAGCCGTTCGACCCCGACCAGCTGTCCGCTGTCCTCGTCGCCGCCCCGGTCGCCCAGCCGACGCCGTCGAGCGGCCGGCAGGATCCGCCCTCGACGGTGACCCGCGGCGCGCTGGAGGAGGCGCTACGCGATCGCTCGCTGAAGGTCGCCTTCCAGCCGATCGTCCGGTCGGACACCTTCCAGTTCGCCGGTGCCGAGGCGCTGCTCGCCGGCGAGCTTCCGGGAATCGGCCCGGTGTCGCCGCCCGCGATCGTCGCCGCCGCCATGACGGAGCCGGCGCTGATCTCGGAGCTCTCGGTCGAGGTCACCCGGCAGGCCGCAGAGGCTTGTGCGGAATGGCTCGCCGCCGGATTTCAGGGCCACGTCAGCGTCAACCTGCCCCTCACGGTGCTCCTGGAGCGATCGACGATCGAGGAGATCGCGAACATCACCAGGGCCGCGGGCCTGCCGCCGCAGCAGGTGACGTTCGAACTGACGGAGGACTCGGTCTACGATTCCTCGGCGGGTGCCCTGTCCGCCCTCGTCAAGCTCCGGCTCGCCGGCTTCGGCCTCGCGCTCGACGACGTCGGACAGCGCAGCAGCGGCCTGACGCAACTCGCCAACCTGCCCGTCACCGAGCTGAAGATCGACATCGAGATCGTGCGCTCCGCCCGCACCTGGACCAAGGCGCGCGACATCTTCGCGGCGCTCGCAGGGCTCGGCCGCCGCCTCGACCTCGCCGTCGTCGCGGAAGGAATCGAGACGGCGCAGGACGTTGCTTTAGCGCGCACGCATTGTGTAGACTTCCTCCAAGGCTATCTCATCTCTCAGAAGCGCCCGCTTTCCGAGCTGATGAAGTTGATACCGCGTCTCAGCAGTGACACCCGCCAGCGATTGGGAATGCTGGGACAATAGTCAGGTTGGCTTGGAATGAGCAACAAGGACTCTCCGAGAGTTCTGCTAGTCGACGATGATCGGGATGTGCTCGAAGAGCTTCAGGAAGGACTCTCCTCACTGGGCTACCCGACGATAGCGGCGTGTACGGCGCACGAAGCTCTGGAACTCGTGCAGAAGCACGTGTCCTTGCGGATCGTCGTCACGGATCTGATGATGCCGCAGATCGACGGCATCGAACTCCTGCAGAAGCTGGCGGCGCGACGCCAGACGCGGCCGTTGTCGGCGATCGTCATCACCGGCAACGCCGCGCTCGACCGCGCCGTCGCGGCGTTGCGGCTGAATGCCGTCGACTTCCTGCAGAAGCCGGTGTCGGCCGAGGAGGTGGCGAAGTCGATCCAGCACGCGCTGTCGATGATCGAGGACGGCGCCGCGACGACCAAGCCGCCGTCCGCGCGGCCGGACTATCTGAAGGCGCTCGTCGCCGCGCGCGCCGATCGCGAGGCGATCTTCGAGGCCAGGCTGTTTTCCGATCC
>CALRZT010000083.1:0-15276 GCA_943372725.1 Pseudoxanthobacter soli DSM 19599
CCAGCCAGTGAATGTCATCTACGCCGTTGGCGATGTCCGGATCGTCGACGAGGGCCCGGAACAGCGGGATCGTCGAACGGATGCCGTCGACGACGAACTCGTCGAGGCAGCGCCGGAGCCGCATCATGCACTCGACGCGGTTGCGGCCGTGCACGATCAGCTTGCCGATCAGGCTGTCGTAGTGCGGCGGAATGACATAGCCCTGATAGACGCCGGAATCGACGCGCACGCCGAGGCCGCCGGGCGGATGGAAGTAGGAGATCCGGCCGGGGGAGGGGGCGAAGGTGCGCGGGTCCTCAGCGTTGATGCGGCACTCGATGGCGTGGCCGTTGAAGGTGATGTCGGACTGCCGCATCGACAGCGGCGAGCCGGAGGCGACGCGGATCTGCTCGTTGACGACGTCGATGCCGGTGATCATCTCGGTGACCGGGTGCTCGACCTGCAGCCGCGTGTTCATCTCGATGAAGTAGAACTGGCCGTCTTCGTAGAGGAACTCGACCGTGCCGGCGCCGGAGTAGCGCAGCTTGCGCATCGCGGCCGCGACGGTCTCGCCGATCTCGTGACGCTGGCTGTCGTTGAGGGCGGGCGACAGCGCCTCTTCCCAGACCTTCTGGTGGCGGCGCTGCAGCGAGCAGTCGCGTTCGCCGAGGTGGACGGCGTCGCCGTTGCCGTCGCCGAGCACCTGAATCTCGATGTGGCGCGGCTTGGCGAGATATTTCTCGATGTAGACGGCGTCGTCGCCGAAGGCGGCCTTCGCCTCGGAGCGGGCCGTGCCGAGGGCGATCTCGAGGTCATCGGGCGTGTGCGCCACCTTCATGCCGCGGCCGCCGCCGCCGGCCGAGGCCTTGATCAGCACGGGATAGCCGATGTCGGCGGCGATGCGGCGCGCCTCGACCTCGGAGGTCACGGCGCCGTCGGAGCCAGGAACGACGGGAATGCCGAGCTGCATCGCCGTACGCTTCGCCTCGATCTTGTCGCCCATGATGCGGATGTGCTCGGGCGAGGGACCGATGAAGGCGACGCCGTGGGCAGCGAGGATGTCGGCGAAGCGGGCGTTCTCCGACAGGAAGCCGTAGCCCGGATGCACCGCGTCGGCGCCGGTGATCTCGCACGCCGCCAGGAGGGAGGGGATGTTGAGGTAGCTGTCGCGCGCGGGCGGTGGGCCGATGCAGACGCTCTCGTCGGCGAGGCGCACGTGCATTGCGTCGGCGTCGGCGGTGGAGTGGACCGCGACTGTGGCGATGCCGAGCTCCTTGCAGGCGCGCAGGACGCGGAGCGCGATCTCGCCGCGGTTGGCGATGAGGATCTTCGAGAACATCGTCATTCGATGATGACCAGCGGCTCACCGTACTCCACGGGCTGGCCGTCCTCGACGAGGATCGCGGTCACCGTGCCGGCGGTCGTGGCCGGGATCTGGTTCATCGTCTTCATCGCCTCGACGATGAGGAGCGTCTGGCCGGCGACGACGCGGTCGCCGACCTCGATGAAGGGCTTCGCCGAAGGCTCCGGCCCGCGATAGGCGGTGCCGACCATCGGCGACTTCACCGCGCCGGGGTGATGGTGCGCGTCGACCGCGACGGGGGCGAGCGCGACGGGCGCCGCCACGGCGGCGGG
Source organism: Pseudoxanthobacter soli DSM 19599 (assembly GCA_943372725.1). GTDB lineage: Bacteria > Pseudomonadota > Alphaproteobacteria > Rhizobiales > Segnochrobactraceae > CAMDHY01. Next base: position 1,615 of record CALRZT010000083.1, read on the forward strand.
AACGGCCACGGCGGCCGAGGCCATCGGCGCGGCGCGGGAGACGCGGATGCGCAGGTTCGGCTGCTCGACCTCGATCTCGGTGAGCTCGGTCTCCTTCAGGAGGTCGGCGAGTTCGCGGATGAGGGCCGAATCGATGGTGGGCTTGGCGTTGGACATGGATCTCTCTGTCAGTCGGCGCTGATCAACCGGCGAGAAGGCCGGCGAGCGCTTCCAGCGCGAGCACGTAGCTGCGGGGACCGAACCCGCAGATCACGCCCGTCGCAGCCGGTGCGAGGTAAGAATGGTGCCGAAAGCTTTCGCGAGCGTGCACATTCGACAGATGCAACTCGACGGTCGGCAGCGCCACGGCGCGGATGGCGTCGTGGAGGGCGATCGACGTGTGGGTATAGGCACCGGCATTGATGGCGATGCCGCGCGCCGTCGTGCGCGCGGCGTGAATGTAGTCGACCAGCACGCCCTCATGGTTCGACTGCCGGAAGTCGACCTCGAGATCGAGGCGCTCGCCGGTGACGCGGCAGAGTTCCTCGATGTCGGCGAGCGTCGCGCTGCCGTAGATGCCCGGCTCACGCAGGCCGAGCAGGTTGAGGTTGGGGCCGTTGAGGACGAGAACCGGGATAGCCATCCGACGCCGCGCTGGTTGTCTGGGCAGAACGCGAGGCGCGGCCCGGCGGGCCTTCCTCGGGTGCGCCGCTTATAGGGGCTCGCGGACGTCGTGTGAACGACCGATCAGCAACTCGTCGTCCCGGAGCAGGCGTCCTCCACATCCGCGGCGAGGGTGTCGTAGCCCACGGCGCCGACGAGCACCTTGTCGCCGATGACGTAGGACGGCGTGCCGTTGATGCCGAGGGAGTTGGCGAGGCTGTAGACCTCCTCGATCGTCTCGGAGACGACAGGGCCCGCCATCACTTCGGAGATCTTGTCGAGCGGCAGTCCGAGCTTCTCGACGACGTCCAGAGCCGCGGCGCGGTCGACGGGGCCCTCATGGCCGAGCAGCGCCATGTGGAAGTCGAGGTAGCGCTCGGGGGCGACGGCGTTGACGGCGATGGCGACCTGCGCCGCCTCCGTGGACCCGCGGCCGAGCACCGGGAATTCCTTCAGCACGACGCGCAGATCCGGATGTTCCTTCAAGAGCCGCACGAGGTCTCCCATCGCGCGCTTGCAGTAGCCGCAGTTGTAGTCGAAGAACTCGACGAGGGTGACGTCTCCCTCCTTGTTGCCGAGGACGACCTGGCGCGTCGAGTTGAAGATGACGTCACGCTGCTCGGTGATGGCGGCGACGCGCTGGGCCTCCTGTGCGGCGGCCTGCTTGCGCTCGAGCGCCGTGAAGGCCTCCTGCAGGATTTCCGGGTTGGCCAGGAGATATTCGCGCACGATGGTCTCGACGGCGGCGCGGTCGAGAGGCGCCGGCGTGTCGGCGGTCTGGGAGGCTGCGGGCCCGGCGAGGGCGAGCGCCGTGCCGGCGGCCAGGACGATGGCGCCGACGGCTGCCATGAATGCGCGCATGATGAAGTGTTCCGTCGGTCCAAAGCGACATGCGGAGGCCGGGGACCGTGCCGGCTCCGCAGGAGATCACGGCTTGGTCGGCTTATACGACACGATGTCGTCCGCTTGAAGCCACGCGGGTGAGCCGGGTTTCAACTTCGTCTGGGCGCGTGCGGCATAGCGTCGGGCCGCATCGACGTTGCCCTCTGCCATCAGGCCGCGGGCGGTGGCGAGGTCGGCCATGCCGATCTCGCCGCGCTGGGCATAGGCGGTAGCGAGTTGGCGGTAGGAGACGCCCCCCATCGAATCGTGGACGATCCCGCGGTTGAGGTGGCCGACGGCCTCGTCGGTGAGCGATCGTTCCCCGGTCGCCACCATCGCCTCGCCGAGCAGCGTGCGGATGAGCGGCGCGTCCGGGGCCAGCGCGACGGCCTTCTGGAGCGCGGCGACGGCTTCCTTCGGCCGTCCGCTCTCGAGCAGCGCCTGGCCCTTCAGTTCCCAGAAGAAGGCGTTGCCGGGCTGTGCCTTGATGAGGGCGTCCAGCTCGCGGTTCGTAGCCTGCGGGTCTCGGATGCGGTGGGCGAGCACGGCGCGGGCGTAGCGCGCCGGCAGGCTCTGATCGGTCGGCGGATAGCGGCGGGCGATCGAGGCGGGGGCTTCGGTGAAGGCGATCAGCTTGGCGCGCACGAGGTCGTGGCGCGCCTGCAGCGCCGGCGGATCGACGGCGTCGAAATAGGGGCTCTTGCGCGCCCTCTCCTCGAGCTGGGCGATGCGATCGCGCGGCATCGGGTGGCTCTGGGCGTAGGGGTCGGTGAAACGGGCCGACAGCAGCTGCTGGTCGGCGAAGCCCTCGAAGACACGCAACATGCCCTTGGCGGACTGCTTCGTCTTCTCGAGATACTTCAGGGCGGCGCGATCGGCGGATTCCTCTTCGCCGCGCTGGTAGGCGAGGAAGCTGCGCTGCGCCGTCTGCATGCCGGCGCCGACCACGCCGATGCCGGCCTGGCCCATCTCGGCGCTGCCCGAGCCGACGCCCACGGCCATCGCACCGATGCCGAGGATCATGCCGATCGCCGCCATCGTCTGCGCCTTCGCCATCGCGTCGCGCATGCGTACGAGGTGGCCGCCGGCGATGTGGCCCGTCTCGTGGGCGAGGACGCCGATCACCTCGTTGGGCGTCTCGGAGGTCGTGATGACGCCGACGTTGATGAAGATGCGGCGGCTGTCGACGACGAAGGCGTTGAAGTCGCGCCGGTTGATGAGCACCACCTCGGTGGTGCCGGACGGCAGGCCGGCGACCTTCAGGATCGGGGAGAGGTAGTCCCGCAGCAGTTCCTCGGTCTCGGCGTCGCGCACGATCGGCACCGAGCCGGAAGACTGCGCAACCGCCGGGGCGGTGGCGAGGGTCGCGGCTGCCGCTGCCACTGCAGCGGCGAGGCAGAGCGGGCGAGGCGCGAGGCGGCCGCGCCAGACCGCAGGCCATCGCCGGAAAAGGCGGTGTCCCCCCATTCTTTCCTCGTCGCTCGACCTCGCTGCGTCGCCGCGGCCACCGAAGAGAGGAAATGCGGCGGCAGCGCGGCATCCGGGACGTTGCGGCCGGCCCTTCCTGTTCGGAAGAGCCAGCCGCGACCCGGAACCGCGCTGCCGCCGGTTGATGCTTTAGAAGAACGAACGCCGCTGCCACCAGCCCGACCGCTTCGGGCGGCCGTCGTCGGGCTCGGGCGCCGGCTGTGCCGCAACCGGCTCCGGCGTGGCGACCGGCTCGGGCGCGGACGGCGCCGGCTCGGCAGCGGCGACCGGCTCGGGCGTAGCGACCGGCTCGGGCGCGGACGATGCCGCACCATCGGCTGCGGCCGCTTCCGGCGGAGCCTCGTCGGGCTCGATCGCCGCGGCCGGCTCCGGCGCGGGGGCCGCCTCGGTCTCGACCGTCGCGGCCGGCTCCGCCGACGCCTCCGCCGCAGCGCCATCGGCGCCGGCGGCTTCCTCGGCGTTGGTCTCGTCCTCGGCCCTGCGGCGACCGCCGCGGCGACCGCGCCGGCGCCGGCGCTTGTCCTCGCCGGCCTCACCGTCCGCCGTCGCGGGATCGACGGCCGACGTGCCGCCGGCCGCAGCCGCCTCAGACGACGCCGGCTCGGAGGCCGCGGTGTCGGAGCCGACGACGTCGCCGCCGGCACCCGCGTCAACCGCCGGCTGCGCCCACGGCGAGTCGGAGCCGTGCTCCGAGCCCCGGCTGTCCGCCGCGGTCCCGACGTCCGGCGCCGCGGTGTGGGCGGTCACGGCCGGCGTGTCGTCACCGTCGTCACGATCGTCGGCATCGTCGCGATGATCGGAGCCCGCAAAGCCACCCTGTGCCGAGCGCTCGCCATTGCCATTGCCATTGCCGTTCTCGCCGCCGCGCCGACGACGCCGGCGGCGCCGGCGCCGCGGCTGCTCGCCGTCCGCCATCGCAGCAGCGGACGGCGCGGCGCCGGACCTCGGCTGCTGCGACTGTTGCGGGGCCCGCTCGGGCCGGGCTGCGGCGACGGGCTCCTCGATCTCCTCCTCGTCCTCCTCGACGTCCTCGTCCTCGGGCTCGATCGAATCGACCTTGACGAAGCTGTCGGCCGGCCGGGGGGCCGCTTGAACCGGCCGCGTCGCGAGCTCGCCCTTCTCGATGGCGTGCAGCTGCGTGCCGAGGGTTTCGTCCGCCGCGATGGTGATCGTGACGCCGAAGCGGGCCTCGATGTCGGCGAGGTGACGGCGCTTCTGGTTGAGGATGTAGAGGGTGACGGCGGTGCGGCAGCGGACGTTCAGGTTGTTGGCGGCGCTCTTCAGGAGCACGTCCTCGATGACGCGCAGCACGTGCAGAGCGACCGATTCGGTGGAGCGCACGACGCCGGTGCCGAAGCAGTGCGGGCAGACCTGGGTGGAGCTCTCGACGACGCCGGTGCGGATGCGCTGGCGCGACATCTCCATCAGGCCGAAGTGCGAGATGCGGCCGACCTGGATGCGCGCCCGGTCGGTGCGCAGCGCCTCCTTCAGGCGCTTCTCGACGGCGCGATTGTTGCGCTTCTCCTCCATGTCGATGAAGTCGATGACGATGAGGCCCGCGAGATCGCGCAGCCTGAGCTGGCGGGCGACCTCGTCGGCGGCCTCGAGGTTCGTCTGGAGGGCGGTGTCCTCGATGTTGTGCTCGCGGGTCGAGCGGCCCGAGTTGACGTCGACGGAGACCAGCGCCTCGGTCTGGTGCAGCACGAGGTAGCCGCCGGACTTCAGCGTCACCTGCGGCGAGAACATCGCATCAAGCTGTGCCTCCACCCCGAAGCGCGTGAACACGGGGGAGGGGTCGCGGTAGGGCTGGACGTTCTTGGCATGGCTCGGCATGAGCATGCGCATGAAGTCCTTCGCCTCGCGGTAGCCCTCTTCGCCGGCGACGATGACTTCGTCGATGTCCTTGTTGTAGAGATCGCGGATCGACCGCTTGATCAGGCTGCCTTCCTCGTAGACCAGCGTCGGCGCCACGGACTTCAGCGTCAGCTCGCGAACGCTCTCCCACAGACGCAGCAGGTACTCGAAGTCGCGCTTGACCTCGACCTTGGTCCGGTTGGCGCCGGCGGTACGCAGGATGACGCCCATCCCCTCGGGCACTTCGAGGTCGGTGGCGATCTGCTTGAGGCGCTTGCGGTCGACAGCCGAGGTGATCTTGCGGCTGATGCCGCCGCCGCGCGCCGTGTTCGGCATCAGGACGGCGTAGCGGCCGGCCAGCGACAGGTAGGTGGTGAGCGCTGCGCCCTTGTTGCCGCGCTCTTCCTTGACGACCTGCACCAGCATCACCTGCCGGCGCTTCACCACTTCCTGGATCTTGTAGGAGCGGCGCATCCGCTGCGGGCGACGCTCCGGAACCTCCTCGAGCGCGTCCTCGGCGCCGACGGATTCCACCGTCTCGCTGGTCTCGACCGTTTCCACCGTGCCGCCGTCGTCGGCGGTGTCGGCCTCCGAGGTGCGCTCGGCGTGGGTATCCTCGGCCGCAGGGGCGGTCTCGGCCGCGTCGTGGGCGTCATGGTGGTCGTCGGCGGCGGAACGCTCGTCCTCGGCCTCCTGCTCGAGGAGCGCCTGACGGTCGGCGTACGGGATCTGGTAGTAGTCGGGGTGGATCTCGCTGAAGGCGAGGAAGCCGTGGCGGTTGCCGCCATATTCGACGAAGGCGGCCTGCAGCGACGGTTCGACCCGCGTTACCTTCGCGAGATAGATGTTGCCGCGGAGCGGTTTGCGGGTGGCGGACTCGAAATCGAACTCTTCGACGCGGCTGCCACGAACCACGACCACCCGGGTCTCCTCCGGGTGGGTTGCGTCGACGAGCATCTTGTTTGCCATGGGGGGAAGTCTCCACGGCCTCGGCCGCTGTGCACGCGTGTGAGCGTGCAGCCGCGCGGCGGGCCGGCTTTAGGGGCGATCCCGGGACGGGATCCAGGATGGTGTGGGGGCGGGGAGACCGGACGGGGCGCGCGCGCCGCCGACGCGAGCCGGCCAGCGAATGCCGGCGGCTCTGGTGCGTGGAGCGGGCTGAAGCGACGCGTCATTCGTCCGGTGCAAGGCGAGCGCGGGGCTCGTTCTCTCCCCAAGGGCGCCGGGCACCGAACCCGGTGCCACGGCAGCTATCGTTTTGGTGCAGGCGAACGGGTTCGCGGCGCACCGTCGGCGGTCCGACGGGATGATCGCTCCACGGACGACGGCAAGGGGCCATCGCTGGGAGCGCGGCCCGCTGGTCCGAGGTCCTCACCGGAACGGTCCGGTAGGGAGTGGCTGGTCCGGCGGTCATCCGCGGCGGAGAATGGGCGCGAGGAGCGGCCCGGAGGGGCTAGCCGATCGATCGATCGATCGGATTGCGGAGCCGGAGCCGCGTGTCGCGGATCGGTGCGCAGAGGTGAAGTGCATCCTACGCAACCAACTCTATTTACGAACAGGTGTTTCCATTGGCAAGCACGCTGCGAGGACGCAGCCCGATCGACCCGGCCGGCCGCGTGCGGTCAACCGGCGGTTAACGCCGCCGCGCCTATCGGGTATGAACGAGCAACGGACGGCGATCCGACCGCCGACAGTGGACTGGAATGCAGCGCACCCTCGCATCCCTCGCCCTGCTGATTCTCGCCGCCACGGCCACCGGTCCGGCCGTGGGGCAGGACAGTCGCCCGGTCGACGGCCTGGGGGTGATCGCCGTCGCGACCGCCGAGGCCGCCGCGCCGCCCGCCGAAGCCGACCTCGTCGCGACGACGGCGCGCATCGCCGGCGACACCACGCGGACGCGCTTCGTCGTCGACCTGACGTCCGAGGTGGGGTTCGCGGTGTTCCCGCTCGCCGATCCACACCGGATCGTGATCGATCTTCCGCAACTGCGCTTCGCGCTCGCGCCCGAGGCAGGGCGGCAGGGCCGCGGCCTCGTCGCCTCCTGGCGCTACGGACTGCTGGCGGTCGGCAAGTCGCGGGTCGTCATCGACCTCGCGCGCGCCGCCGCCGTCGACAAGGCCTTCGTGCTGCCGCCGGTCGACGCTCAGCCGGCGCGGCTGGTGATCGACCTCGTCGCCGTTGACGAGGCGGCGTTCGTCGCCGAAGCGGCGCGGGCACGCGACGCCCGGATGGGGCCGCAGGAGACCGATGGCGGTGCGGCCGCCGAGGCGATCCGCCAGGCGCGCGTGCGCCCGCTGATCGTCCTCGATGCCGGCCACGGCGGCATCGATACGGGGGCGGCCGGCAGCGAGGGCACCCTCGAAAAGCACATCACACTGGACTTCGCGAGCCTGCTGAAGCGCAAGCTCGAGGCCACCGGGCTGTTCGAGGTCCGGTTGACACGCGACGACGACGTCTTCGTCGCCCTCGACAGCCGCATGGCGTTCGCGCGGCGGGTCGCCGCGGACCTCTTCGTCTCCATTCATGCAGACGCCGCGCCGCAGTCCTTCGTGCGCGGCGCCACCGTCTACACGGTCTCGGAGCGGGCGTCCGACGCCGACGCCGCGGCCGTCGCTGCCCAGGAGAACCGGTCCGACGTCATCGCCGGCGTCGATCTGGAGGAGACACCGGACGACGTCGCCGACATCCTGATCGACCTCGCGCGCCGCGAGACCAAGACGATGTCGCACCGGGCGGCGGAGGCGATGATCGCCGCCATGTCCGGCCACACGATGCTGAACTCCAACCCGCACCGCTATGCCGGCTTCCGGGTGCTGCGGGCCCACGACGTGCCGTCGGTGCTGGTGGAACTCGGCTACATGACCAATCGCCACGATGAAGCCCTGATGCTGTCGGAGGAATGGCGCGACGGCACGGCGGAAGCCATGGTCCAGGCGATTCGGGGTTTCTTCGAGCCTCGTCTGGCAAATTCGGGTGCCGCTGTCGCCGTCACGGCGTCGCCGGCAGACGCCGGGACGAGCGTGACGGTCGGGAGCGGCGTTCCCGCCGAGCCGCCGAAGGCCGCCGCGTCGACCGGTGGACAGGGCGATCTCGCCGCGGCGCGGTGATCGCCCGGGGTCCGGTGCCGCTGCGGTGTGGGGTTGCCTCCGACGGAGGTGCGTCGTAACTGACGCGCGGGGCAACGGTTCGGTGAGGCGGCGGGCGGCCGGGCTGCGGTGGCAGTGGCGGCCGTTATGGTCGTGTCGCCGCGATGACGTGACCGGTGGCCCTCACGGGGGCGTCCGGTCGAAAGCGGATTGGCCGACGGCCTCGAAGCGCGAGTGGACGCGATGACGTTTCTTCTTCGCACGATCGGATACCTGTTCGGGATCGGATCGGTGTTCGCGCTGATCGGCGCCGCCGCCGTCGCCTGGTACGTGACGTCGATGGGCTCCGACCTGCCGGACTACACGGCGCTGCGCAAGTACGAGCCGCCGGTGATGACCCGCGTGCACGCCGCCGACGGCAGCCTCGTCGCCGAGTATGCGGTTGAGCGGCGGCTGTTCCTGCCGATCCAGGCGGTGCCGGACCTCATCAAGCAGGCGTTCCTGTCCGCCGAGGACAAGAACTTCTATCAGCACAACGGCATCGACCCGTCGGGCATCATCCGCGCCATCGTCACCAACGTCCGCAACCGCGGCTCCGGACGCCGGCCGGTCGGCGCCTCAACGATCACCCAGCAGGTCGCCAAGAACTTCCTGCTGTCGAACGAAGCCACCGTCGATCGCAAGATCAAGGAAGCCATCCTGTCGATGCGGATGGAGGCGGCGTTCACGAAGGACAAGATCCTCGAACTCTATCTCAACGACATCTATCTCGGCCTCGGCGCCTATGGCGTCGCGGCGGCCTCCCTCGTCTATTTCGACAAGTCGGTGCACGAGCTGACGGTCGCCGAGGCGGCCTATCTGGCGGCGTTGCCGAAGGCCCCGAACAACTACCATCCGTTCCGCTTCCCCGACCGCGCCATCGAGCGGCGCAACTGGGTGGTCGACCGCATGGAGGAGGACGGCGTCATCGACAAGGCGACCGCCGACGCCGCGCGCGCCGAGCCGCTGCGCGTCACGCCGCGCCACACCGGCCCGCACCTCGTCGCGACGGACTATTTCGCCGAGGAAGTGCGCCGCCGCATCTACCAGCTCTACGGCGAGAAGGGCCTCTACGGCGGCGGCATGTCGGTGCGGGCGACGCTCGATCCGAAGCTGCAGGTGCTCGCCCGCCAGAAGCTCAACGCCGGCCTGATGAAGTTCGACGTCCAGCGCGGCTCGTGGCGCGGACCGGTTGAGCGCATCGATCTCGCCACCGGCGACTGGGGCATCCCGCTCGCCAAGGTGCCGCCGCTGATCGACGTGCCGGAATGGCGGCTGGCGGTGGTACTGTCGGTCTCCGACCAGGATGCGGTGATCGGCCTGCGCCCGAACGTCGAGGTCTCCGGGGCGATCGCGAGTGAACGCGACACCGGCCGGGTGACGCTGTCGACGATGGCTTGGAAGCGGCGGATGCTCTACCGCACCGACCCGCAGAAGCTCGTCGGCCGTCCCTCGGGCCGCGTGCCCCCGAGCCAGTTCACCTACGCCGGCATCAACAAGATGTCGCAGGCCCTGTCGCCCGGTGACGTCGTCTACGTCGAGCAGGTGCCCGCGGAGGGCGAGGACATCTGGCGTCTGCGCCAGGTGCCGAACATCTCCGGCGCCATGGTGGTGATGGACCCGCACACCGGTCGCGTGCAGGCGCTCGTCGGCGGCTTCTCCTACGGCGACAGCGAGTTCAACCGCGCGACCCAGGCGTGGCGGCAGCCCGGCTCCTCCTACAAGCCGTTCGTCTACGCCGCTGCGCTCGACAACGGCTACACGCCGGCGAGCGTCATCGTCGACGGACCGATTTCCATCCCCGACGGCATGGGCCGCGTCTGGTCGCCGAAGAACTACGGCGGCAAGTACGGCGGACCCTCGACGCTGCGGCTCGGCATCGAGCGCTCGCGCAACCTGATGACGGTGCGGCTCGCCAAGGACATGGGCATGCCGCTCGTCGCCGAGTACTCCAAGCGCTTCGGCATCTACGACGACCTGCTGCCCTACCTGCCGATGGCGTTGGGCGCCGGCGAGACGACGGTGCTCCGCCTGACCTCGGCCTATGCGATCATCGCCAACGGCGGCAAGAAGATCGTGCCGACGCTGATCGACCGCATTCAGGACCGCTACGGCAACACCATCTACAAGCACGACGCCCGCATCTGCGAAGGCTGCGTCGCCGAGACGTGGGCGGAGCAGCCGGAGCCGACCCTGATCGACGAATCCGAGCAGGTGCTCGACCCGATGAGCGCCTACCAGATAACCTCGATGATGGAGGGCGTCGTCCAGCGCGGCACCGCCACCGTCGTCAAGCAGGTCGGCAAGCCGATCGCCGGCAAGACGGGCACCACGAACGAGGAGAAGGACGCCTGGTTCGTCGGCTTCACGCCCGATCTCGTCGTCGGCGTGTTCATCGGCTACGACCAGCCGCAGCCGATGGGCAAGGGCTCCACCGGTGGCGTGCTCGCCGCGCCGATCTTCACGGAGTTCATGAAGGAGGCGCTGGCCGACAAGCCGTCGGTGGCCTTCCGCATCCCCGAGGGCATCAAGCTCGTGCCGATCGATCGCACCTCCGGACAGCGCACGTCCGGCAGCGGCAGCAACGTCGTCATCGAGGCGTTCAAGCCCGGCACGGCGCCAGGCGAGGGGGTGTCGATCGTCAGCGATTTCTCCTATACCGGCGAGGGCGGCGGCGAGAGCCGGCGCGTCTCGCCAGAGGCGGAGCGCGCCGTCTACTCCGGCACCGGCGGCCTCTACTGAGGCCCGTCATCCGCATCGGCCGCGGGCGCTCTGGCGCCGGCGGCCCCGGCGGTGCGTCATGCCCGCCGTCCACCCACCCTTAGATCGCAAGAAGGTTCTTCATGCGCGCAGAGATCGAGTCGATCGTCGACGAGATCCAGCAGGCGATCAGCCTGCTGAGGAGGCATCTTTGACTGGGATCGCGCCAAGATCCGCCTCGCCGAACTGAACGCCGCCGCCGAATCCCCGACCCTCTGGGAAGATCCGGAGCGCGCCCAGAAGCTGATGACGGAGCGCCAGCGGCTCGATCGCCAGATCGGCGCCGTCGAGCTACTCGAGCGCGAGACGCGCGACGCGGTCGATCTCATCGCGATGGGCGAGGAGGAGGGTGAGGCTTCGGTCGTTACCGATGCCGAGAACATCCTGCGGCAGCTGCGCGCGGACCTCGCCAAGCGCCAGGTCGATGCGCTGCTGTCCGGCGAGGCCGACGGCAACGACAGCTTCCTCGAGGTCCACGCCGGCGCGGGTGGCACGGAGAGCCAGGACTGGGCCCTCATGCTGCTGCGCATGTACACGCGCTGGGCGGAACAGCATGGCCTCTCCGTCGAACTCATCGAAGAGAACTCCGGGGAGCAGGCCGGCGTGAAGTCGGCGACGATCCAGGTGAAGGGCGAGGCGGCCTATGGCTGGCTGAAGACCGAATCGGGTGTGCACCGCCTGGTGCGGATCTCGCCGTTCGACGCCAATGCCCGCCGGCAGACGAGCTTCGCCAGCGTCTGGGTCTATCCGGTGGTCGACGACACCATCGAGATCGAGGTGAACGAGAGCGACTGCCGCATCGACACCTACCGCGCCTCGGGTTCGGGCGGCCAGCACATCAACACCACCGATTCGGCCGTGCGCATCACGCATCTGCCAACCGGTATCGCGGTCGCCTGCCAGAACGAGCGGTCGCAGCACAAGAACCGCGCGACCGCCTGGAAGATGCTGCGCGCCCGCCTCTACGAGCTCGAGCTGAAGAAGCGCGAGGAGGCGGCGATGGCGACGGAAGCCACCAAGTCCGACATCGGCTGGGGCCACCAGATCCGCTCCTACGTGCTGCAGCCCTATCAGATGGTCAAGGACCTGCGCACCGGCGTGGAGACCAGCAACACCCAGGCGGTGCTGAACGGCGACCTCGACGCCTTCATGGAGGCGGCGCTCGCCCAGCGCGTCAGCGGCGAGACCAAGGCGATCGCGGACGTCGATTGAGGATGGCGACGGGCGGGCTCGCCGGTGTGAGGACTGCGCTGGGGATCGCGCTTCTCGCTACTCTCTCGGCAACCGTCTGCAATGCCGCCGGGGCGCGCGAGGCCGTCGTACCGGCGGTTGGCGAGACGGTGGATGCCACCGTCCCGCCGTGGTCGTCGATCGGTCGCGTCAACAACAGCGTCGGCGGCAGCTGCACCGGCGTGCTCGTCGCCCACGACCGCGTGGTGACCGCCGCCCATTGCGTCTTCAACGAGCGCACCGGCGTGTTCCTGCGCGCCGAGGCGATGCACGTGCTGCTCGGCTTCGCCCGGGGGAACTATCTCTTTCACGGTCGCGCCGCCTCTTACCGCGTCGCCGACGGCTACCAGCCCGGCACCGGGACCGTCGGTGCGGACTACGCCGTCATCACGCTGGCGGAGCCCGCGCCACCCACGATCGTTCCGCTCCGCCTCGCCCGGACGGCGGCGGCGGCCGGCGCCCGGATGGTTGCGGTCGGCTACGGGCGAGGGCGAGCCTACGTTCCGACGGTGCTGGCGAACTGTGTCGCCACGGGGCATCTGCCGGAGGACCCAGGCGTGCTCGCCACCGACTGCGTCGCCCCCGACGGCTATTCCGGCGGACCGCTGCTCGCCGCCGGCGATCCCGGCACGGTGCTGGGACTGCAGGTCGCCCGCCAGCGCCATGACGGCGTGTTGCGGACGCTGGCGGTGGACGCTGCCTTCATCCGCTGGGACGACGGGCCCGCGTCCGGCCCCTGACCCTCAGGTGCGGATCGTCTCGAGCGGCCGGTAGAAGCCGGGCGTCAGGCCGGCTTCGGACCGCGCGCGATCGTTGAACGGCGGCTTCAGGGCGCTTCGGAAATGGCGGCGCACGAGCGCGTGGAAGCGCGGCTCCGGCGCGGTGCGCTCGCGGTCGCAAAGGAAGCGGAACCACTTCGCCCCGACGGCGACATGGCCCTTCTCGTCCTCGTAGATGATCTTCAGGATATCGGCCGTCGCCGCGTCGCCGTCGGCTTGCGCCTTGGCGATCAGCGAGGGCGTGACGTCGAGGCCGCGCGCCTCCAGCACCAGCGGCACGATCGCGAGCCGCGCGGCCAGAGAGTGACCCGTCTCGGCGGCCGCCTGCCAGAAGCCGTCGTGGGCCGGCAGGTCGCCGTAGGCGGCGCCGAGATCGGCGAGGCGGGCAGCGAGCAGGCGGAAATGGCCGGCCTCCTCGACGCCGACGCGCACCCAGTCGTCGTAGAAAGAGCGCGGCATGCCGGCGTCGGCGAACCGGCCGACGATGTCCCAGGCGAGATCGATGGCGTTCAGCTCGATATGGGCGATGGCGTGCAGATAGGCGATGCGGCCGCTCGCCGAGCCGGACCGCTTCGGCATGTCGCGTGGCGCCAGCAACAGTGGCTGCGGCGGCCGTCCGGGACGGTCGGGGACGGGAGGGTCGAGGGTGGGCCGGACGAGGGAGAGCCGGTGGGCTCGCCAAAGCTCGGCCGCCTCTTTCGCCTTCGCCACCTTGCCCGCAGGATCGACCGTGGCGACGATCGACCGCGCCGCAGCGGCAAGCGACGGCGGGGCGGAGGTCAAGCCTTCGCCAATCCCTTCACGGCGGCGAGCACCTCTTCGGCGTGGCCCGGCACCTTCACCTTGTTCCAAACGCGAGCGACCGTGCCGGCCCCGTCGATCAGCACGGTGGTGCGCTCGAC
>CALRZT010000084.1:0-15239 GCA_943372725.1 Pseudoxanthobacter soli DSM 19599
CCAATGTCAGAGCCCGCGCGGCCGATCAGCCGCTTCCCCGTCCCCGCTCTGGAGGCGCTGCCGGACGACGTGCGCGAGACGATCCTGGCGGTGCAGGAGAAGGCCGGCTTCGTCCCGAACGTCTTCCTCGCCCTCGCCTATCGTCCGGACGAATTCCGCGCCTTCGTCGCCTATCACGATGCTTTGATGGAGCGGCCGGGCGGGCTGACGAAGGCCGAGCGGGAGATGATCGTCGTCGCCACCAGCGGCGCCAACCAGTGCCAGTACTGTGTCGTCGCCCACGGCGCGATCCTGCGCATCCGCGCCAAGGACCCGCTGATCGCCGACCAGGTCGCGATCAACTACCGCAAGGCCGACATCACGCCCCGCCAGCGCGCCATGCTCGACTTCGCGGTGCAGGTGTCGCGCGCCGCCGAGACGGTCGAGGAGACCGACCGGGCGGCGTTGCAGGCCCACGGCTTCACCGACGACGACATCTGGGACATCGGCGCGATCAGCGCCTTCTTCGCCATGTCGAACCGCCTCGCCAATGCGATCTCGCTGCGTCCCAACGACGAATTCTACCTGATGGGGCGGGTTCCGCGCCCGCCACACGACGGACGATAGCCAAACAAGAACAGAAAGATATGGCCACATGCTGCCGGACAGCTTCAATGTGCTGAGCGACATGTACTACTTCGCCAAGGTGGCGGAGTACGGCAGCTACTCGCTCGCCGAGCGGGCGCTCGGCGTGCCGAAGTCGCGGCTGTCGCGCCGGGTCGCCCAGTTGGAGCGGCGCCTCGGCGTCCGCCTGATCGAGCGCTCGCCGCGCCACTTCGCCCTGAGCGAGGCGGGCGAGCTCTTCCTGCAGCACTGCCAGCGCGTCGTCGCCGAGGCCGAGCGCGGCATGCAGGCCGTGTCGGTCCTGCAGGAGGCGCCGCGCGGGATGGTCCGCGTCGCCTGCATGGTCAATGCCAACCGCGTGCTGCTTGCGCCGATCGTGCCGGGCTTCCTCACCGCCCATCCCGGCGTCGGCCTGCACATCATCGCCACCAACCGCGCCGTCGACCTCTATGGCGACGCCGTCGACGTGGCACTGCGCGTCGGGCCGGAGATCGACGAGAGCGACAGCGTCATGGTCCGCAAGGTCATCGACACCCGCCAGTATCTGGTGGCGGCGCCGTCGCTGCTGGCCGAGCTCGGCCCGTGCACGACGCTCGAGGAACTGCGCGCCTTCCCCACCCTCGACATCTCCACCCCCGGCGGCCGCCACACCTGGCTGCTGCACGCCTCCGACGGCCGCTCCGTCGCCTTCAACCACCAGCCGCGCCTGATCTCCGACGACATCGAGACGCTGCGCCGCGCCGCCCACGCCGGGGCCGGCGTCGTGCGCCTGTCCGAGCGGATGATCAGCGACGACTTCGAGGCCGGCCGCCTCGTCCCCGTGCTGCCGGACTGGTCGCTGCGCCCGAACCAGGTCTACCTCGCCTTCCTCGCCTCCAAGGGCCTCACCCCGTCCGTACGGGCCTTCGTCGAATACGTCTGCGCCACCCTGCCCGAGGCGCTGCGGCGCGCCGGCGGCGGCGCCACCGCAGCCGCGGCGAGCTAGACGATCGGCCGCGGCACCGCCTCCATCACACCGCCGCCGGTTGTTTTGGCGATTGCCCTTGACTTCCAGACGCGAGGGGTCCATCTAGGCTGTGTTCAAGCGTGATCGCTGAGAACGGCGCGCCCTGCGACGGTAGGCCGGCTGTTCTCGCTAGACCGCTGATAGCTTTGACCACGGATGTACTGGCAGAGCGTGTTGGGCCCCGCGACTGGTTTTCCAGACGCGGGGTTTTTCATGTCCGCTCGGTCGTTGTCCCGCCGCAGTGCTGCAAAGGTTGCGCCGCTCCCCGCGCCAGCAAGCCCTCCGCCGGCCCTCTGCCCGCCGCGCAGCCGGAGCGCCCCGATGGCGACGCCACTCGGACAGTCCCCCGTATGAAAATCGCCCTCCTCCTCGTCGCCGTCCTCTGCGTCGGCCTCATCGCCCTCGGCTTCTGGCTGTGGACGCCCGACCGTCCGCGCGCCGAGCTCGAGGCGAAGTATCTCGCCTCCCCCGGCGACATAATCGAGGTCGCCGGCACGCGCCTGCACGTCCGCGACACCGGCCCGAAGGACGAACCGGCCGTGGTGATGCTGCACGGCTTCGGCGCCAGCCTGCACACCTTCGAGCCGTGGGCCGAGGCGCTGTCCGCGGACCACCGCGTCATCCGCTTCGACCTGCCGGGCGCCGGCCTCTCCGAACCGGACCCGACCGGCCTCTACACCGACGCGCGCTCGATGGAGATCCTGCTCGCCCTCCTCGACCGCCTCGGCATCGCCCGGGCGAGCCTCGTCGGCCACTCGATCGGCGGCCGCCTCGCCTGGAGCTTCGCCGCCGCCCATCCCGAGCGCGTCGACAGGCTGGTGCTGATCGCCCCCGACGGGTTCGCCAGCCCCGGCTTCGACTACGGCAAGCCGCCGGAGACATCGTTCCTCGTGAAGTCGATGCGCTACGTGCTGCCGAAGCCGATGCTGCGCGCGAGCCTCGCGCCCGCCTACGGCGACCCGAAGGCGCTGACGGACGCGACCGTCGACCGCTACTACGACCTGATGCTCGCCCCCGGCGTCCGCGCTGCGATGATCGCGCGCATGGAGCAGACGGTGCGCCACGATCCGCGCCCGGCGTTGCGGACGATCACGGCCCCGGTCCTTCTCGTCTGGGGCAGCGACGACGCCATGATCCCGGCGATCAACGCGCAGGACTATCTCCGCGACCTCCCCGACGCGCGCCTCGCCACCTTCACCGGCCTCGGCCACGTCCCCCACGAGGAGGCGCCGGACGAGACCCTCGTGCCGGTGAAGGCCTTCCTCGCCGACACCGGCGCCCGCCCGGCGCCCTGACGGTCGCCCACACCTCTGACCCCGAACGCAGAAACGGCCCCGGTGCGGAGGCACCGGAGCCGTTCGTCTCGACCGTCGGCTCGGCCCGAAAGGGCCGACCCCGGCTGTTCGTCAGGCCGCCTTGGCGTTGATCGGCGCGCGGGCGAGGCCGGAGAGCAGCTTGTCGGTCTTCATCTCCTCCTGCAGCGTCGCGTCGAGCAGCGCCACCGCGTCCTTCATGCCGAGCTGGCCGGCCCAGGCCTTCAGGGTGCCGTAGCGGGCGATCTCGTAGTGCTCCACCGCCTGGGCGCAGCCGACGATGCCGGCGTCGAGGGCGGGCGAGCCAGCGAAGTCCTCCATGACCTCCTTGCCTTCCTCGATCAGGCCGAGGATGGCGTCGCAGGTCTTGCCGCGCGCCGGCTTGTCCAGCATCTCGAAGATCTGCTGCAGCCGCTCGATCTGGCCTTCCGTCTCCTGCTTGTGCGCCTCGAAGGCCTGCTTCAGATCGGGAGACTGGGCGTTCTTCGCCATCTTCGGCAGCGCGCGCAGGATCTGCTTCTCGGCGTAATAGATGTCCTTCAGCGTCTCGAGGAACAGGTCGTCGAGTTTCTTTTCCGTCGCCATGATTGAAATCCTCACGTGGGTTCTGATTGAGCCCCGACGCATCCGTCACGGCATCGGCCGTGGGTGTCGTGGCGCGGAAACGTCCCATTGCGGTCACAGGTTCCTTTCGCGAGCGCCGTTTCGCACACGTCGCAAGCCGCGCCTCCGGCGTGCGGGCGGCGCGCGGACCGCCGCCGCCGGCCCGGTCGGCGGTCCGCGTCGAACGGCTTGATCCGCGGGCCGAGCGATGCTGCAGTGCAGCAACCAAACGGCTCCGGATGGCGTTGCTGATGCCCCGGTCCCCCAGACCGCCACGCGACAACGCCTCAGCGCAAAAGGAACCCCGACATGAGACCTCTGTCGGACACGCTCGCCCGACTGGCCCGCCTGCGCGCGGCCGGTGTCGGCGTCGGAGGCGCGGGCGCCAACGAGCCCGATCATCTGCCGCCGGCTTTCGATTTCGGCGCCAATCCCGGCGCCCTCGATGCCCGCCTCTACGCCCCCGCCGGCCTGCCCGCCGGTGCCCCCCTCGTCGTCGTGCTGCACGGCTGCAAGCAGACGGCAGCCGGCTATGATCGCGGCACGGGCTGGACGACGCTCGCCGACCGGCACGACTTCGCGGTCCTCTACGCCGAGCAGCGGACCGCCAACAACGCCAATCGCTGCTTCAACTGGTTCCAGCCGGGCGACATTGCCCGCGACGCCGGCGAGGCGCTGTCGATCCGCCGGATGGTCGACGCGGCGACGACCCGACTGCGCACCGACCCGCGGCGCATCTACGTCACCGGCCTGTCCGCCGGCGGCGCGATGACCGCCGTGATGCTGGCCGCCTACCCCGACGTCTTCGCCGGCGGCGCGGTGATCGCCGGCCTGCCCTACGGGGTGGCGGCGACGATTCCGGAGGCCTTCGACCGCATGCGCGGCCAGGGGCTCGGCACCGATACCCAATTGGTCACACGCGTCCGCGCCGCCACCGCTCACCGCGGCCCGTGGCCGACGCTGTCGGTGTGGCACGGCAGCGCCGACCAGACGGTCGTTCCTTCGAACGCCGAGGCGCTCCTCACCCAGTGGCGGGGCCTGCACGACCTCGCCATCGCCCCGGCGCAGAGCGAGATCGTCGATGGCCACCGCCGCCGCGTCTGGCGCGACCGCGCGGGTCGCGCAGTGGTCGAGGCCTACACCATCGCCGGCCTCGGCCACGGCACGCCGATCGACGCCGGCAGCCCGGACGGCGTCGGCGCGAGCGGCGCCTACATCCTCGATGCCGGCATCTCCTCGACCCACCACATCGCCCGCTTCTGGGGGCTGACCGAGGCCGCCGGTGAGGGCCGTTCGACCGCGCGTCCGGCGCCGGCGGAACGTACCGCCGTCCTCACCCTGGAACACGCGGCCGCGCCTGCCGAGCGGACGCTGCCGCCGCCTTCCCCGCAGCCCCGGCCGCCGGAGCCCGAGCCCGCGGTTCGCCAGCGCTCGGCGGTGAGCGGTGTGCAGAAGGTCATCGAGGACGCCCTGCGTGCGGCCGGCCTGATGAAGTAGCGGCACGACCGGGGGCCCGTGACGGCGGGGCACCGACCTCACGTCGGCGGCTGGTGTCGCGCGGGCTCCCCGTCGTGTTAGCGTCCCTCCCTGCCGCGCCGCGCGGCGGAGGGGACGCCATGAGGTCCGTGATCGCCGTCGCCGTTCGGATCGTTTTGGGCAGCGCCGTTGTGGGCACGGTCACGGCGCCGGCGCTCTCGGCCGGTCCGCCCTATGAGGGCGTCTGGGACTGCAGCGGCTACGGCGTCCTGACGATCACCGGCGACACCTACGACTTCGGAGAGCGCGCGGAGATCGCCGAGGTGACGCGCGACGGCCCCGCCTACATCCTGACGATGACGGACGGCTACACGGTGGCGGTCGCCGTTGACGGCAAGACGCTGAACTGGTTCTCGCCGGAATCCGGCGACAGCTTCGACTGCCGGCGCTCGCGCTAGCGACGCCCCGGGCCTCCCGAACCGCCGAGCCGTTCTTCAGGCGGGTCAGCCGATCGTCCCTGTCACCGTGCACGCCCCCTCGCTGGGGTCGGTGCCCTGCAGCAGCACCTGAAACTGCGTGTCGGCGGGAACGTCGAAGTCGAAGCGGAACTCGAAGATCGAGACCTGGGCGCCCATGATCGGCGCCACCGACGCGATCGGCAGGTAGAACTGGACGCCTTGCTCCAGGAACGCCACCACCCCGAATTGTGGGTCGCCATTGGTGACGAAACCGCAGGTGATCAGTCGGATCGACCTCGGCTTCGCCTTCTTGCCGAAGTTGATGACACAGACCGAGTTTGCGCAGTCGCCTTCGACTTCGACCTGGTAGGACTTCGGCTCACCTTTTGCGGCGGGGCCGATTTTTTCGTTCGCCGGACCCGCCGTGCCGGGAAGGATGTCAGCGTGCGCCGGCGACACCAGTAGCGACAAGATGATTGGAAGCAAAATCTTCGCGCTGACGTTTTTCATGGCGTTCCTCAGTCATTTTTACTGCAATCAAGCACGTAACAGGATGACGAACAGACGACGAGCGGCTTCGGCCCGCTGCCAACGTCAACCGGGCGGAGATGGCGCTCCTGAAGGGTATCGACCGCATCGCGACGCCGGCGCGACAATTACTCGATCACGCCATTGATGATGCATTGGGAACCGGCTGTCGGCATGCCGCTCGCCAGCGTGACCTTGAGTTCTTCGCCGGCGCCAACGTTGAATTCGATCGCCAGCGCAGCCATGGCGTACTCGGCGACACCGATCATCGCGCGGGATGACATCGGCAGGTAGCTGATCTGGCGGCCGTTGACATCGATGATCCCGCCGACACCCTCGCCCGCCGAAATCAGCAGACAGGAGATGTTCGTCACGCGGCGGATCTTGCCCTTCTTGCCGAACTTGACGAGACAGTTGTTGCCCGCGCAGGCGCCGTCGGCGCTCACCTGGAACTGCTTCTGTCCCGACGCCATCGGCGTCACGCTCTCGCCCGCCAGCGGCATCAGGTTCGGCTTGCCTGCCACGGCCGGCGTGCCGCCGACGAGGACTGCGGCCAACACCAGGGCGGCGCTTCCGTGCAGAGTGTTCATCATGTCGCTCTCCGTTCCCCGCGGCGCTCGTTCCGGTGGAGCCTTCGGGCTCCGCTGCCGGCCTCGCCTCTCTCACTCTGAGATACGCGCACGGGCGGCTGCAACCTGTGACGGTCATCACCGCGGTGGCGTTTGACGACGCGGCGCGGGCGATTTCGCAGCCGCGCGCGGCCGTGCTACACGCCCTCGCCTTCCTGCCGACCGCGACGGAGCTCCCCATCGTGCCCGACGACGCCCTGGCGATCCTCGCCGCCAAGCTCGACCGCCTGATCGCCGTCCTCGAGCGGGCGGCGCCGCCCGCCGCGGCTCCCGTCGATCTCGACGCCGCCGACGCCTTCGTCTGGCATGCGGCACCGCCGACGCTCGAGCCGGTGGCGAAGGTCAATCGGGTGGAGATGGCGCTGCTCAAGGGCATCGACCGGGTACGCGACCAGCTCGTCGACAACACCGAACGCTTCGCCCGCGGCCTGCCGGCCAACAATGCCCTCCTCTGGGGCGCCCGCGGCATGGGCAAGTCGTCCCTCGTCAAGGCGGCCCATGCCGAAGTCGATGCCGCGCTCGCCCGGGCCGGCTCCGCGAGCCGTCTCAAGCTCGTCGAGATCCACCGCGAGGACATTGAGACGCTGCCGGCGCTGCTGTCGCTCGCGCGCGGCTCGGCCCACCGCTTCCTCGTCTTCTGCGACGACCTCTCCTTCGACGCCGGCGACACCTCCTACAAGTCGCTGAAGGCGGTGCTGGAGGGCGGCGTCGAGGGGCGGCCGGAGAACGTGCTGTTCTACGCCACCTCCAACCGCCGCCACCTCTTGCCGCGCGACATGATCGAGAACGAGCGCGCCACCGCCATCAATCCCGGCGAGGCGATCGAGGAAAAGGTGTCGCTGTCCGACCGCTTCGGCCTCTGGCTCGGCTTCCACAAGTGCAGCCAGGACGAATATCTGGCGATGGTCGCGGGCTACGCCGAACACCTCGGCCTCGCCGTCGAGCCGGATGACTTGCGCGCCGACGCACTCGAATGGGCGACCACCCGCGGCGCCCGCTCCGGCCGCGTCGCCTGGCAGTTCGTCCAGGACCTCGCCGGCCGCCTCGGCACGCCGACCCCCGGCTAATCCGCTCCTCGGGAGGAAGCCTGGTGCCGCGGCCGCCGAGCGATCAGAGGATCGAATTGCGGATGTTCAGGCATTCCCGGTGCAGGTCCGCCGTGGTCGCCACCACGTTCACGCTGAGCCGCCGCAACAGGCGGTAGACGAGGTTGCCGTTCGACCGCTGGCCGGACGCATCGATCTCGGCGCCCCGGTACTTGCGCAGGTCGGACCTCAGCCCGGCGAAATCCTCGCAGGCAAACGCCGCCTTGTCGGCAAAGTAGTCCTTCACCAGCCGGTTGTAGCGATCGGTGAACTCCGTCGCCCTGGCGAGCATCACGGTCCTGTCCCAGGCGTCGGGCGACTTCGTCGGCGTGTTGACCCAGCGGTTGCTGCGGCCGGGATCGCTCGACCAGATCGAGAACTGCGGCATCCCGGCGGCGTCGCTGTAGCTCTCGCCGCGGATCGCATGGAAGACCACCTCGACCACGACGCCGCGGAACGTCAGCTGGCTCTCCTGCTCCACCTCCACCTTGTCGTTGTAGAAGCCGATGAAGGTGTCGAGATCCTCCAGATCGTCGCCGTAGAGGGTGCCGTCGGTGGCCGTGTTGAGGAAGACGTGGACGCCGAAGTCGGCGCGGTCGTCCCACTCGTAGGCGGCGTTGCTGCCGAACAGCTCGATGTCGGCGACCCTGATGCGGTCGTTGCGCAGACGCATGGCGGCGAACAGACCACCGACGATCGCAATGGTCCGATCGCGGACGTCCTGCCGCATCGTCCGGTCGTCGTTCCAGAAGCGCGGATCGAGGCGCTGCGGGAATGTCGTCATCTCGACGACCTTGGCCTCCAGGCCCGCGGCCGTCTCGCTAACCAGCGGCGGTTCGGTGAGGAACGGTGCCCGGTAGAACGCCGCCGTGAATGCGGCCGCGGCCGGATCGGCGGCCGCCGCGGGGAGGCCGGAGACCGCCAGCAACGCGACCACCAGGGATGCGTGGATGCACGTCATGCCGCTGCGGAGCACGGTCGCCTCCCGATCGGTCACCGTTGCCGGCAGCCTTTCACGGCGGCGGGCGGCGGGCAACTCGTCCGGGACCGGCACCACGGTTGCCGGCGCCGGAAAACACGAGGGCCCGCTGGTGGCGACCAGCGGGCCCGTGCGTCTGTGGATGGGGTCGTCCATCGAAGGGCGCGGCCCTCACGCACCCGAGAGGTGCGGCAGCGGGTCGACCGGGGTCGAGCCCTTGCGCAGTTCGAAGTGCAGCTGCGGCTGGTTGACGGCGCCGGTGGCGCCGACCGTGCCGATCACCTGCCCGCGCCGGACCTCGGCGCCGCGCGCCACGGTTATCTCCTTGGCGTGGGCGTAGGCGGTCACCCAGCCGTCGGCATGGCGGACGAGCACGAGGTTGCCGAAGCCGGTGAGCTCGTTGCCGGCATAGATGACGGTGCCCGACTCGGCCGCCTTGATCGGCGTCCCCTCGGGCAGCGCGATGTTGATGCCGTCGTTCTGCTCGCCGTTCGGGCGGCGGCCGAAGCCGGCGACGATGCGGCCGCGCGCCGGCCAGCGGAAGCCGGAGCCCGCCTCTTCGGGCGTCTCCTCGGCCGCCGGGGCGGCGGCTGCGTCGGTGGCGGTCGCACCGGCCTGGCCGGCGAGCGCCGGCAGCGAGGCGACCTGGGTCGGTGCCGGGGCGGCCGGCGCCTGCGCCTGGGCGTCGAGGGTCGTCGGCGGCGTGCCGGCGGCGACCGGGGCTGGCGTCACCGGCTTCACCTCCGGCGCCTTCGCCGGCATTGCGTCGTTGGCGGTCGGCAGGGCCGCGACGCGGGTGTTGGATGCGGTCGCGCCGGGGATGCGCAGCGTCTGGCCGAGCTTGACGATGCCGTTGTCCGGCAGGCTGTTCGCCTGGGCGATCGAGGACGCCGGCACGCCGTACTGGCGGGCGATCGACAGCAGCGTGTCGCCGGCCACCACCTTGTGCGTCGCCGGCATGCCGCCGGCGGCAGGGGCCGTGGCGACGGCCGCCCCGCCCGAAGAGAACACCGGGATGACGACGTGGCGGCCGGGCACGATCTGCTCGGGGTTCGTCATGCCGTTGGTGGCGAGCAGCGCCTCCTCGGGCACGCCGTAGCGGCGCGACAGCGTCGAGGCGGTGTCGCCGGCGGCGACCGTGACGGTGGTGCCGCCCATCGTCGTCCAGCCGCGGTACTGGCGGGCCGGGACCGTCGCGGACGCGACGTGGGCGCCGGCGGGCGGTGCGAGCGCCGTCGTCTGGACTGTGCCGGAGGGCACCGAGCCGGTGACGATGTCCTGTTCGGGGCTCGCCCCCATCACGGCGCGCTGGTTGTCGGTGGAGGCGGTGAACATCGGCCCCATCGACAGCCGCGAGAAATCGCCGGAACACCCGGCCACGCCGGCCGCCGCGAGGATTGCCGCCGACATGCGGAGGATGTTCCCCGATCGCCGAATCTCAGTTCCGCGCTGCATGGCACCTACCCGTCGAAGGCCGAAAACTCCGAGGACGAGTAGACGGAATCAGCGTTGACGAAGGCTTAATGGCGATGGCGGAACAGCAACTTTTCCAGAATTGACCGTCAAAGCCGGCTGGCGACGCCCGCCACCATCGGCACGAAGCGCACCTCGGCGAGCGCCGTTGGCGTATAGCCCTCGGAGGTGCGGACGATCTTGAGGAGCGTCTGGACGCTGCCCGCCGGGCCGACCGGCACCACCATGACGCCGCCGATCTTCAACTGCGCGACGAGTGCCTCGGGCAGCTCCACCGCCGCGGCGGTGACGACGATGCGGTCGAACGGCGCCTTCTCCGGCCAGCCGAGCGCCCCGTCGTCGAGCTTGGTCATGACGTTGCCGAGCCGGAGTGCCGCGAAGCGCTCCTCGGCGAGCGACAACAGCGAGCGGAAGCGCTCGATGGTGTAGACCTCGCGGCAGAGCTTCGACAGCACCGCCGCCTGGTAGCCCGAGCCGGTGCCGACCTCGAGCACGCGGTCGCCCGGCTGGACGCCGAGCGCCTCCGTCATCATCGCCACCAGCGAGGGCTGCGAGATCGTCTGGCCGCACTCGATCGGCAGCGCCCGGTCGGTGTAGGCGTCGGGGTGCAGGTGCGCCGGCAGGAACAGCTTGCGCGGCACCTGCTCCATCGCCGACAGCACGCGCAGGTCGCGGATGCCGTGCCGCCTCAGGCCGAGGGTGAAGCCGGCGCGGGAAATGCGGTCGCGGTCCTCGTCCCCGTCGCCGCTGCCGCCGTCGTCGCGCCCGGCCATCGCCGCCTCACCGCTCGATCGCGGCGGCGAGCGTGGCCCGCAGTTCGTGGGCCGTCAGGTCGAGCCGGAGCGGCGTCACCGAAATCTTGCCCTCGGCGATGGCGCGCAGGTCCGAGCCCTCGACCGTCTCGAAGGGCGAGCGGCCGAAGACGATCCAGTAGTAGGGGAAGCCGCGCCCGTCCATGCGGGCGTCGATCGAGAGCAGTTCCTGGTCGCGCCGTCCCTGCGTCGTCACCGCCACGCCGGTGACGCCGTCCGGCGTGCGGTCGGGGAAGTTGACGTTGAACAGCGTGCCCGCCGGCACCTCGATCTTCGCCAGCCGATCGACGAGTTCCGGCCCGAGCGCCTCCGCCGTCTCGTAGCGCGGCTGGCCGCGCGTCGCCGCCGAATAGGCCTGCGACAGCGCGATCGAGCGGACGCCGAGCAGCGTGCCCTCCATCGCCCCGGCGATCGTGCCCGAATAGGTGACGTCCTCGGCGAGGTTCTGGCCGCGGTTGACGCCGGACAGCACCAGGTCCGGCGGGCTCGGCAACAGGTTCTTGATCGCCATGATGACGCAATCGGTCGGCGTGCCGCGCACCGCATAGTGCTGCGTCGTCACCTCGCGCACCCGCAAGGGGTCGGACAGCGTCAGCGAGTGCGCCGAGCCCGACTGGTCGGTCTCCGGCGCCACCACCCAGACGTCGTCGGAGAGCGCCCGGGCGATCGTCTCGAGCGTCTTCAGTCCCGGCGCGTGGATGCCGTCGTCGTTGGTGATGAGGATGCGCATCAGGCCGCCCGTTCGATCCTGGTGATGCCGCCCATGTACGGCCTCAACACCTCCGGCACGATGACGGCGCCGTCGGCGGTCTGGTAGTTCTCCATCACCGCGATCAATGCGCGGCCCACAGCGATGCCCGACCCGTTGAGGGTGTGGACGTAGCGCGGCCCCTTGCCCTCCGCCGGACGATAGCGGGCGTTCATCCGCCGCGCCTGGAAGTCGCCGCAGACCGAGCAGGAGGAGATCTCGCGGAAGGTGTCCTGCCCCGGCAGCCAGACCTCGATGTCGTAGGTCTTCTGCGAGGCGAAGCCCATGTCGCCGGTGCACAGCACGACGACGCGGTAGGGCAGCCCGAGCGCCTTCAGCACCGCCTCGGCGCAGCCGGTCATCCGCTCGTGTTCCTCGATCGAGGTCTCCGGCGTCGTGATCGACACCATCTCGACCTTGTCGAACTGGTGCTGGCGCAGCATGCCGCGGGTGTCGCGCCCGGCCGATCCCGCTTCCGAGCGGAAGCACGGCGTCAGCGCCGTGAAGCGCAGCGGCAGCGCCGCCTCGTCGAGGATCTGCTCGCGCACGAGGTTGGTCAGCGGCACCTCGGCGGTCGGGATCAGCCAGAACTCGCCGGTGGTGCGGAACTGGTCCTCGGCGAACTTCGGCAGCTGCGCCGTCCCGAACAGCGCCGCGTCCTTGACGAGCAGCGGCGGCTGCACCTCCGTGTAGCCGTGGTGGTCGGTGTGCAGGTCGAGCATGAACTGGCCGAGCGCCCGCTCGAGTCGGGCGAGCGCGCCCTTCAGCACGACGAAGCGGGCGCCGGAGAGCTTCGACGCGGCCTCGAAGTCCATCAGGCCGAGGGCTTCGCCGATTTCGAAGTGCTGGCGCGGCGTGAAGTCGAAAGCCGGCCGCGCACCCACCTGGCGGAGCTCCAGGTTGTCCTTCTCGTCGGTACCCTCGGGCACCTCGTCGAGTGGAACGTTCGGCAATTCGGCGAGGACGGCGTCGAGCGCCGCCTCCGCCGCCTTCAGCGCCACCTCGTCCTCCGGCATCCGCGTCTTGAGCTCGGTCACCTCGGCCATCAGGGCGGCGGCGCGCGCCTCGTCCTTGGCCGCCTTCGCCGCGCCGATCTCCTTGGAGGCGGCGTTGCGGCGCTCCTGCATCGCCTGCAGCGAGGCGATCAGCGTGCGGCGGCGCTCGTCGAGGGCGAGGATCTCGTCCGCACGCGGCTCGGCGCGCCGGCGGCCGAGCGCACGGTCGAGCGCGGCGGGCTCCTCACGGATCCAGCGGACGTCGAGCATCGGAAGAACTCCGGAGGCCGGCGGCGAGCGGCCGACCGGCGGGACAGAAGGCGCGGCGATGGTCGCAGGCGAATCAGGCGGCGGCGTTGCGCGCCTGCTCGGCCTTCTCGCGCGATCGCTCGATCTGCCGGACCGCCAGGATCGAGATTTCGTAGAGAAGCATTGCCGGTATCGCAAGGGAGATCTGGCTGATCGGATCGGGCGGCGTCAGCACCGCCGCGACGATGAAGGCGATGACGATCGCCCAGCGCCGCTTCTGGCGCAGGCCCGCCGCCGTGACCATGCCCGCCCGGCCGAGCAGGGTCAGGATCACCGGCAGCTGGAACACCATGCCGAAGGCGAAGATCAGCACCATGATCAGGCCGAGATATTCGCTCACTCGCGGCAGCAGGATGATCGAGGCCTCGCCGGCGCCGCCGTGCTGCTCCATCGACAGGAAGAAGGCGAGCGCCACCGGCATCACGAAAAAGAACACCAGCGATGCGCCGATCAGGAACAGCACCGGCGTCGCCACCAGGAACGGCAGGAACGCCTTGCGTTCGTTGCGGTAGAGCCCCGGCGCCACGAACATGTAGATCTGGCTGGCGATCACCGGAAACGCGATGAACAGCGCCCCGAACAGCGCCAGCTTCAGCTGCGTGAAGAAATATTCCTGCGGCGCCGTGTAGATCATCTCGATCGGCTTGGTGTCGCCGACGGCGTTCTCGTAGGGAATGATCAGGATGTTGAAGACGTCGGTGGCGAAATAGAAGCAGACGATGAAGGCGACGAGGATCGCCACCACCGTCTTGATCAGGCGCGAGCGCAGCTCGACCAGATGCTCGATCAGCGGAGCGCGCGAGGCCTCGATCTCGTCCTCGTCCTCGGGGGTCGTCATGTGGCTCCTCCGCCGGAAACGGGCTTGGGGGCCTCTGGCTCGGCGGTCGCCGTCGCCGGACCCGCCGGAGCGGCTTCGACCGGCGCGGCGGGAACGGCGTCAGGCGTCGTGACGGGAGCGGCGGGCGCGGCCACGGCCGCAGGCAGCACAGTGGCCGGAGTGGCCGAAGCGACGGGGACGGTATCCAGCCCGGGCGCGGCCGTCTCGGCGGCGACGGGGGCGATCGAGGCTGCCGCCGGCATCATCGGCGCGGGCACGGCCGGCGCGGACGTCGTCGGCGCGGTCAAGGTCTCCGCGGGGATCGGGCTCGTCGGCGTCGGCGCCGGCGTGGCCGGGGTCGAGACGGCGTTGGTGAGGCTCTCGCGCACGTCCTTCAGCGGATCGAACTTGCGCGCCGATTCCACCTGCTTCTTGACGTCGTCGAGATCGGCCTGGCGCTCCGCCTCGCGCAGCACGTCGTTGAACTGCGTCTGGAACTCGCCGGCCATGCGCCGCATCTTGCCGAGCATGCCGCCGAAGGTCCGCAGCATGCGCGGCAGCTCCTTCGGGCCGACGACGATGATCGCCACGACGGCGATCACGAGCAGTTCGCTCCAACCGATCTCAAACATGCAATGGGTGCCGGGCGCGGGCGAGTCGGCCGCGAGCGGCCGGCGAGAAGACGGTCAACGGGATGCCTCGGTCAAAGGACGGCGTTCAGCCGACCTTCGAACGCTCCTCGGCCTTCTCGACGCGCACCGGCTCCACCGGCTCGTGGTCGATGGCGCGCGGCGGCGTCGCCGGCGGCGGCGCGGCAGCGGCGGCCTCGTCGTCGGACAAGCCCTTCTTGAAGCTCTTGATGCCCTTGGCGACGTCGCCCATCAGCTCGGAGATCTTGCCGCGGCCGAACAACAGGATCACCACCGCCGCGACGATGAGAATGTGCCAGAAACTGAACGCACCCATGTGCGGCTACTCCTCGTCGGATATCGGCCCCGAGGGACCGTCTTTCCGCGGGACTATTGCAGCAAAGCGACCGGCGCCGCAACAAGCCCGCCCTCGATCTGCGCGGCCGTATGCCGCTGCCGTCCGGCCGGCGCCGCGTCCGCTCACGCCGCGAACACCAGCACCCGGCCTCCGTCGACGCTGACCCGGACCCGCTCACCCTCGCGGTGGCGGCTCGGCGCCGGTACCCTCGCCCACACCGTCCCCTCCACCCCCTGTACGGCGAGGTCGAGGTGATCGGCTCCTCCGAGGAAATGGCGTCCGATCACGGTGGCCGCAACCCCCTCGGCCCCGGCGACGTCGGCCCGCACGACGAGATCGTGCGGCCGCACGCCCGCGACCACCGGCCCCTCGGGGCGCGAGCCGTCGGCGGATGGGGCGACCAGGGGATAGCTGCCGA
>CALRZT010000085.1:0-15190 GCA_943372725.1 Pseudoxanthobacter soli DSM 19599
GTGACGAAGACGGTCGGCTTCTTCGCCCTCACCGGCATCGACTTCAACCTCACCGCCATCGCCGCGCTCCTCACGCTGATCGGCTACTCGGTGAACGACAAGGTCGTCGTCTACGACCGCATGCGAGAAAACATGCGGCTCTACAAGCAGATGAGCCTGCGCGACATGATCGACCTGTCGATCAACCAGACGCTCGCCCGCTCGCTCTACACCTCGATCACCGCCTTCCTGGCGCTGTTGCCGATGGCGATCTGGGGCGGCAGCGCGGTCGAGAGCTTCGCCGTGCCGATGGTGTTCGGCATCGTGATCGCCGCGTCGTCGTCGGTGTTCATCGCCGCGCCGATCCTGCTCTTCCTCGGCGACTGGCGGACGCGGCGGCGCGCCCGCATCGAGGCGGCCGGGCCGGCAACACCGGCGAAGCCCGCCTGACCACGACCTCGCGGATGCAACGAGACGACGGCGGCCCAGGCTCCGGGCCGCCGTCAGCCCGCCGACACGCGATCGCGATCCATCACTTCAGCTCGAACGGGTAGATCACCTTCCAGTCGGCCTTCATGTCGACCACCGTCCAGCCACGCTCGGGCGCCTGCAACAGCGCCTCCTTCAGCTGGCCGACCACCGACGGGGCGTCGTAGGCCCATTCCCGCACCGCATCGGTGTGGTGGACGATCAGCCCGAAGCGCGCGCCCGCCTCCATCGTCGTCCATTGCAGCATCTGGAGGTCGCCGTCGGAATTTCCGGCGGCGAACACCGGCCGCCGCCCGATGACGCGCTGGATGCCCACCGCCTTGCCGGGACCGTCGTCGATGAAGTCCACCTCCGGCAGCCGGATGATCGCCGGCGTCTCACCCTCGAGGCGGAACTCCGTCACCACCGTCGAGCCGATCACCTGTTCCGGCGGGATGCCGTAGGTGGCCTCCGCAAAGGCGCGCATGAAGTCGAGCCCGCCGCCGGAGACGATGTAGGTCTTGAAGCCGTTCGCCCGGAGGTGCACGAGCAGCTCCAGCATCGGCTGGTAGATCAGCTCGCTGTAGGGCCTGTCGAAGCGCGGGTGGCGCGCCGTCGCCAGCCAGTGCTTCACCTGGCCCTCGAAGTCCTCGACCGTCATGCCGGCGTGGGTGGCGGCGAGGAGGTCGGTGAAGGCCTGCTCGCCGAGGTCGGCCAGCACGGTGCGGTCACCCGTGAGGATCGACTTGAACGGCTCGGTCGTCGCCCACTCCGGGTGCTGCGGCGCGAGCGTCCGCACGCGGTCGAAGGCGAACTCGGCCTGGAAATAGACCGGCTGCTCCGACCACAGCGTGCCGTCGTTGTCGAAGGTGGCGATGCGCTCCGCCGGCGGCACGTAGCCGGGCCCGCCCTCGCGCACGGCCTCGGCTACGAAGTTCAGGATCGCCGCCTTGGTGGCCCCCTCGTTCCAGGACGGCAGCGGGTCGGCCGGCGCGTCGGATTGAGCCCACGCCGGTTGCTGAGCCAGCGGCGCGGCCGCCAGCGCCACGAACAGAAAGGCCGCCAACCAGCGGCGGACGATGCCGACACCCATCCCCAACGCTCCCTCGCCAACGTCGAGGGAGGCGCGCGGCCGCCCTCAGATCTCGTGTTCGATCGCCGCGGCCGGCTCCACCGGCGCCGGTTTCCGCCGCGGGATCAGCGAGCGCAGCGTCACATAGAACACCGGCGTGAGGAACAGCCCGAAGAAGGTGACGCCGAGCATGCCGGAAAACACCGCCGTGCCGAGCGACTGCCGCATCTCGGCGCCCGGCCCGCTCGCGATCATCAGCGGCACGACGCCGAGAATGAAGGCGAACGCCGTCATCAGGATCGGCCGGAGTCTCAGCCGGCACGCCTCCACCGCCGCGTCGACCGGGCTCTCGCCGCGATCCTCAGACTGGCGGGCGAACTCGACGATCAGGATGGCGTTCTTGGCGGCGAGGCCGACGAGCACGATGAGGCCGATCTGGGTCAGGATGTTGTTGTCGAGCCCGCGCCAGGCGACGCCGACCAGCGCCGCCAGCACCCCGAGCGGCACGATCAGCACGATCGCCAGCGGCAGCACCCAGCTTTCGTACTGGGCGGCGAGCGCCAGGAAGACGAACAGCACCGACAGGGCAAAGATGAACGCCGCCACGTCGCCCGCCTGCCGCTCCTGGAAGGCGAGCTCCGTCCACTCGAACGAGGTGCCGGCCGGCAGCGTCTCGGTCGCGAGCCGCTCGACGGTGTCGAGCGCCGCGCCGCTCGACGTGCCCGGCGCCGCGTTCCCCTGCACCGGGACCGATGCGTACATGTTGTAGCGCTGCACCAGCGACGGGCCGGCGACGTCGCGGATCTCGACGAGGGTGCCGAGCGGCACCAGCGCCCCGGTCGCCGAGCGCACCTTCAGGCGGAGAATGTCCTCGCGGTCCTGCCGGTACTCTTCGTCGGCCTGCGCCCGCACCTGGTAGACGCGCCCGAAGGCGTTGAAGTCGTTGACGTAGGAGGTACCGAGGTTGATCGCCAGCGTCTCGAAGATGTTGGGGATCGGCACGTTCAGCACCCGCGCCTTGTCGCGGTCGATCTCGAGGAAGAGCTGCGGGCTCGATGCCGAGAAGGTCGTGTAGACGCCGGTCAGGCCTGGCGTCTGGTTGGCGGTGGCGATGAGATTGTTCGCCACCTCGAGGATGCGCCGCACGTCGGCGGTATCGCGCTCCTGGATCTGCAGGCGGAAGCCGCCGGCATTGCCGATGCCGCGGATCGGCGGCGGCGGCACGGCGATGATGAACGCCTCCTGGATCGCCTGCATCCGGCCGAACAGGTCGCCGATGATGGCGTTCGCCGAGTGTCCCTGCGGCAGCCGCTCCTCGAAGCTCTCGAAGCTCGCGAAGATGACGCCGGCGTTGGTGGCGTTGGTGAAGGTGGCGCCCGAGAAGCCGGCGAAGGCGACGGCGTGGGCGACGCCGGGCGTCTCCTGCATGATCTGCGAGGCGCGCTGCACCACCGCGTCGGTGCGCGACAGCGAGGCGCCCTCGGGCAGCTGGATGACGACGATGGCGTAGCCCTGGTCGAGCGTCGGGATGAAGCCCCGCGGCACCGTCTCCAGCATGTGGACCGTCGCCCACAGGAGGCCGGCGAAGATCAGGATCATCGCCGCGAGCGCGAACTTCGTGGCGACGAGGCCGCGCACAACCCACGCGTAGCCGTTGGCGAGCTTGTCGAAGCCGCGGTTGAAGCCGTTCGCCAGCGCGTTGCCGGCCCGCGCCAGGAAGAAGCGTGGTGGCTGGTGGCTGTGCGGCTTCAGGAGCAGGGCCGCGAGCGCCGGCGACAGCGTGAGCGAGTTGAACGCCGAGATGGCCGTCGCCACTGCGATCGTCACGGCGAACTGCAGGTAGAACTGGCCGGAGATGCCGGGGATGAAGGCCGTCGGCACGAACACCGCAATCAGCACCAGCGAGATGGCGATGACGGCGGTTCCCACCTCGTCCATCGTCCGGTGCGAGGCCTGCCGTGGCGACAGCCCCATCTGGATGTTGCGCTCGACGTTCTCCACCACGACGATCGCGTCGTCGACGACGATGCCGATCGCCAGCACCAGCCCGAACAGCGTCAGCATGTTGAGCGAGAAGCCGAACGCCAGCATCAGCGCGAAGGTGCCGATCAGGGACACCGGGATCGCGACGATCGGGATGATCGACGAGCGCCACGACTGCAGGAAGACGATGATGACGATGACGACGAGGATCACCGCCTCGATGATCGTCTTGTAGACCTCGTTGATCGATTCCGAGATGAACTCGGTCGGGTTGTAGACGACCTGGTAGGCGAGCCCCGGCGGGAAGTCGGCCGACAGGCGCTGCATCGCCGCCTGGATCTCGTCGGCGGCGGCGAGCGCGTTTGTCCCCGGCCGCTGGAAGATGGCGAGCGCCACCGCCGGCTTGCCGTCGAGATAGCTGTTGGTGACGTAGTCCTGGGCGCCGAGCTCGATGCGGGCGACGTCCTGCAGCTCGATCAGACGGCCGTCCTCGCCGGCCTTGACGATGACGTAGCGGAACTGGCGGGCGTCGTCGAAGCGCCCCTGCGTGGTGACCGTGTAGGTGAAGGCATTCTCCGCCTCCGTCGGCGGTCCGCCGATCTGGCCGCCGGTGACCTGGACGTTCTGGTCGCGCAGCGCCTGCACCACGTCCGCCCCGGTCATGCCGTAGGCCGACAGCTTCTCCGGATCGAGCCAGACGCGCAGGGAATACTGGCGCTCGCCGAAGATGATGAGGTCGCCGACGCCGTCGAGGCGCAAGAGCACGTCGCGCACCCGCGAGCGGGCGTAGTTCGAGACATAGAGCTGGTCGTAGCGGTCGTCCGGCGACAGCATGTGCACGACCATCATCAGGTCGGGCGAGCTCTTCACCGTGGTGACGCCGAGCCGGCGCACCTCCTCCGGCAGCCGCGCCTCGGCGATCGCCACGCGGTTCTGCACCAGCACCTGCGCTTGGTCGAGGTCGGTGCCGAGGCGGAAGGTGATGGTCAGCGCCATCGCCCCGTCGCTGGTCGAGTAGGAGGACATGTAGAGCATGTCCTCGACGCCGTTGATCTCCTGCTCGAGCGGCGTCGCCACTGTCGCCGCCACCGTTTCGGCGTCGGCGCCCGGATAGGTGGCGCGCACCACCACCGTCGGCGGCGCGATCTCCGGATACTGCGCGACCGACAGCTGCGTGTAGGCGATGCCGCCGACGATGAGGAACAGGAGCGCCAGCACCGTCGCGAAGATCGGACGGTCGACGAAGAAGTGAGAGAACCTCATTGGCCGGCGTCCGGCTCGGCGGCGGTCTCCGCCCGCGCGGGTGGCAGCGTCGACCCGATGGGAGCCGACCGGTCGGGCGGCAGCGTCACGAGCTCCGGCGTCACCTTGGCGCCGGGGCGCACCCGCATCAGCCCGTTGATCACCACCGTCTCGGTGCCGTCGAGGCCCTCGCGGATGACGCGGTAGCCATAGATGCGCGGCCCCGGCCTGACCGGCTTCGCCGACACCGTGCCATCCTCGGCTACGACGTAGACGATGCGCCGGTCCTGGTCGACGCCGATCGCTTCGTCGGGCACGAGAATGCCCGGATGCGGCAGCGAGCCCGGCACGTTGATGCGGCCGAACAGGCCGGGCTGCAGCGTGAAGTCGGGATTGGGGAACAGGGCCCGCACCCGCATCGTGCCGGTCTCGTTGTCGATGCGGTTCTCCGCGAAGTCGAGCTTTCCCTTGAAGGCCGACTGGGCGTCGTCGGCGACCCGCACCGAGACGTCGAGGCCGCCGGCGCCCTCCTGCAGGCTGCCGCCGCGCTGGCGGGCGTCGCGCTGGTAGTCGAGGAAGCGGCGCTCGTCGATGTCGAAGTAGAACTGGATCGGATCGAGGGAGACGATCGTCGTCAGCACGGTGTCGTCGGCGTTGACGAGGTTGCCGACCGAGACCCGGCGGCGATCGATGCGGCCGGCGAGGGGCGCGCGGATCTCGGTATACTCCATGTCCAGCTGGGCGCGCGCCTGCGCCGCCGTGGCGCCGTCGACGCGGGCCTGGGCGGCGAAAAACTCGCGCCGGCGGTCGTCGAGCGTCGACTGCGGGATCGAGCCGCGCGCCACCAGCGTCTCGGCGCGCTCGAACTGCGCCTTGGTGAAGTCGACCAGCGTGTTGGCGACGACGAGCTCCGACTTCGCCTGGTTGAGGGCCGTCTCGAACGGCCGCTGGTCGATGGTGAAGAGGAGGTCGCCCTCCTTCACCAGTTGCCCATCGGTGAAGTGGACCGAGGCGAGATAGCCGCCCACCCGCGAGCGCACCGCCACCTCGTCGACCGCCTGGAAGCGGCCGACGAACTCGTCGTCCTCGACGATCTCGCGGCTGACGGGCTTTGCCACCGTCACCGTCGGCGGCGCGCCGCCCTGCGCTGCCACCGGCGCTCCCGAGGCGACCCACACGAAAGCGGCGCACAGCGGCCAGAGGCCGACGATCGCCCGGAAAACGCTTCGATCCCGCATACGCCGCGCCTCACCCGTCGCCGTTTCCCCCGGCACGGCGAGGCTCGCCGATCCCGCACGGACGGTTCACCGGCCGGCCGCGCGGGGACATCATGCAAGAACTTTTCCATAACCGCGACGACATTCGCGTGACCGTCACCCTGCGGAGCGATTGTTCCCGGTCTGGCCGGCGATGAGGTCGCCCTCGATCAGCGGCTTGTGGCGGGCGATCTCCTCGGCGAGGAAATCGAGCAGCGCCCTCACCCGCGCAGCCTTCCTGAGATCGGGATGGGTGAGCAGCCAGAGGTCGGCCGAAAAGCGCGGCTCCGGCGCCGCCAGCCGTACGAGATCCGGCCGCACGTCGCCGACGAAGCACGGCAGGTGGCCGATGCCGATGCCCGCCTCCACCGCCTCGGCGAGCGCCAGCACCGAGTTCGTCCGGTAGACGACGCGCCGCGGCGGCACCGTCTCGGCCGGGAAGCGCGCGACCTTCATCGCCGAAAGATCGTCGCCGAGGGCGACCCACAGGCGGCGGGCGTCCATGGCGGAGCCGTCGTCTGCCGCCGACGGGTCGAGGGTTCCGTCGCGGTCGAGATCGTCGCGCCGGCCGTAGAGCGCCCAGGCGATGCGGGCGACGCGGCGGCCGACGAGGGTCGGCGGCGGGTCGTCGCCGGCGCGGATCGCCACGTCGGCATCGCGCTTCGAGAGGTTCAGCGACTGGTTGGCAACGACGACGTCGAGCCGCACCTCGGGACACCGGGCGCGGAAGCGGGCGAACAGCGGCGTCATCAGGTGGACGAGCAGCGAGTCGGCCGTCGTCACCCGCACCTCGCCCGACGGTGTCGGCGCCCGCCCGGCAAGGCGGCGCGTCACCGCGGTGACGTCCTCGTCGAGCCGACGGGCGAGCGCCACCACCTCCTCGCCCGCCGGCGTCGCCGCATAGCCCTCGCGTCGCCGCTCGAACAGAGCGAGCCCGAGCGCCTGCTCGATGCGCCCGAGCCTTCGGAACACGGTGGAATGGTCGAGCCCGAGCCGGAGGGCCGCCGCCGGCAGCGACCCCGCCTCGGCCACCGCCGCGACGACGCGCAGGTCGTCCCACGACAGGGCGGAGAGGGCGGACGCTAGGTCGGCCGTGGGTGCGGCGCTTGGCTGCTGCATCATCATCCACCTCTCGGCGTCATCCCGGACGCGAAGCAACGCGGAGCGAGCCGGGACCCAGCGGAAAACTAGTCGCGCGAAGCGCGACGCTTGAGCCGCGCCTCCGGCGCGCATTCTTGCGCCGGGTCCCGGATCGGCGCTCGGCTGCGCCTCGCTTGTCCGGGATGACAACGCAGACATTGCCTTTCACTGCACTTTCGCCGACGCTTGCGCACCACTGCAACATGCTCATTGCACGAATGCAATCGCTTCCCGCTGGCACTCCCCGCCGATCGGTCTATCTGTTGTCCACGAAGCGGCGCCGAGGTGCGCTGCGAGGGAGTAACCCCGATGACCCGCAACGGCATTCATCACGTCACGGCGATCGCCGGCCCGGCCCGCCGCAATCTCGACTTCTACACCCGCACCCTCGGGCTGCGGTTCGTGAAGAAGACCGTGAACTTCGACGATCCGGGCACCTATCACTTCTATTTCGGCGACGAGGCCGGCAACCCCGGCACGATCCTCACCTTCTTCCCGTGGGATCACGTCGCGCCCGGTCGCCTCGGTGTCGGCGAGACCTCCGAGACCGCCTTCCGCGTTCCCGAGGCCTCGATCGGCTACTGGACGCACCGGTTCGTCGAGAAGGGCGTGCCGCACGAGGCCCCGGTGAAGCGCCTCGGCGAGACGGTGCTCGCCTTCCGCGACCCCGACGGCATGCGGCTGTCGGTCGTCGGTGTTCCCGGCGCCGAGGCCGAGTCCGCCTGGGGCGGCAGCGACGTGCCGGCGGAAGCGGCGATCCGCGGCTTCCACGCCGTCCGCCTGCTGGTGGCCGACGCGGCGCCGACGGGTGCGATCCTGACCGACGTCTTCGGCTTCGCCGAGGTCGGCCGGGAGGACACCATCGTGCGCTACAAGGTCGAGGGCACGGAGGTCGGCGGCATCGTCGACGTGCACGGCGCCGGCGGCTTCCTGCCCGCCCGCATGGGCGGCGGCTCGGTGCACCACGTCGCCTTCCGCGCCGCCGACGACGCCGGACAGGCGGAGATGGTGAAGAAGCTCGCGGAGAACCACCGCATCCGCACGACGGAGCAGAAGAACCGCGACTACTTCCGCTCGGTCTACTTCCGCGAGCCCGGCGGCATCCTGTTCGAGATCGCCACCGACGTCCCGGGCTTTGCCGTCGACGAGCCGGCGGCGAGCCTCGGCCAGGCGCTGAAGCTGCCGCGCTTCCTCGAGAAGCGCCGCTGCGAGATCGTGGCGGTGCTGCCGAACCTCACGGAAGCCGCCTGAACTAACGACCCGGCGGCGGCACGCGCGCCGCCGCCGGAACCTCCTCGACGTCCTGTCCAGTCGAAACGACCGGACGGGGCGTCTTC
Source organism: Pseudoxanthobacter soli DSM 19599 (assembly GCA_943372725.1). Classification (GTDB taxonomy): domain Bacteria; phylum Pseudomonadota; class Alphaproteobacteria; order Rhizobiales; family Segnochrobactraceae; genus CAMDHY01. Next base: position 8,478 of record CALRZT010000085.1, read on the forward strand.
GGTTGCCAACGTCCGGCACGTCTTGCCGGCTAGTTCTCCTGGAGGTCCATCATGGCCACCGCGACCACCCTCTCCTTCACCCACCGCTACGAGCCCGCGACCGCGACCGGTCGCCCGCCGCTGCTGCTGCTGCACGGCACCGGCGGTGACGAGGACGACCTCCTGCCGCTCGGCCGGATGATCGCGCCCGGCGCCGCGCTGCTGTCGCCGCGCGGCAAGGTGCTGGAGCACGGCATGCCGCGCTTCTTCCGCCGCCTCGCCGAGGGCGTCTTCGACGAGGCCGACGTGGTGAAGCAGGCGAACGCGCTCGCCGACTTCGTGGCGGAAGCCCGCGACGCCTACGGGCTCGCAGCGCCGGTCGCCGTCGGCTTCTCGAACGGTGCGAACATCGCCGCCGCCGTGCTGCAGCTCCGGCCAGAGGCGCTCACCGGCGCGGTGCTGATCCGCGCGATGGTGCCGCTCGCCAAGCCGCCCGTGGCGGATCTGTCGGGCAAGCCGGTGCTGATCCTGTCGGGTTCGTCCGACCCGATCATCCCGGCCGAGAACGCCGGCCGGCTGGCGCGCCAGCTGACCGAGGCCGGCGCCGTCGTCGGCCACGAGACGCTGCCGACCGGCCACGGCCTGACCCAGGCCGACGCGGCGCTGGCGAAGCGCTTCCTCGACGGCCTCGCCGTCTGACCTCGACGGCGCTTCGGAGCCTTACCGGAGCGCCGTCAGCAGCCGCGCCAGCGTGGCGCGCTCGTCGGACGACAACGGCGCGAGCGTCTCCTCGGAGACCCGCGCCGCCACCGGCGCGAGTTCGGCGTAGAGCGCGGCGCCCTCGGCCGACAGCGAGATCAGCAGCCGCCGGCGGTCTTCCGGGTCCGGCCGCGTCGCCGTCAGGCCGCGCTTGGCGAGGCGCTCGGCGACGCCCTTGATGGTGGCGACGTCCATGGCCGTGTGACGGCCGAGCAGGTTCTGCGAGCACTCGCCGACTTCCGCGAGCTTGGCGAGCGCCGCCCACTGCATCGGCGTCATGTCGTCGCCGAAGTGGCGGGCGAAGATCGACACGTGGCGCTGCTGCACCTGGCGTAACAGGAAGCCGACCTGGTCGTCGAGCACATAGCCGGCACCACCGGCCGCGCTCTCCATCGCCGTCGTCATGACCGCCGTCGCCTCGTCCGTCACCGTCGCCAAAACGTCGCCTCTCCGTCGCAGGCGCGGGGTCTCGCCCGCAGCTCGTTCGTATGCCAACAATGTCGCCTTCGCCAGAGGAGGCACGCATGGCCCACGACGCGCCGGCCGCACCGAGCGGTCCGCAGAAGCTCGTCATCTCCAACATCGGGCTCGTGCTGTCGGGCGACCTCGAGCGCCCGATCCTCGACGCCGATGCCGTCGTCGCCGTCGACGGCCGCATCACCGCGGTCGGGCGCTTCGCCGACCTCGACACCGAGGGCGCGACGACCTTGGTCGACGCCGGCGGCGCCGCTCTCGCGCCTGGCCTGATCGACAGCCACGTCCACCCCGTCGCCGGCGACTGGACGCCGCGCCAGAACCAGATCGGCTGGATCGATTCGTGCCTGCACGGCGGCGTCACCACGATGATCTCCGCCGGCGAGGTGCACATGCCCGGCCGGCCGCGCGACATCGTCGGGCTGAAGGCGATGGCGATCACCGCCCAGCGCATCTTCGCCGGCTTCCGCCCCTCCGGCGTCAAGCTGCACGCCGGCGCGCCCGTGATCGAGCCGGGCATGGTGGAGCAGGACTTCGCGGAGCTCGCGGCCGCCGGCGTGCGGCTCCTCGGCGAGGTCGGGCTCGGCGGCGTCAAGGACGGCGCCAACGCCCGCGAGATGGTGGCGTGGGCGCGCAAGCACGGCATCCAGTCGACCATCCACACCGGCGGCCCATCGATCCCCGGCTCCGGCCTGATCGGTGCCGACGTGGTGCTGGAGGCCGACACCGACGTCGTCGGCCACATCAACGGCGGCCACACGGCGCTGCCCGATGCCGAAATCCGCTGCATCTGCGAGGGCTGCAAGCGCGGCCTCGAGCTCGTCCACAACGGCAACGAGCGCGCCGCTCTCTACACGCTGAGGACGGCCAAGGAGATGGGCGAGCTCAGCCGCGTCATCCTCGGCACCGACGCGCCGGCCGGATCGGGCGTGCAGCCGCTTGGCATTCTCCGCATGATTTCGATGCTGTCTTCGCTCGGCGACGTGCCGGCGGAGGTTGCGATCTGCTTTGCCACCGGCAACACGGCGCGCATGCGGGCGCTCGACTGCGGGCTGATCGAGGCTGGACGCTCGGCCGACTTCGTGCTGATGGACAAGGCTCAGCACTCCGCCGGCAAGGACCTTCTCGACAGTATCCGCCTCGGCGATTTGCCGGGCATCGGCATGACCGTCATCGACGGCCTCGTCCGCACCGGCCGCAGCCGCAACACGCCGCCCGCCGGCCGCGTGCCGACCGTGCTGCACGGCTGAGGCGACGCACCGTCGTCAGCGGCTCGGCGGCCTCACCCGATCGTCGCCGCCGGCAGTGTGCCGGTGGCGACGTCGACGAGGAGCTGGCGCTGCGCCGGCACGAGGTTGGCCGCCGCATAGCGCCCGAGGATGGTGGCGCGGGCGTTCGCCCGCATCGCAGTGAAGGCCTCCGGCCGCGCCAGCACGTCGGACAGGCGCGCGGCCAGCCGGTCGGCATCGAAGAAGTCGGTGAGCAGCCCGTTGCGGCCGTCGGCGATCACCTCGCGCACCGGCGGCGTGTCGGAGCCGACGATCAGGCATCCGCACGCCATCGCCTCCAGCATCGACCACGACAGCACGAACGGCACCGTCAGGTAGACGTGCGCCGCCGAGACGCGGAACACTTGGCGCAGCGTCTCGAACGGCACCAGCCCGAGGAAGTGGACCCGATCCGGGTCGAGCGCATGCTCGGCGAGCGCCGCCTCCTTGAACGTCCGCCCATCGGTGCGCTTGCGGCCATAGGCGACGCGGTCCGCCCCGACGACGATCACGTGCGCCGCCGGGCGCTCGGCCGTGAGTTTCGCCGCCGCCGCCATGAACTGCGGAAACCCGCGATAGGGCTCCATGCCGCGGGCGACGTAGGTGACGACCTCGTCGCCGGCTTTCAGCACGCGCCCGTCGGGCAGCGTCAGCGTCGCGGCCGGATCGGGCGTCAGATAGTCGGTGTCGACGCCGTCGTGCAGCACGGTGATGCGGCGGCGGAACTGCGAGGGGAAGCGGCCGACCTGCCAGCGCGTCGGACACACGCCCCAGTCCATCGCGGCGAGGTCCATCAGGATCGAGGCGTTGCGGCCGCGGGTGCGGAAGCGATCGGCCGTCGTCACCGGCTGGTCCGGCAGAAAGCCGATGTCGGCGCCGTCGGTGCGGTAGAACCATTCGAAGTAGGACAGCAGCTTCGCCTTCGGGAAGACGTCCTTGACGAACAGCGACGGGCCCCAGCCGGAATGGGCGCAGACGACGTCCGGTTCGAAGCCGTCCCGCTTCAGCTGCGCCATCGCGCTCGCTGCTGCCTCGCCGGTGATCACCGCGCGCTCGAGCGGCAGGCTCGCCGGGGACAAACCAGCGAGCGGTTCCCGCGCGGGCGTGTAGTCGGCGCGGCGGATCGCGATCGCCTGCCTGTTGGAGGCGAGCGTCGCGCAGGCGAGCTCGAAGCCCGGCTCCGCCTTTAGGGCAGTCGCGAGCCGGCGATACTGGCCGGGGAAGTTGTTGTGCAGGAACAGGACGCGCAAAGGACGGGCTCGACGGGTTCCGCCGGCGACGTGCGCGGCAAGGGAGCGTCGGCAATCCGGCCCGCGAAGGCAAGCGGTGTCGCCGCTCCCTTCTCCCGACCTGCGGGAGAAGGGAGAAGCCGTGCGCCACCTACTGCGAGGCGGCGGCCTTGATCTTCTCGAGCGCCTTGCCCTCGAGGTCCTCGACGCCCGGCAGCACGGTGGCGGCGAAGCGCAGGTTCGCCATGTCGGCGTCGGTGAAGGCGGCCTCGACGGCGGCCTTCTTGTCGGCCGGCAGGAGCGCCCGGCCGTCCTTCGCCGCCGCGATGGCGCCGGCCGACGCCGACATCATTGTGACGATCTCCGGCTGCATGACGAAGTTGATCCACTTGTAGGCCGCGTCGTCGGCCTCGCCGCCCTTCGGCAGCGTGAAGGTGTCGATCCACGCGATGGCGCCGCTCTTCGGCGGCACGTAGACGAGGTTCGGGTTCTGGGCGAACAGCTTGAAGGCGGTGGAATCCCACGTCTCCGAAGCGATCACCTCGCCCGACAGGAGCATCGCCGAGAGGTCGTCGCCGCCCTGCCAGTAGGCCTTCACGTTCGCCTTGCAGGCGATCAGGTAGTCGGCGACCTTGTCGAGGATGCGCTGGTACTCGGGCAGGTCCTTGTAGGCGGCGAACGGATCCTCGCCGAGGGCGAAGGCGGTGCCGACGAGGATGGTGCGGCGGAGCCGCATCGACGTCTTGCCCTTGTATTTCGGGTCGCAGAGGTCGGTCCAGTCGTCGATCTCCGGCGCCTTCGACTTGTCGACGACGAGGCCGGACGTGCCCCACAGGTGCGGCACCGAATAGACCTTGCCGTCGATGGTGGTTTCGTCGGCGGCGCGCTTCAGGAACTGCGCGTCGAACAGGGCCGTGTCGATCTTCGACAGGTCCATCGGCTTGTAGATGTCGAACTCGTTCTGGGCCGCGGCGACGCGGTTGAAGCCCGGCTGGGCGAGATCGAATCCGGAGCCATCGGTGGCGCGCAGCTTCGCCACCATCTCCTCGTTGTTCGACAGCGTCACCTCGACGTCGATGTCGGGATATTTCTCCTCGAACAGCTGGATGACGGCGTCGGGCGCATAGCCGCCCCAGGTGAGCAGGCGCAGCGTCTCGGCCGAAGCCGGGGCCGCGAGGGTCGCGGCGAGCGCGGCGGCGGCGGCGCCGGTGAGCAGGCGGTGAAGGGACATCGGGGTCTCCCATTGCTCGCGTCTGGTGGAAGCATGGGAGGCGACACGTGGCCCGGCCGAAAGCGCCATTCTGGGGAAAGGGGGAGTCCGATTGCGGCGGGAAGGCGCAGAGGCGGCTGGGCACAATCGGGGGTGGAGTGGGTGGTAGGCGGAGCGGTGCTGGCCCGTCCCTCCCCTGCCAGGGGGAGGGACAGACCGCGCAGCGGTCAGGGTGGGGCCTGTGAATCGCGGGCTCGGCCCGAGCCGGCATCGCACTCCGGATTGACGGGCCCCACCCTGGCGACCTGCGGTCGCCTGTCCCTCCCCCTGTCAGGGGAGGGACGCGTCCCACTGCCCACTGCCCACAGCCTACTGCACACCGCCCACTGCCGCCTCCCAATGACGACTGCCCCATTTTTGTATCCAAAAATCCACGTATCAAATCGTTGACGACATCTCCGCCCGCGGCTAGCGTTCGGGTCGGTCGCGGCTCTTCCCCCCGTCGCGGCTACCACCGCCGCGAGCATGAAGGGCCACCGATGCGATTTGCCGTCGATGTTGGAGGCACGTTCAGCGACCTGGTGGTCGAGGATGACGAGGGCCGCTTCCACGGCTTCAAGGCACCGACGACGCCGGGCGATCCCGCCGCCGGCGTGCTGGCCGCGGTGGCGCGGGCTGCGGAGAGCTTCGGCACCGATACCGCCGCCCTCCTCGGCCGCGGCTCCGTCTTCATCCACGCCACGACCCGGGCGCTGAACGCCATCCTCACCGGCACGACGGCGAAGACGGCCTTCCTCACCACCGCCGGCCATCCGGACATCCTGCTCTTCCGCGAGGGCGGCCGGACGGACCTCTTCGACTACACCCGCCCCTTCCCGGACCCCTACGTGCCGCGTTCGCTCACCTTCGAGGTGCCGGAGCGGATCTGGAGCGACGGACGGATGCTGAAGCCGCTCGACGAGGCTGCCCTCGACGCGATCGTCGACCGGCTGGCGGCGCTGGAGGTCGAGGCGGTCGGCGTCTCGCTGCTGTGGTCGATCATCAACCCGGCGCACGAGCTCGCGGTCGGCAAGCGGCTCTCCGAGCGGCTGCCGCACGTCGCGGTGACGCTGTCGCACCAGCTGAACCCGATCCTGCGCGAGTACCGCCGGGCCTCGTCGACCTGCATCGACGCCTCGCTGAAGCCGATCATGGGGCCGTACCTGCGCGACCTCGACGCAAGGCTGCGGGGCGCCGGCTTTTCCGGCCGCATCCTCGGCGTCACCTCCCAGGGCGGCGTCGTCGAGACGGGGATGCTGGCGGCGGCGCCGATCCACGCCATCAACTCCGGCCCGTCGCTCGCCCCGCTCGCCGGCCGCGCCTATGCCCGCGCCGACGTCGGCCGCGACACCGCCATCGTCACCGACAGCGGCGGCACCTCCTTCGACGTCTCGTTCGTGCGCCGCGGCGAGATCCCGTGGACGGCGGAATCGTGGATCGGCCCGCCTTTCCGCGGCCACCTCGTCGGTTTCCCGTCGGTGGAGGTGAAGTGGATCGGCGCCGGCGGCGGCTCGATCGCCCGGGTCGATGCCGGCGGGCTTCTCGCCGTCGGGCCGGAGAGCGCCGGCGCCGAGCCAGGCCCGGCCTGCTACGGCCGCGGCGGCACGCGGCCGACCGTCACCGACGCGGCGCTGGCGCTCGGCTACCTCGACCCCGGCCACTTCCTCGGCGGCCGTCTCGCGCTCGACGTCGACGCGGCCCGCGCGGCGATCGACCGCGACGTCGCCGGGCCACTCAACCTCTCGACCGAGGACG
>CALRZT010000086.1:0-15159 GCA_943372725.1 Pseudoxanthobacter soli DSM 19599
TCTACGGCGCTGCCGCCGGCTTCTTCGGCGGCCGCGTCGATGAGGCGATGATGCGCTTCGTCGACGTGCTCTACTCGCTGCCCTTCATCTTCCTCGTCATCATGCTGGTGGTGTTCCTCGGGCGGAACTTCATGCTGATGTTCCTCGCCGTCGGTGCCGTGCTGTGGCTCGACATGGCCCGCATCGTCCGCGGCCAGGCGCTCGCCATCCGCCGCCAGGAGTACGTGCAGGCCGCCCAGGCCCTCGGCGTCTCGCCCTTCGGAATCCTCTGGCGCCACGTCATCCCGAACACGCTGGGTCCGGTCGCCGTCTATATGACGCTCTTGGTGCCGCAGGTGATCATCCTCGAGAGCTTCCTCTCCTATCTCGGCCTCGGCGTGCAGGAGCCGCTGTCGAGCTGGGGCGTGCTGATCGCCCAGGGGGCGAAGAACATCCCGTCGGCCAACTGGCTGCTGATCTTCCCGTCGATCTTCCTGACCTCGACGCTGTTCGCGCTGAATTTCCTCGGCGACGGCCTGCGCGACGCCCTCGACCCGCGGGACCGCTGAGGATGGCGGAGGCGACGCCCCTTGCGACAGCCGCCGCTGTGCTGGAGATCGACGACCTCCACGTCACCTTCGCCACGCCGCAAGGCGCCGTTCAGGCCGTGCGCGGCCTGTCGATGACGGTCGACGCTGGCGAGACCCTGGCGATCGTCGGCGAATCGGGCTCCGGCAAGAGCCAGGCGATGATGGCGGCGATGGGCCTGCTCGCCCGCAACGGCCGCGCGACTGGCGCCGTGCGCTACCGCGGCCGCGACATCCTCGGCCTGCCGTCCCGGGCGCTGAACGACATCCGCGGCGCCCGCATCGGCATGATCTTCCAGGAGCCGATGACCTCCCTCGACCCGCTCTACCGGGTCGGCAGCCAGATCGCCGAGCCGCTGGTCCGGCACCGCAAGATGACGTGGGCCGCGGCGCGGGCGCAGGCGGTCGACCTCCTCCGCCTCGTCGGCATCCCCGAGCCGGAGCGCCGCGTCGCCGCCTATCCGCACGAACTCTCGGGCGGCCAGCGCCAGCGCGTCATGATCGCCATGGCGATCGCCAACGAGCCCGACGTGCTCATCGCCGACGAGCCGACGACGGCCCTCGACGTCACCGTCCAGGCGCAGATCATCGACCTGCTGCAGGACCTGCAGGCCCGCTTCGGCATGGCGATCGTCTTCATCTCCCACGATCTCGGCCTCGTCCGCCGCATCGCCGGCCGCGTCGTCGTCATGCGCCACGGCGAGGTGGTCGAGACCGGCCCGACGGCCGATGTCTTCGAGCGCCCGCAGCACCCCTACACGCGCACGCTGATCGACGCGGAGCCACGCGGTCGCAAGGCCCCGCCCCCAGCCGGCGCACCCGAGGTGCTGCGGGCGAAGGACGTCGCGGTCGAGTTCAAGCTCGGCGGCGGGCTCCTCCGCGGCGCCCCCCTCGTCATCCGCGCCGTCGAGGGCGTCAGCCTGACGCTCGCCCGCGGCGAGACCATCGGCATCGTCGGCGAATCGGGCTCGGGCAAGTCGACCCTCGGCCGCGCGCTGCTGCGCCTGGTGCCGTACACGGGTGACGTCACCATCCTCGGCCAGCACCTCGCGGCGCTCGACGCCGGCGCCCTCAGGGCGCTCCGCCGCCGCGTCCAGCTCGTCTTCCAGGACCCGTTCGGTTCGCTGTCGCCGCGGATGACGGTGGCCGACATCGTCGGCGAGGGCCTGCGAGTCCACGCCCCCGAATTGTCCGCCGCCGAGCGCGACCGCCTCACCGTCGCGGTGCTCGAGGACGTGCAGATCGACCCCGCCACCCGCGGCCGCTATCCGCACGAGTTCTCAGGCGGCCAGCGCCAGCGCATCGCCATCGCCCGGGCGCTCATCCTGCGGCCCGGCATCGTCGTCCTCGACGAGCCGACGTCGGCGCTCGACCGCTCCGTGCAGAAGCAGATCGTCGAGCTGCTGCGCCGCCTGCAGCAGCAGCATGACCTCTCCTACGTCTTCATCAGCCACGACCTCGCGGTGGTGCGAGCCTTGGCCGACCGCATCATGGTCATGCAGCGCGGCCGGGTCGTCGAGGCGGGACCGACCGAGGCGATCTTCGAGGCGCCCCGGACGGACTACGCCCGCGAGCTCATCGCGGCGGCGAACCTCACGGACGCGACGGCTGGTCCCTAAGGTCCGGGCACGGGCCTGCCAGTCTCAGGCAGGCTCTCAGCCCAGCCGCGTGAACCCGTCCTCGCTCCAGCGCTCACTGCCGACACCGTGATGGACGAAGAACAGCCCGTCCGGGTCGTAGGCATCCTTCACGGCGAGCAGGCGCTCGTAGTTCGGCCCCCAAAAAGACTGCCGCCACTCCGCGTCGAAGAAGTCGCCCTCGGAGACATAGGCGGCAAACGTCGGCAGCAGCGGGCGGATCTCGCTCATGGCGGCGGCCACGGCCTCGCTCTGCTGCCGGGCGGTGGCGATATCGGGTTCGTGGCCGGGGATGCCGGGATAGGCTGGCGGCCCGTTCGCCGCCGTGATCAGCAGCGCGAAAGCCGTCGTCACCGCCGGGTGCGTCGCCGTCTCGCGCGCCGCAGCGATCGCCTCCGGGGGCGCCCCGGCGAGGCCCTTGTTGACGTGCAGCGAGACGCTCCAGTGGCGGGAAGCGGAGAACAGCGCCTCGGCCAGACCGGCCCTGCGCTCGTCGGCGAGGAGGTCCGCGGGCATCCAGGCCGACTGGTAGCCGTAGAGTACATGGCCGGCCTCGCCGAGGTTGCCGGTCCAGAAGACGTTGTCGGCGGGTGCCCCCGGGCGATCATCGGACAGGACCACGTTCGGCAGCGTCCGCAGGTAGTCCGGGTCCCAGAACTGCCGCGCCGGCACCGCAGTGATTCGGGGCGCAGCCTCGAGAACGTACCGCTCCGGCGAGGCGGCCACGAAATCGAGGAACGGTTTCCAGACGGCTTCCGCCTCGGCCTGTCCGAGGCCCTGGAACACCATCGAGATCGCAACCGTGTTGTCCGGCTGGAAGGCGATCTGCTCGCCCCAGTGCGGGTTGAACAGGGCCTCGGCATAGAACTGTAGGGTTGCCGCCACGAGGTCGCGAAAGGCGTCATCGGACTGCGCCCGCACGCTGACGGAGACCCCGCCGACGAAGTCCGCCAGGTCGTGCGTGGCGAGCGTCAGCCGCGTGACGACGCCGAGGCTGCCGCCGCCGCCGCCCTTCAGCGCCCAGAACAGGTCGGGATGAGAGCACGCATTGGCGATCCGCACCGCCCCGTCAGCCGTGACGATCTCCGCTTCGAGCAGGCTCGCGGCCGCCATCCCGTAGCGCTTGGAAAAGCTGCCGAAGCCACCACTCTGGATGAGGCCGGCGACGCCGACGGTCATGCAGCCGCCGCCCTGCACGTAGCGGCCCCCCTGCGTGCTCACGACGTCATAGACGCGGCCCCATAGGCTGCCCGCGCCGACCGAGACGGCGGGGCGCGGCGCCTGCCGGCCCTCGCACCCGGCGCCGACGAAGCCATCATGGAGGGTGATGGCGTCCATCCGGCGCGTCCAGACGAGCAGCGAATCGGCGGCGTTCGAGGTGCCCTGGTAGCTGTGGCCGCCGCCCTTGACGACGAGACGCAGGTTCTTGTCGCGGGCGAAGTTCACGGCGGCGACGACATCGGCGGTCGTTTCGGCGGCGACGGCATAGACGCTCGGCCGCGACGTCCAGGCGTCGACCCAGCCGAGGGTCTGGGTCAGGCCCGGCTCGTCACCGAGGAAGTAGGGATTGCGGAGATGCGGGAACACCCGATCGCACCCGGTCGCATCGGCCACGCACGCCGCGAGCGGCGACTGCACCGCGACGAGACGGCCACCGGTGCTGCGGGCGAGATCCGCCCACGCTGCCGCGGACGGCCAGCCCGGCTGCCCGGGACGGACCCGCATCGACGCCGCGGCCCGTGCCGGGGCGATCGACCACAGGTCCGGGAAGCCGGCGATGGCGAGCGGTGCCATCGCCACCGTCTGCAACAGGCGCCTCCGATCCATGGCCGTACCTCCCGCTCGCGCCGGCTGGTGCGGACGTCGATGCCGCGCCGAGCCACTATCATGATGGCGGTGGCTTGCGACAGGCGGGCGTCGGCAAAGCAGATCGCCGCTCGCCTGCGCCGCCGGCAGCAGGCGGCCAAAACCGACGCCTCATCGGCCCGGTTCACCGGGGTGCTGGCGCGTTAGCCTGGATTTCGGCGTATTGGTCGGCTCCGCTGCGTCTCCACGATGGGCGCAAGCTCCGGCGAACCGCCAGCGACCTCAGATCAGCGGAGATGCAGGTGACGCCCTCCGTCCGGCCGGCCAACCCGGTCGGCTACTTCGAAATCCCCGTCGTCGACATGGACCGGGCGATCCGGTTCTACTCTGCCGTCTTCGGCTTCGATTTCGAACGCGAGACGATCGACGGCTACGAGATGGCGCTGCTGCCGTTTCATGAAGGGGCGACGGGGGCCACCGGGGCGCTCGCCAAGGGCGACGTGTACGTCCCCTCGAAGACAGGCGTGATCGTCTATTTCGCGGTCGCCGACATCGACACGACGCTCGTCCGCGCCGTCGCCGCCGGCGGCGCGGTGCTCTACCCGAAGAAGGCCATCGGGCCGGCCGGATTCGTCGCCGAGATCGAGGACAGCGAGGGCAATCGCATCGCTCTCAACGCTCGCGCCGTCTGACGACGCGTCCGGACCGCGACCCCTGGTCACCCGGTCGCCGGCGAAGGCGGCTCACAGCGCCGGGTCGCCAACCAACCGCCGAAAAAGCGAAGGCTCCGCTCGATGTCTCGAGACGGAGCCCACGCAAATCTCTGGTCGCCATCCGCGAGCGGGCGGCGGGTCTCGGTCAGATGTTGACCGAGTCCTTCAGCGGCTTGCCGGAACGGAACTTCGGCACCTTGGCGGCCGGGATCTTGATCGTCTCGCCGGTGCGCGGGTCGCGGCCCTCGGAAGCGGCACGCGAGTTCACGACGAACGAGCCGAAGCCGACGATGCGGACTTCCTTGCCCTGCGCCATCATCGCGGTGATCGCGTCGAAGGTGGAGTCGACGGCCTTGGCGGTGTCCGCCTTGGTCAGGCCGGTCTTCTCGGAGACGAGCGTCACGAGTTCGCCCTTGCCGACGCGCTCGACAGCCGCCTTGCTGGCTTTCGCGGGCTTCGCAGCCTTTGCCGCCTTCTTTTCCATCTGGTTGTCCCTTCTTCCGATCGGGGCTGGGGACACGCAGGTCCCGTCGCCATCGCCCTCTTGGTGAGCGGAATCGGGGGGAAAGGCAAGCCGGAAACGCCCCGGAATCGGGGCGTTTCCTAGGTTTTTTCGGGTTTTTCGGGCGTGCAGCTGCCTTAGTGGGCAGTGATCGCCGCGACGTCCTCCTCCACCCGCTTGGCGCGTGCGGCCTCGGCGTCCGCCTCGGTCCACGAGATCGCCTCGGGCATCCGCACCAGCGCCCGCTTCAGGACGTCGTCCATCCGCGCCACCGGCACGATCTCCATGCCGCTCTTGACGTTGTCGGGGATGTCCGCGAGGTCCTTGGCGTTCTCCTCGGGGATCAGCACCGTCTTGATGCCGCCGCGCAGCGCGGCGAGCAGCTTCTCCTTCAAGCCACCGATCGGCAGGACACGGCCCCTGAGCGTGATCTCGCCAGTCATGGCGAGGTCGCGCCGGACGGGGATGCCCGTCATCACCGAGACGACTGCCGTCGCCATTGCGATGCCGGCCGACGGTCCGTCCTTCGGGGTCGCCCCCTCCGGAACGTGGACGTGGATGTCGCGCCGGTCGAACAGCGGCGGCTCGATGCCGAAGTCGATGGCCCGCGAGCGCACGTAGGATGCGGCCGCGGAGATCGACTCCTTCATCACGTCGCGCAGGTTGCCCGTCACCGTCATCTTGCCCTTGCCGGGCATCATCAGACCCTCGATCGTCAGCAGTTCGCCGCCGACCTCGGTCCAGGCGAGGCCGGTGACGACGCCGACCTGATCCTCGAGCTCCACCTCGCCATAGCGATAGCGCGGCACGCCGAGGAAGGACTCCAGCGTCTTCTCGGTCACCTTCACCGTCTTCTTCTTGCCCTTGGCCTGCACGAGCTCGCGCACCGCCTTGCGGGCGAGCGTTGCCAGCTCGCGCTCGAGGTTGCGGACGCCCGCCTCCCGCGTATAGCGGCGGATGACGGTGCGCAGCGCCTTCTCGTCGACCGAGAACTCCTTGGGCGCGAGACCGTGGTCGCGCTCCACCTTGGGGATCAGGTGGCGGCGGGCGATCTCGACCTTCTCGTCCTCGGTGTAGCCGGCGATCCGGATGATCTCCATCCGGTCCATCAGGGCCGGCGGGATGTTCAGCGTGTTCGCCGTCGTCACGAACATCACGTCCGAGAGGTCGTACTCGACCTCCAGGTAGTGATCCATGAACGAGCCGTTCTGCTCCGGATCGAGCACCTCGAGCAGCGCCGAAGACGGATCGCCGCGGAAGTCCATGCCCATCTTGTCGATCTCGTCGAGGAGGAACAACGGGTTGTTCTTCTTCGCCTTGCGCATCGACTGGATGACCTTGCCGGGCATCGAGCCGATGTAGGTGCGCCGGTGGCCCCGGATCTCCGCCTCGTCACGCACGCCGCCGAGCGACATGCGCACGAACTCGCGGCCGGTCGCCTTGGCGATCGACTTGCCGAGCGAGGTCTTGCCGACGCCCGGAGGGCCGACGAGGCAGAGGATCGGCCCCTTCAGCTTGTTGGCGCGGCTCTGCACGGCGAGGTACTCGACGATGCGCTCCTTGACCTTCTCCAGGCCGAAGTGATCGGTGTCGAGCACCGTCTCGGCGAGGTTGAGGTCGTACTTGACGCGCGACTTGCGGCCCCACGGGATGCCGAGCAGCCAGTCGAGGTAGTTGCGCACCACCGTCGCCTCGGCCGACATCGGCGACATCTGCCGGAGCTTCTTCACCTCGGCGGTCGCCTTCTCGCGCGCCTCCTTGGTGAGCTTGGTCTTGCGGATGCGCTCTTCCAGCTCGGCCACCTCGTCGCGGGCTTCCTCGCCGTCGCCGAGTTCCTTCTGGATCGCCTTCATCTGCTCGTTCAGGTAGTACTCGCGCTGCGTCTTCTCCATCTGGCGCTTGACGCGCGAGCGGATGCGCTTCTCCACCTGCAGGACGGAGATCTCGCTCTCCATCAGCCCGAGCACACGCTCCAGGCGCTCGGAAACCGAGGTCAGGGCCAGCACGGCCTGCTTGTCCTGGATCTTCACGGCGAGGTTGGACGCCACCGTGTCCGACAGCTTGGCGTAGTCCTCGATCTGCGAGACCGCGCCGATCACCTCCGGCGAGACCTTCTTGTTCAGCTTCACGTAGTTCTCGAACTCCGTGACGACCGAGCGGGCGAGCGCCTCCACCTCGACCTTGTCGCCGAGGTCGTCCTCGAGCCGGTCGGCGTAGGCCTCATAGAACTCGGCGCGGTCGGTGAAGCGGCGCACGCTGGCGCGCGACGTCCCCTCGACCAGCACCTTCACGGTGCCGTCGGGAAGCTTCAGGAGCTGCAGCACGGTCGCGAGCGTGCCGATGTCGAAGATGTCGGCCGGGTCCGGATCGTCGTCACCGGCGTTCTTCTGCGTCGCGAGCAGGATCAGCTTGTCCGACCGCATCACCTCCTCGAGGGCACGGATGGACTTTTCGCGCCCCACGAACAGCGGCACGATCATGTGCGGGAAAACGACGATGTCGCGCAGCGGCAGGACGGGGACGAGTTCCTCGCCCCGCGGCGCGCCGGCCTTGCTGGTGTCGTTCGACGAAGTCATCGAGTCGTCCTCTCTCAGCGGATCCGGATCGCCTGATAAGTAGCACGATCCGGGCCACGGGGGCCGCCGGCAACGGTTTTCACTGGTGGTGAGGCGGGGTGGAAGGAAGGTCGCCGCAACACCGGCGCCGGACCCGATCTCAGACCGGACCGGCCGCGCCGGAGGAAGTTAGCCGATAGGTGGAGTTGCCCCCGGGGGGTGTCAAGGTTGGCCGCTCATCGTGCGATCACAGCACACGGGGCTTGCGCCACGCCTGTGCCGCACGCAGCCGGGGCACGTCCCACCGCAAACAAAAAGGGCGGGCCGAAGCCCGCCCTTTCGCATGCGGCAATCGATTCGTTCAGGCGGACGCCGCCGGCGTCGCGGCCTGGCGGTCAGCGTAGATGTAGAGCGGACGGGCGGCCCCAACGACGACGTCGCCGGAGATCACCACCTCCTTGACGCCCTCGAGGCCCGGCAGCTCGTACATCGTGTCGAGCAGGATCGCCTCCATGATCGAGCGCAGGCCGCGCGCGCCGGTCTTGCGCTCGATCGCCCGGCGGGCGATCCCCGACAGCGCGTCCTCGTGGAAGGCGAGATCGACCCCCTCCATCTCGAAAAGCCGCTGGTACTGCTTGACGAGCGCGTTCTTCGGCTCGGTGAGGATCTTCACCAGGGAGGCCTCGTCGAGGTCCTCCAGCGTCGCGATCACCGGCAGGCGGCCGACGAACTCCGGGATCAGCCCGAACTTCAGGAGATCCTCCGGCTCGACGCGGCGGAACAGCTCGCCCGTGCGGCGGTCCTCAGGGGCGAGCACCTGCGCCTTGAAGCCGATCGAGGTCTGCCGGCCGCGGTCGGCGATGATCTTCTCGAGGCCCGAGAACGCGCCGCCGCAGATGAACAGGATGTTCGTCGTGTCGACCTGCAGGAACTCCTGCTGCGGGTGCTTGCGGCCGCCCTGCGGGGGAACGCTCGCGACCGTGCCCTCCATGATCTTCAGGAGCGCCTGCTGCACGCCCTCGCCGGAGACGTCCCGGGTGATCGACGGGTTGTCGGACTTGCGGGAGATCTTGTCGACCTCGTCGATGTAGACGATGCCGCGCTGCGCCCGCTCGACGTTGTAGTCGGCCGACTGCAGCAGCTTCAGGATGATGTTCTCGACGTCCTCGCCGACGTAGCCGGCCTCGGTCAGCGTCGTCGCGTCGGCCATCGTGAACGGCACGTCGAGGATGCGGGCGAGCGTCTGGGCGAGCAGCGTCTTGCCGCAGCCGGTCGGGCCGATCAGCAGGATGTTGGACTTCGCCAGCTCGACATCGTTGTTCTTCGTCGCGTGGTTCAACCGCTTGTAGTGGTTGTGGACCGCGACCGAGAGCACCTTCTTCGCCTGGTCCTGGCCGATGACGTAGTCGTCAAGCACCTTGCGGATCTCGTAGGGCGTCGGGATGCCGTCGCGCGACTTCACCAGCGAGGACTTGTTCTCCTCGCGGATGATGTCCATGCACAGCTCGACGCACTCGTCGCAGATGAAGACGGTCGGCCCCGCGATCAGCTTGCGCACCTCGTGCTGGCTCTTTCCGCAGAAGGAGCAGTACAGGGTGTTCTTCGAATCGCTGCCGGTGACCTTGCTCATTCCATCGTCCTCGTGCGGCCGTCCACCGGCTCGACAGCCAGCGGAGCGGCTCGGCCGGGCGTTCCCGGCAGGGTTCTCGCCGAATCGTTCGGCGAGGCGCGCCGATCGCGCGGTTCCGCCCCCTCGCGGATGCAATCACCTGGGGGCGGCGAATTCAAGTCCGCACCGGTGCCGCCCTCAGCCCAATGCAAGACACGTTCCGTCCGGAGACAGCCTCGGGCCAGCCTCGCGACCACCGCGAGGGTGTCCGACCCGCCCGCCCCGCCCGGGAACGTCAGGCCGCCACGCCCTCGAGCGACGTGCGGTCGGCGATGACGTTGTCGACGATGCCGAACGTCTTGGCCATCTCGGCCGTCATGAAGTTGTCGCGCTCCAGCGCCTTTTCGATGGCGGAGAGCTCCTGGCCGGTGTGCTTTTGGTAGATGTCGTTGAGGCGCCGCTTCAGCGCCAGGATCTCCTGGGCGTGCAGCATGATGTCGGCCGCCGTGCCGCGGAAGCCGCCGGACGGCTGGTGCACCATGATGCGGGCGTTCGGCAGCGAATAGCGCATGCCCTTGGCGCCGGCGGCGAGCAGCAGCGAGCCCATCGAGGCGGCCTGGCCGATGCACAGCGTCGACACCGCCGGGCGGATGAACTGCATGGTGTCGTAGATCGCCATTCCCGAGGTCACGAGACCTCCCGGGGAATTGATATAGATGGCGATCTCCTTCGACGGATTCTCCGCCTCGAGAAACAGCAGCTGCGCGCACACGAGCGTCGCCACGGTGTCCTCGATGGGACCCGCGATGAAGATGATTCGCTCCTTCAGGAGCCGCGAGAAGATGTCGTATGCGCGCTCGCCGCGGTTCGTCTGCTCGACGACCATCGGAACGAGCGTGCTCATGTAGGTGTCGACAGGGTCCTTCACGGAGTGTCCTCGCGGTCGAAACGGAACGGCGGCGGTCGGCCGGGGAGCCGATTCACGCCGCCGCCGAAGCGTCATATAGGGGATGCCTCCCGCCGCAGGAAGGCCTCGGCTCGCGACCGTCGTCAGCCGGCCGTCGCCTCGTCGTCCTCGGCGTCGGCGAACAGCTCCTCCTTCGTCACCGGCTTGCGGGTGACGTTGGCCTTGCCGAGCACGTGATCGACGACCTTCTCCTCGTAGAGCGGCCCCTTCAGGGAGGCGATCGCCGTCGGGTTCTTGCGATAGAAGTCGATGACCTCCTTCTCGCGCCCGGGGAACTGCCGCAGCCGGTCGCGCAGCGCGCCCTGCACCTCGTCGTCGGTCACCTCGACGTTGGCGTCCTCGCCGATCTTCGACAGCACGAGGCCGAGGCGGACGCGGCGGGCGGCGATGCCCTTGTATTCCTCGCGCGCCTTCTCCTCCGTCGTGTCCTCGTCGGTGAAGGTGCGGCCGGTGCGCTCCATGTCGGCCATCAGCTGGCGCCAGATCGCCTCGAACTCGCTCTCGACGAGCTTCTCGGGCGTCTCGATCGGGTGCATCGCATCGAGCGCGTCGAGCAGCGCCCGCTTCACCTTCTGGCGCGAAGCGGCGGTGTAGCGCTGGCCGACCTGCTGGCGGATCGCCTCCTTCAGCTCGTCGAGGGTGGAGAGACCGACCCGCTCGGCGAGCGCGTCGTCGAGCGCCACCTCACCCGGGGCCTGCACCGCCGTCACCTTGACGTCGAAAGTCGCGGCCTTCCCGGCGAGGTGCTTGGCCGGATATTCCTCGGGGAAGGTCAGGGAGACGACGGTCTCGTCACCGGCCGACTTGCCGACCAGCTGGTCCTCGAAGCCCGGGATGAACTGGTTGGAGCCGAGGACGAGGTCAGCGCCCTCGGCCGAGCCGTTCTCGAAGGGCTCGCCGTCGAGCTTGCCGACGAAGTCGATCGTCACCTTGTCGCCGTTCGCCGCCGCACCGTCCTTCGCCTCGAAGGGGCGCATCGAATCGGCGAGGCGCTGCACCTCGGCGGTGATCTCTTCGTCGGTGACCTCGACGAAGGGCTGCTCCACCGTGATCGAGGCGACGTCGCCGACGGCGATCTCCGGCAGCACCTCGTAGCGCATCGTGAAGGCGAGGTCGGTCGCTCCCTCCAGCACCTTCTCCATGCCCGGCTCGCCGACTTCGATCTCCGGCTGCATCGCCGGCTTCTCGGAGCGGTCGGCGACGGCCTGGCGGATGGTGTCGCCCACCACCTCGTTGACGATCTCCACCATCGCCTGGCGGCCGTACATCTTGCGCAGATGCGCCACCGGCACCTTGCCCGGCCGGAAGCCGTTGATGCGCGCCTTGCCCGACATGTCGGCCAGATAGGTCTGCAGCTTCGCGTCGAGATCGGCGGCGGGAACGACGACGGCGAGCTCGCGCTTCAGGCCGTCGGAGAGCGTCTCGGTCACTTGCATAGGTCAGGTCTTCTTTCGTCTTGCGGCGCCCTTCCGGCCGCCGGTCGCAATGAATGTCCGCACCCGGTTCGTCCGCGTCCGGCCCGTCCGAACCGGCGACGCGAACCGGGACCCTCCCTGCCACCGGAGGCGCGAGAAGCCCGACGGAAGGACGGCCCGGGTCGCAGCGCCGACGCCCCTGCCGGCACCGCCGGCACGTTCGACGCGTCGCGCCGCTCCGGCCTTGGCACGCGGTCGAGGCATGGTGCGGGCGGAGGGATTTGAACCCCCACGGCTTGCGCCACTGGAACCTAAATCCAGCGTGTCTACCAGTTCCACCACGCCCGCAGACGCGCGCCGTCGCCGGTCGCTGCCGAGGCGCAGGCTCTATAGCATCGGCTCTTTCGCCCCGAAAGCCGGAATTGAGGGCGTCCACGCGTGCGCACCCGCGAGCCGCTTCCGCAGGGTTCCGGACTGCCAATGGTCGACAGATGGGTGGCAGCTACAACCATTTGCAGCCGGGCAAACACTCGATCACGCGAGATAAGAACCAATTGCTGCAATTATCGAGTGATTTTTGCAGCACACTTCGCTACTAATGCTTGCACTATGTGGGAATAGAGCCGCTGCACGTAACCCTGTGTGTGGGGGGGGGGGCCATGCTGACACGATTTGTCAACATTCTGTTGGTTTGTGCAGTTGCTGCGCTTATCACAGGGCTGGACCCTGTGATTGCACAAGAACAACACACGCAGTCGCTGCCTGCACAACAAATCTCTGAGAGCAATAATTCTGACGACAGTGATTCTGTAGAAAATGATTCGGCGAAAGCCATATTCGACAACTTTCTGGCAGAACTTCATGAAAACCGAAAATGGTATCAGAATCAAAGAGATATCTACAATATTGCTTGGAGGTATGGTAACATATTTGTTATTGTTGCAACTGGATTGACGGCGTTTCTCATCGCTATAGATATCGCCAAAAACAGCACTTGGAGGAGAATTGCACTCGCGGCGCTTCCAGCCCTCGCTGCGCTTACCACGTCGCTGACTGGCCAGTTTCGGGTTCAGGAAATGTGGGAACTTCGTGAGTCCGGCCGCCTCGACGTTATTGAATTGATAAACGAGGTCCGATTGATTCGGGCAGACTCAGCGGAGGCGATGGAGAAGGCATTGTCTCCTATTCGCAAAGCCCTGATAAAACTTGATCGCGAACAATCAAATAGATTCTTCTCTTATCTTTCGAAGAAGACAGAAAATGGGGATAAAATGGAATAAGACACACTTCCGAAAGAAGTGACGATCAATCTCGATTCTTTAGATCATCAAGTCCTGTAGATCTACATACCGAGCACGCATGCCACCACCGCCTTCATTGCCGGCGCGAGGTCCTCGGCAATCAGCCCGGGCCCTGCGACGGTCCCCGCCTCGCCGTGCATCCACACTCCCATCGCCGCCGCCTCGAACCCCGCCATGCCGCCCGCCAGCAGACCCGCGATGGTGCCGGCGAGCACATCGCCGGAGCCGGCGGTGGCGAGCCACGGCGGCGCGTTCTCGTTGATCGCCGCCCGCCCGTCCGGCGCGGCGATCACCGTGTCGGGCCCCTTCAGCACGATCACCGCCCCCATTCGTCGCGCCGCCGTCCGCGCCCGCTCCGTCTTCGCGCCGGTCGCCGGCCCGAGATCGGGGAAGAGGCGGGCGAACTCGCCCTCGTGCGGCGTCATCACCACCGGCCCGGCGTGGGCGGCGATCATCGCGGCGAGCCCGCCCGGATCGTCGCGGAAGCTCGTCAGTGCATCGGCGTCGAGCACCACGGCGCGGCGACCGGCGAGCACCGCCGTCACCAGCGCCCGCGTCCCCTCCCCGACCCCGAGCCCCGGCCCGGCGACGACCGAGGTGATCCGGGCATCCTCGAGCAATGCCGAAAGCCCCGCCGCGCCCTCGAACGGCCGCAGCATCACCGCCGTCAGGTGCGCCGCGTTCGCTGCCACGGCGTCGGGCGGCGAGGCGACCGTGACGAGCCCCGCCCCGGCCCTGAGCGCCGCCCCCGCGGCGAGCCGCGCCGCCCCGGTGGCGTGCGCCGGCCCGGAGACGGCGACGGCGTGGCCTCGGTCGAACTTGTGGCCGTCCCGCCCCGGCGGCCGCCAGGCGTCCCGCCACTGGTCCGGGCCGTTCGCGAAGGTGGTCGGTGCGATCTCGGCGAGCACCCTGTCGGCGATGCCGATGTCGACGACACTGATGCGACCACCGAGCGTCCGCCCCGGCTCGAGCAGGTGGCCGGGCTTGCGGCGGAAGAACGTCACCGTCTCCGCCGCCCGCACCGCGCTGCCGAGCACCTGGCCGCTGTCGCCGTTGACGCCGCTCGGCAGGTCGACCGCCACCACCCGGGCGCCGCAGCCGTTGATCGCCGCGACCAGCGCCGCCGCCGTCCCGTCGAGCGGCCGCGCCAGCCCTGCCCCGAACAGGGCGTCAACGACCACCTCGCAGTCGCGCACCGCCGCGGCATCGGCCGGCTCGATCGCCCCGCGGTACCGCCGCGCCGCCTCGGCCGCGTCACCCGTCAACCGCTCGCGCTCGCCGAGCAGCATCAGCCGCACCGGATAGCCGCGCTCGCGCAGCACCTGGGCGGCGATGAAGCCGTCGCCGCCGTTGTTGCCGGGCCCGGCGATCACCAGCACGCGCGAGCCAAGCCGCTGCCGCCCGGCCACCGCGTCGGCGACGGCGAAGCCGGCCCGGTCCATCAGTTCGATGCCCGGCGTGCCCGCCTCGATGGTCAGCCGGTCGGCCCGACCCATCTCGGCCGTCGTCAGCAGCGCCGTCATTCCACCCTCATGTTGCTCAGAGACGATGCAGGTTGACTAGTTCGCAGGCAGGACCCGATTGTCTGCCGGGATCGCTGGCGAGCACCTTGCCGTGACTGCCCGTTTCGTCGCCGGTCGCTCAGGGCTGGTGCCGTGGCACGGACCGTGCAAACGTCGGGGCGGGTCGGCGATCGGAGCGTGGCCCCAGCCGAGGACTCCGGTGCGAGGGAGGCGATGAAGAAGATCGAAGCCATCATAAAGCCCTTCAAGCTCGACGAGGTGAAGGAGGCGCTGCAGGAGGTCGGCCTCCAGGGCATCACCGTCACCGAGGCGAAGGGCTTCGGTCGACAGAAGGGCCACACCGAACTCTATCGTGGCGCGGAGTATGTCGTCGACTTCCTGCCGAAGGTGAAGGTGGAGGTCGTGCTCACCGATGAGATGGTCGACAAGGCCGTCGAGGCGATCCGCAACGCCGCGGCGACCGGCCGCATCGGCGACGGCAAGATCTTCGTCTCCAACGTCGAGGAAGCGATCCGCATCCGTACCGGCGAGACGGGCAACGACGCCATCTGAGCGATCGCCGCCA
>CALRZT010000087.1:0-15155 GCA_943372725.1 Pseudoxanthobacter soli DSM 19599
CGTCGGCGACGGCGAGGAAGGCGAGCACGGCGACGCCGGCCAGCAACGGGGCCAGGTCGCCGAGGATCGGGCCGACCGCCAGAAGCGGCGCGCTCTCCCAGACGAGCCAGGCACCCGCGGCGACGACGAGCGTCGCCACCGCCGTGAGGGCCTGGGCGCGCGTGCTCACGGCAGCAGCCTCGCCTGGCGGAGGTCGGTCTTCAGCACGAGGAGGTCGTCGACCTTCTCGACGTCGGCCTCGATCTCGACGAGGCGGGCGACGAGGTCGCGGTAGTCCTCTGCGGCGGGCTCGCCGCCGGTGGCGTCGCCGACGAGGAAGAAGCTCTGGCCCTCGACCGGTCCGGTGGAGACGAAGACGAGCGGCAGGCCGCCGGCGAGGCAGAGGTTGGCGCAGGCCTTGTGGGCGAGGCCGGTGCCGGGCCGCATGGCGCCGGCGTAGCACTTGCCGTCGCAGAGTTCGCCGACGAGGCGGTAGCGCCCGAGCGGCGTCGCCGGTGGCGGTGCTGCCACGGAGATGGCTCCTGCCGGCGCCTCCGCGGCGACGAGCCCCTCCGGCCCGTCGAGCTGCAGCATGTCGAGGTCGCCGCGCTTGATCAGGAAGCCCGCCGCCGTGGCCGCCTTGCCGTCCAGCGGTGCGGCCGGGGCCTGGGCGCCGACCTTGCCGACACCGGCGAGCATCACCGCGTGGCCGTCCGGGTGCGCCTCGCTCGGCGGCAGCCGCAGGATCGGATAGGGCCGCGCCTGCACGACGCCCGCCATCTCTTGGCGACCCGCCGCCCAGTCGAAGCCGCCGGGGCCGGGGTCACCGGTGCTCGCGCCCAACCCCAGGGCCAGCGCCGCGAAGCCGGCGATGAGCGCGGCGGCGACGAAGGTAAGCGGCACTGCCAGCCCCGCCGGCAGGTTCGCCCAGCCGATGAAGAACGGCGCCTCGCGGGTCGGTCCCGGGGCGGGCTCGGGGACACTCATGCCGGCGCCTCCCCGTGCGCCGGGGCGGCGACGTCGCCTCCATCGGCGGCCATCACGGCGATGCCCGCCGTCGGCGTGCCCGGCGGGTTCGGGCGCGGGTCGATGAGCACGCGGCCGCAATAGCGGCGCAGCTCGTAGGTGGCGATGCGCTCGGTGAAGGGCGGCGGCGCGCGGCCGTCGGTGAGGCGGTACTGGTAGCCGTGCCACGGGCAGGTGACGCAGCCGTCGACGATCCGGCCCTCGCCGAGCGGGCCGTTCTGGTGGGCACAGACGTTCGAGACCGCGGCGAGGCGCTCGCCGTCGCGGAACACCGCCGCCGCGGTGCCGTCGGCGAAGCGCACGGTGATCGCCCGGCCGGGCGCGAGCGCGTCGGCGCCGGCTACCTCGACCCAGCCTGCTGTCGCGGCCGGCGGCGCCTCTGTGTCGATCGTCCGCCGACCCATCGCTGCGGCCGCAAGGTGCAGGCCTGCCACCGCCGCCACGCTCAGCGCCGCGACGATGCCCATCAGCGGCCCGTCGTCGCCCTGCAGCGCGCCGAGGCCGATGTGGGCGATGACCAGGACGTAGGCGGCATAGATGCCGAAGTGGATGGCCTTCCAGACCGGTGGCGTCAGGAAGGCGAGCCAGAAGTCGTGGCTCGTCGCCGCCAGCACCGCGAGGATCAGAAGCGCCGCGATCCCGAGCGCCTCGAACGGGAAGCCGAGCAACTGCGCGTAGCTGGTGTTGGCCGACAGCAGCGCGACATAGGGGTCGGTCGGCGAGAAGGCGTAGTACCAGCCGAGCACGTGGCTCGCGTGGATCGCTGCCACCACCGCGGTGGCCACGCCGAGATGGCGGCGGTTGTAGAGGAGCGGCAGGAAGCGGCGGTCGAGGCGGGCGAGTGGGCCGATCGACAGCGCCACCGTCAACATGAGGAAGGCACAGGTGCCGAAGGCCTGCATGCGCGCCACCGCGTCGTCGACCGGCAGCGTCACGCCCTGGAACGCCGGGGCGAGCTGCAGGTAGACGATGATGTAGACCACCACCGCCGCCACGATCCCGGCGTCGTAGACGAGCTTCGAGCGGTTCCAGCCGACGGGGCGGTAGCCGGCGCTCATGGCGGCGCCCCCGCGGCCGCTTCGCCCGGCGGCGGTGCGATCCGCACGGCCGCGGTGTCGCGCGGCCCCTCCTGGTGGATCGCGGCGGCGACGATGAGGATCGCCGGCAGCACCACGGCGAGCACCGTCCAGATCCGCCGGTGCACGCGCGCCGGCGCCGGCCGGTCGAAGCGGCCGGCCGTCTCCGGCGCCCGCGACAGAACCCGCCAGCGCCACAGCACCAGCGGCCACAAAAGCACGATCCCCGGCACCAGCAGCGGCCGGAAGGCGATCGCGCCGTGGGCCGCGGGGTCGATGCGGTCGATCCCCCACAGCAGGAACACGGCCGCCACCGCCAGTCCGACGACGCCCCACACCTGGGCGAGCGTCACGAGGGTGGCGGCGACGGTCATTTCCCCGCCTCCGCGCCGCAGGCCGGGTCGAGGTGCGCCGACAGCCAGCCGAGCGCCGGCACGATCGCTGCCTTCCAGTTCGCCCAGTCGTGGCGTCCGTCGAAGACCCTGAGTTCGCTGTCCATGCCCGCCCGCTTCAGCGCCAGGTGAAGGCGCACCGTGCCATCGACGAGTGACAGGAAATCGTCGTCGCCGGCGGTGAGGAAGACCGCCGGCGGCGGCGTCGCGGCGGCGACGGTCGGGACCTTTGGGAACAGCGTCCAGGCATTGAAGCGCTCGCGGTCGAAGGGTTCGCCGAAGGCGGCGCCGAACACTGTCACCGGCGGGCCGGGCCGCATCGGCGCGCCTTCCGGGATCGGCGAGAAGATCGAGCCCGACAGGCTGATCGCGGCGGCATAGAGGTCGGGCCGGTCGAAGGCGTAGAGGAGGGCGCCGTAGCCGCCCATCGACAGCCCGCCGGTGGCGCGCGCCGCCCGGCAGGCGGCGGTCGGATAGCGCGCATCGACGGCGGCGACGAGGTCGGTCGTGAACGCCGTCGCCATGCGGCTCTCCCCCGCCGGGTCATCGACATACCAGCTGTCGCCCGCCATCGGCATCACGACGATCATCGGCCGCACCCGCCCGGCGGCGATCTCACGGTCGAGCGTCGCGGCGATGTCGCCGGCGCCGACCCAGTCGCTCTCTCGTCCCCCGAGGCCGTGGAAAAGGTATAGCACCGGCAGCCGCTGTCCGTCTGGCTCGCCGGCTCCCTCCGGCAGGTAGACAGCGGCCGGGATGGCGTGGCCGAGCGCTGGGCTATCGAAGGCGACGCCGGTCTCGACGCGCCCGGCCGCCTCCGCCGGTGGCGCGGCGACGAGGAGCCCGAGCGCCGCCGCGGCGAGGCTCCGGCGGAGGCCGCGCATCCTCACCCCCGCGCCGGAGCGGCCGGGGCGGCCGGTGCCGCCGAGGGCGCGTGGCCGGCGGAGGCGGGCGCCGCCGCCCGCGGCGGGGCCGGCGCGCGCCGTGCCCAGGGCGGGTTCTTGAACCACTCGGCGATCGCCGCCGTGGCGATCAGCACGGCGAAGCCCATGAGGTTCGCGATCGCATAGGTGAGGAGGTCGCGCCCGGCGATGTCGAGGAAGACGCCGAGAAGCTGCGCCAGGATGATGCCGGTCATGAACACCGGCAGCGCCTGTCGCCCGACCAGCTGCGAGATCGACGACAGCCGGCCGAGGGCGGCGAGCCGCCGCCCGCCCTCGCCGGCGGCGAGCATGGCGAGATAGGCGAGCGCCAGGAAGTGGACGACGCGCAGGACGCCGACGTGCGTCTTGTCGATGAGGAGGAACAGCGCCTCGTTGGCGGTCTTCAGCTCCGGCACGTAGAAGAACAGGCGGTGCCAGGCGAAGGGCACGGTGAGCACCACCACCGCCACCGCGAGGGCGAGCAGCCGCCGGTCGAAGGCGGGCACCGGCAGCCAGCCGCGCTGGAAGCCGAAGCCGAGGAAGAAGACGAGCTGCCAGGCGAACGGATTGAAGTACCAGGTGCGGTCAGTCCACGGGTCGGCCGGCAGGTCGGCGAGGCGCAGCCCCGCCACCAGCCAGATCGCCACCGACAGCGCGATCGGCCACAGCGGCCCGGCGCGCTCGGCGATCATCATCGCCGGCAACAGCGCCAGGATGCCGAGATACATAGGCAGGATGTCGAAATAGTTCGGCACGTAGGTGAGGGTGAACAGCCCGACCAGCGCCGTCTTCGGGTCGTCGAAGAAGCGCTGCAGGTTGAGCGCCGTCAGGTAGGCGTCGTCGCCGGTGCGGGCGTCGACGACGACCAGTACGGTGATCAGGAGCAGCGTCAGGCAGAGGTGGGCCCAGTAGATCTGCCAGACCCGGTAGAGCACGCGCGCCGCCCCGACGAACCAGCCGGCCCGGTCGAAGACGCCGCCGAAGGCGATCGCCGAGGCCATTCCCGAGCAGAATACGAAGATCTCGGTGGCGTCGGAGAAGCCAAAGCGTGCCGGGATCCACTGCGCCCAGCCGTTCCACGGCACGTGGGCGATCAGGATGATGAACATGCCGGCGCCGCGGAAGAAGTCGAGCCGCGGATCGCGCGGCCGCCGGGCCGGCAGGAGGTGGGCGGTCGCCCCGTGCGCCGGCTGACCGTGCGCCTGGGTCTCAGATCCGGTCGACATAGTCGCTCGCCTCGATCTCGCACACGATGACGGTGAAGGCGTCGCGCGCCAACCCCGCCCGCACCGCCGTCTCGAATGCCGCCTTCTCGGTGACGCGCACGCCGGTGCCGCCGAAGGCCTCCGCCACCGCCTCGAAGCGCGTCGCCCCGAGGCGCACGCCGGCCTGCGCCAGCCCGGCCTTCGCCTGCTTCAGCTCGATGAGCGCGAGGCTCTCGTCCTGCAGCACCACCACCACCACCGGCAGGCCGGCGTCGCGCAGCGTCGCGAGTTCGCCGAGCGTCATCTCCAGCCCACCGTCGCCCAGCAGCGCCACCACCGGCTGGCGGGGCGCTGCGAGCCTTGCGCCGATGGCGAGCGGGATCGCCGAGCCCATCGTGCACCATCCGGACGACTGCAGCACCGACAATGGCCGCCGCGCCGGATAGCGCTGCGAGAACAGGATGCGGTGGGCGCCGCTGTCGACCGTCACGACCGCGTCGTCCGGCAGCACGGCCGCGAGCCCGTCGACGACCGCGTGCGGTCCCCACGGCGACGGCGGCGCGAACCGGCGGGCGAGCTCGGCCTTCGCCGCCGCCGGCTCGCCGCCGGGCCAGAAGCGGTGCTCGGACAGGCCCTTCTCCACCGCCGCCAGCACCTCGAGCGGATCGGCGAGGATGGTCGTGCCGGCGAGATGCATGCCGTGGTCGACCGCGTGGCGGGTGAGCTCGACGACGACGTCGGGATCGGCGAACGGGTCGAGCCAGCCGGGCCGCATCTCGATCGGGTCGTAGCCGACGAGCAGCACGAGGTCGGCGCCTGCTGCGAGCGGCTTCAGCACGCCGTCGGCGAGCGGCGACAATCCGGCCGCGCCGAGCGCGAATGCGTGCCGCTCGTCGACGGCGCCCTTCGCCTTGTAGGTGGTGATCACCGGCACGCCGCGCCCGGCGAGGCGGGCGAGCACGCCGCGGGTGTCGCCGTTGCGGACGGCGCTGCCGTTCGGCCCGCCCGCCCGCACCGTGTCGAAGCCGACGATGACGAGCGGCCGCACCGCCTTGCCGAGCCGGCCGCGCAGGGTGTCGATCGCGGCATGGCGGCCGTCGATCGCGGCGACGAGGGTGCGCGGGGCCCGCTTGGGGGCGGGCTCGGTCGTCGCCAGCGCCGCCGTGTCGGGGGCGAGATCGAGGTGGACCGGGCCGTAGGGCGGCGTCGTGGCGAGCTGGATCGCGCGCCGCACCGTCGCCGCGACGCCGGTCGCCTCGATCTCGAAGCTCGCCTTGACGAGCGGCCTCAACAGCGCCGCCTGGTCGACGATCTGGTGGGTGTAGCGGGCGCGCACGCCGCGCTCGACCGCACCGGAGACGACGATCAGCGGGATGTGTTCCTGCGCCGCGTCGGCGATGCCGTTGACCGCGTTGGCGAGCCCCGGCCCCAGCGTGGTGACGAGCAGGCCAGGCGCGCCGCCGATCGTCGCGGCGCCGGCGGCCATCATCGCCGCCGCCGTTTCGTTACGGGCGAGCACGAAGCGGATGTCGGCGCTGGCGAGGGCGTCGACGAACGTCACTACCTCGCCTCCGGGCATGCCGAAGGCGAAGCGAACGCCGTGGGCTGCGAACGTCGCCGCCGCGACGTCGGCGACCCGGCTCACGCAGCCCGGCTCCCGTCGCGCCAGCGCACGACCGCGGCCGTGACGACGCCGAAGATGATGTGGCCGACGAGCGAGGCCCAGGTCAGCGTGATGAAGCCGAGGAAGGGCGGCAGTCCGGCGATCAGGTGCGCCATCACATAAAGCGCGAACACCCACAGCCCGACGCCGAAGCCGGCGCCGACCAGCCACCACGGCAGCATCGGCAGGATCAGCCGCGCCAGCGGACGGGCGATGTAGAGGTAGCCGAGCGGGTAGAACACCACCCCGACGACGAGATGGATGAGCTCGGCCGCCGGCCGGCTCGACAGGCCGAAGACGGACTGCACCAGCCCGGCCGGCTCCAGTGGCCCGCCCACCCAGAGCGGCGTGATCAGCCGCGCCCAGACCTCCCAGGCGATGTCGGCGGCGGCACCGGCCATCACGGCGGTGACGAGCGTTCGCAGGCTCGGTGGCGGCACCAGCGGCATGGCCGCGGCGCGGGCGGTTGAGGCGGTCGACATCTACGGGTCCCCCCGGGGTGGTGATTCAGACGGGCGCCGCCGCAGCGCCGGCCGGCGCCCGCGTGCGGTCGAGTGCGGCCCGCAGCGAGGCCTCGAAACGGTCGGCCCGCCGCTTCTCGCAGCGGATCGCACTGACGCGCATCGTCGCCTCGGTGTCGCCACCGGAGGCGGCGGCGACCGCGAGCGTGCGCACGAAGACGTCGCGCTGGGCGTGGCTACCGCCGATGGCGGGCAGGCGGCGGGCGATCTCGGGCACCGCACGGCCGCTGGCGCCCTCGACGATGACCCGGGCGAGATCGGCCCCGACGCTGCCGGCGACGCTCGCCTGGTCGTCGGCACCCATGAGGCCGTGACGGGTGATCGCCTCGGCGAGCTCGCGCGCCGCGGTCTCGTCGCCGCTGCCCTTGAGGGCGAGCAGGTTGTGCAGGCTGGCGAAGATCAGCGTCGTCTCGCTGCGCCGGCGGCGGGCGATCTCGGCGAGCTCCTCCCAGCGCGAGCCGACGTCGACGCCGTGCTGGCCGAGCCGCCACAACAGCGAGACGGCGTTGGCGACGTCGCGGAAGTCGTCGGTCGGCAGCGGCCGCACCTCGGCGTCGTACAGGTCCAGAACGCGCTCGGTGTCGCCGGCCTCGAGATGGAAGAGGGCGAGGTGCCAGGCGACGTGGAAGGCGAAGTTGTTGCAGCCGCTCCAGGCCGCGCGCGTCGCCTCCAGCCACTCGATACCGGCGGCGCTGCGGCCGGTCATCTCGTAGACGTGGGCGACGGCGTGCAGCCCCCAGGCGTCGTGCGGCTCGCGCTCGACGGCGGCGCGGCCGACGCGCTCGGCGCGGCCATAGTCGCCGCTCTCCTCGAGCGTGAAGGCGTGGCAGCCGAGCACGAAGCCGTAGCCGGGCGTCCTGTCGCTGATGCGGGCGATGGTCGCCGTCGTCAGCCGGGCCATGCCGGCGAGGTCGCCGAGCATGAAGCGCAGCGCCTGCGACAGCTTGATCAGGAGCAGCCGGTCCGGCGCTGCCCCGAGGCGCACGTCGAGCCGGTCGGCGGCAGCCGCCAGATGACCGTCGACGGCGAGCGCCAGGGCCTCCACCAGCACGATCTCGTCGACCGTCGGCGGCCGCTCGGCGAGGGCCGCCCGGGCCGCGGCGAGATGGCCGCGGGCGGCCGCCATGCATTCGCTGCGGGCGAGCACGACGGAGGCGAAGCCGCGCAGCGCATGGGCCGCCGCCATCTGCGGGTCGGCGGCGAGCGCCCGCCCCAGGGCCGGCCCGGCTTCCGGGCGATGGGCGCAGACCGCCCAAACCGCCTCGCCGAAGGCGGCGAGCGCGGCGCCGTCGGCGGTGGCATGCGCGAGGCCGTAGGGGTCCCGCTCGCCGTGGGCTGAACTCGGCGCGAAGGCGCTCGGGCGGGCGGGGTGGGGGAGGGCGTTCATCGGCGCGGGGTCTCCTGATCGCTGACGCGGAGCGCGGCCAGCACCGCCGCCTCCGCCCCCGCCGTCGACAGCACGGGCGGCCGTCGGCGGAGCATCGTCTTCAGCCCCCGCATCTGATCGATGTACGTTCGGCACCCCTCGCAGATCATCAGATGCAGGCCGAGTTCCAGCCGCGCGAGCAGGGGCAGCGTGCCGTCGACGACGTCACTCGCCCGCTCGGTCACCTCGCGACAGCTCAGCATCCGGTCCTCTCGCGATCCCGTCCGGTCGGACGTCCCTGATCATGAGACGCCCGGCCGCGTGAAACGTTACAGTGCCCTTACGACGATCTTTCGCTGCGCAGAGCCGCCGCGTTACGCACCGATGCGCGGCAATCGCCCGGCCGCTCCCGCGGGGCCGCGCGCGGTGCGCGGGCGTGCGCCGGGCTTTATGCCGCCGCGCGAACCGTCTAAACCCGGCCCGCCCGTCACTTGCGCCCGTCATCTGCGCGCGTCGCCGGGACTGGAGCTCGCATGCTGATTCTCGGCGCCTACGACCGACACGACGCCTCCGCCGCGGTGTTCGAGGACTACTGTCTGAAGGCGGCGGTCGCCCTCGAGCGTCTCACCCGCATCAAGGGCGACGGCTACCGCTTCCCGGCCGAGGCGGTGGACGAGTGCCTGTCGATCGCCGGCGCCACCCGCCGCGACGTCGACGTCGTCTGCCTGCCGCGCACCAAGTACGAGCCGCGCTACTTCCACCGGAAGCTCGTCGACGTGATCGGCCTCGGCGGCCTGCGCTCGCATGAGCTCGTCCGCGAGATGGCGTTCTGGGGCGCGGCCGATCCGCTGACGCTGTTCGACGGCGCCCGCTGGCTCGCCGACCACGGCTTCCGGCCGGACGCGCGCATCCACTTCTACAACCACCACAAGGCGCACGCGCTCGCCGCCCTCTTCCACATGCAGAGCGACGACGCCGTCGCCTGGACCGCCGACGGCTACGGCGACCGCGTCTACTACTCGCTCTACCGCCTGAAGGACGGCCAGCTGACGGCGCCGATCGGCGGCGAGGCGGAGAGCCTCATCCGTGGTCGCGCACAGAAGCGCGAGAGCGCCATGGGCCGCCTCTATCACGACGCCACCGAGGCGCTCGGTTTCCGCCCGATGCGCCACGAGGGCAAGGTGCTCGGGCTCGCCGCCTTCGGCCAGCCGGTCTTCTTCGACGAGTTGCGCGCCTTCTATCGGGTCACCCCGGACGGCCGCATCGAGGCGACCGCCTCGCGCCGCACCATCCGCGATGCCATCCGCCGCATCGCCAAGCAGGGCCCGCGCGACGCCGTCGCCGCCTCTGTGCAGGGGGTGCTCGAGAGCGTCATGCTGGAGGCGATGGACCGCATCGTCGGCCGCGACAAGCCGAAGGGCCTCGGCGTTGCCGGCGGCGTCTTCTCCAACGTCAAGCTCAACCAGCGCCTCGCCGAGCGCTTCCCGTTCGAGGAGGTGTTCGTCTACCCGGCGATGACCGATTGCGGCGAGCCGGCCGGCGGCGTGCTCGACTTCCTGCTCGCCCGCGACGGCCTGCCGCGCTGGCTCGGCGAGCGCTACCCGCTCTCGGATGTCTATTTCGGCCGCGACTATGACGACGTCGCCGACGAGGCCTTCCGCCAGGCCGGCGCCACCGCGGTCGCGACGGGCGATGTCGCCACCGCTGTCGCCGGGCTCGTCGCCGACGGCAAGATCGTCGGCACCTATCTCGGACGGATGGAGTACGGGCCGCGGGCGCTGGGTGCCCGCACCATCCTGGCGTCGGCCACCGACCGGCGCATCAACGACTGGATGAACAAGCGGCTCGACCGCACCGAGTTCATGCCGTTCGCGCCCGTCGTGCGCGCCGACCGGGCGGACGAGCCGTTCCTCCTCGGCGCCAACATGCGCTATTCCGCCCGCTTCATGACGATCACCTGCGACGTCGCCAAGGCCTGGCAGGAGCGCATCCCGGCGGTCGTCCACGTCGACGGCACGGCGCGGCCGCAGCTGGTCGAACGCGAGCAGAACCCCGTCTATCACGACATCCTGACGGCCTATGAGAAGCAGACCGGGCTGCCGGTGCTGATCAACACCTCCTTCAATGCCCACGAGGAGCCGATCATCAACGCTCCGGCCGAGTGCGTGCGGGCGCTGAAGGACGGCCGCGTCGACTACGTCACGACGAAGCAGGCGGTCTGGTCCTTCGCGCCAGCCTGAGCAGCCGCGCCTCGCTCACGGGCCGGCCTTGCAGGCCGGGGCACCGGCTCCATGTAGCGGGCTCGTTTGCGCGAACCGGGGGATCGCGATGCCACCTGCCAATATGCCGCCCGCCGCCCTCGTCACCGGGGGCGGGCGCCGGATCGGCGCCGCCATCGCGCGCGGCCTCGCCCAAGCCGGCTTCGCCGTCGCCATCCACTGCAACCGCTCCGCCGCGGACGCCGAGGCGCTCGCCGCGGAGATCCGGGCGGGCGGTGGTCGTGCGGCGATCGTCGTCGCCGACCTCGGCGACCCCGCCGCCGCGGCTGGCCTCATCGACACCGCCGCCGCCGAGATCGGGCCGCTCGGCGTCCTCGTCAACAACGCCTCGGTGTTCGAGGTCGACGCGGCCGACAGCCTTGAAGCGACGCCGCTGCGCCACCACCTCGCGGTCAACCTGGAAACGCCGTGCCTGCTCGCGAGCCGGCTCGCCGCCCGCCTGCCGGACGGCGCCGACGGGCTCGTGATCAACATCGTCGACCAGCGGGTGTGGAAGCCGACGCCGCAGTTCTTCTCCTACAGCCTGTCGAAGGCGGGCCTCTGGTGGGCGACGCAGACGATGGCGCAGGCGCTCGCCCCGCGGGTGCGCGTCGTCGCCATCGGTCCCGGCCCGACGCTGAAGAGCGCGCGCCAGGAGCCGGAGGACTTCGCCCGCCAGAAGGCCGCCGTGCCGATGGGCGCCGGCCCGTCGCTCGCCGATTTCGCCCGCACCGTCGACTTCCTGGTGGCGACGCCGTCGATCACCGGGCAGATGATCGCCCTCGACGGTGGCCAGCACCTTGCGTGGGAGACACCCGACGTCGTAGGCGTCGGCGAATAGGACCGACCCGACGCGAAGTGGACGACGTGACGCGAAGTGGACGACGTGACGCCAAGTGGACGACTTGCCGCCGCCCGGCGGCTCCGTGAGCGATGACCAACCCGACCTCCGCCGACGAACCCGCCGACCCGGCCACCGAGCCGGTCGAGGCTCCCGCGACGACGCTCACCGAGGCGGCGGCGGGACCGGTGCGCCGCGGCGTCGAGGTGATCGGCGAGATCGTCAAGCGGCTGCCGAACGGGCCCGGCGTCTACCGGATGATCGACGCCAAGGGCGACGTCCTCTACGTCGGCAAGGCGCGCAGCCTGAAGAAGCGCGTCGCCTCCTACGCCCGGCCGATCAACGTCTCGACGCGCATCCTGCGCATGGTGCAGGCGACGGCGGCGATGGAGTTCGTCTCCACCCGCACCGAGACAGAGGCGCTGCTGCTCGAGGCGAACCTCATCAAGCGCCTGCGCCCGCGCTTCAACGTGCTTTTGCGCGACGACAAGTCATTCCCCTACATCCTGATCACCGGCGACCACGAGGCGCCGCAGATCCTCAAGCACCGCGGCGCCCGCAATCGCAAGGGCGACTATTTCGGCCCCTTCGCCTCGGCCGGCGCGGTGGGGCGGACGATCAACGCCCTGCAGAAGGCGTTCCTGATCCGCTCCTGCACCGACGCGGTCTATGCGAGCCGGACGCGGCCGTGCCTCCTCCACCAGATCAAGCGCTGCGCCGCCCCGTGCACGGGCGAGGTCGACCTTCCGGCCTATGGCGAACTGGTGCGCGAGGCCCGCGCCTTCCTCACCGGCCGCAGCGCCGCGGTGAAGTCTGAGCTCGCGACCGCCATGGAGGCGGCCTCCGCCGATCTCGACTTCGAGCGCGCCGCCGTCTACCGCGACCGCCTGGCGGCGCTGTCGCACGTCTCGTCTCACCAGGGCATCAACCCGCGCGGGGTCGAGGAGGCCGACGTCTTCGCCCTCCACCAGGAGGGGGGGCAGACGGCGATCCAGGTGTTCTTCTTCCGCACGGGCCAGAACTGGGGCAACCACGGCTACTTCCCGAAGGCGGACCCGTCGCTGGAGCCGGCCGAGGTGCTGGAGAGCTTCGTCGCGCAGTTCTACGACGACAAGCCGGTGCCGCGGCTCATCCTCCTCTCCCACACCCTGCCGGAACAGGCGCTGCTCGCCGAGGCGCTGTCGGAGCGGGCCGGCCGGCGGGTGGAGATCGCCATGCCGCAGCGCGCCGAGAAGCGCGACCTCGTCGACCACGCCCTCACCAATGCCCGCGAGGCGCTCGGCCGCCGCCTCGCCGAGACGTCGAGCCAGACGGCGCTGCTCGAGGGCCTCGCCGGCGCCTTCGGGCTCGCCGGCCCGCCGCGCCGCATCGAGGTCTACGACAACTCCCACATCATGGGCACGAACGCCGTCGGCGCCATGGTCGTCGCCGGTCCCGAGGGCTTCGTGAAGGGGCAGTACCGCACCTTCAACATCCGCTCGACCGACCTCACCCCCGGCGACGACTTCGGCATGATGCGCGAGGTGCTGACGCGCCGCTTCGCCCGCCTCCTGAAGGAGGCCGGCCCACGCCCGGGTGTCGCGGCAGCCGCAGCGGACGCGGAGGCCGATGCGGCCGAGGGTGATGTGGAGACGAGCGCCGAGGCGGTCCGCCCGTGGCCTGACCTCGTGCTGATCGACGGCGGCGCCGGCCAGCTTGCCGCCGCCCAGACCGTTCTCGCCGAGCTCGGCATCACGGATCTGCCGCTGGTCGGCGTCGCCAAGGGCGCCGACCGCGACGCCGGCCGCGAGACCTTCCACATCCCCGGACGGCAGCCGTTCCGCCTGCCGATCCGCGACCCAGTGCTCTACTTCATTCAGCGCCTGCGCGACGAGGCGCATCGCTTCGCCATCGGCACCCACCGCGCCCGCCGTTCGAAGGAACTCGTCGCCAATCCGCTCGACGAGGTCGCCGGCATCGGCCCGACGCGCAAGCGGGCTCTCCTACGCCATTTCGGGACAGCGAAGGCGATCGCGCGGGCCGGCGTCGAGGACCTGCAGGCGGTGGCCGGCGTCTCGGAGAGCCTGGCGCGCGCCATCCATGCGCACTTCCATGAGGGGCGCGGCTGAGGGCGGTCCGGCACGCCCCGCACGCGGGATTGCGACGCCCGCGATTTCCGCACTGTTCGCTGTCTTCGTGCCAATGGACCACTGGTGCGTGCGGGCCGGCTGCCGTAGCATCGAGGCGACCCCTCTGCGGGGAGACAAGGTATCATGGGGTGTAGTCTCGAAGCTGCCGCGGCCGGCCAGGCGCAGGCCGGCGCGGAGCGGCCGACCGGCGGTGCGTTTGTCCACGCCGCGTCCTTCGAGGCACTGCTTCGGCTGCAGAACGAGATCCTCGAGGGGGTTGCCTCCGGCCGGCCTCTCTCGGACGTTGCGGTGCTGCTGTGCCGGCGGGTCGAGGCCCTCGTCCCGGGGGCCCTCGTCTCGATCCTGACCGTGGACGGCGAGAGCCGTCTCCACCATCTCGCCTGCCCCTCGCTCCCCACGGAATTCGAGACGGCCTTCAACGGTCTCGCGATCGGGCCTCTGGTGGGCTCCTGCGGCACGGCGGCCCATTTCGCGCGCGAGGTCGAGGTCGTCGACATCGCCACCGACCCGCTCTGGGCGGCCTTTCGGGACGCCGTTCTGCCCCACGGCATCGTCTCCTGCTGGTCGACGCCGATCATCGCCCGGGATGGACGGGTCGTCGGCACCTTCGCCTTCTACAGCCGGCAACGGCGCGGCTCCGACGACCAGCAGCGGCAGATCGTCCGGGCCTGCGTCCACCTGTGCGCCATCGCCATCGAGCACGACCAGATCTGGTCGCGGAACCACCGGCTCGCCTACTACGACGTGCTCACCGGCCTGCCCAACCGCAGCCACTTCCTGGAGCTCGTGCGCACCGCCGTGGCCGAGGCCGGGACGCGGACCGGATTGCTGCTGTTCGACATCGACGGCCTCAAGGCGATCAACGACACCCTGGGGCATCTCGCCGGT
Organism: Pseudoxanthobacter soli DSM 19599; assembly: GCA_943372725.1. Taxonomy (GTDB): domain Bacteria; phylum Pseudomonadota; class Alphaproteobacteria; order Rhizobiales; family Segnochrobactraceae; genus CAMDHY01. Next base: position 14,268 of record CALRZT010000087.1, read on the forward strand.
GACGCCCTCATCGCCGAGCTGGCGCGACGCCTCGGCGACGCGCGGATGCCGGGCCGCGCCTTCCGCATGGGGGGCGACGAGTTCGCCGTCCTCGTCGCCCACTGCCCGGACGGCCGCCGCCTCGCCGCCGCGGCGCGGCGGCTGCTCCGCCTCGTCGGGGCGCGCTTCGTCACCGACGGGCAGACGGTGCCGATGCACATCACCGTCGGCGGCGTCCTGCAGGGGGAGGACGGCGACGACCCCGACGTGCTCTGCCAGAACGCCGACTTCGCCCTCGAACGCGCCAAGCGCACCCACCGCGGCGGCTTCCTGAAGTTCTGCGAGGAGTTCCGCGAGACCTCCGGTGCGCGCGCGACGGCCGTCCGCTCCGTCGGCAACGCGCTGCGGGAGGGACGCATCGTCCCCTATTTCCAGCCGGTGTTCGATCTCGCCACCGGCGAGATCAACGGCGCCGAGGCTCTCGCCCGCATGGTGACGCCGGACGGCCAGGTCGTGGAGGCGAAGAACTTCCATCAGGCGCTGTCGGATCCGAAGATCACCCACGATCTCACCGGCCTGATGCTCAACGGCATCGCTGCGGAGATGCGCCGTTGGCGAGACGAGGGCCTGCCGCCCCTGTTGTTCGGCCTCAACGTCTCCACCGCCGACATCGAGCGGGGCGACCTCGAATCCCGCATCGTCCGCATCTTCTCGCGCTACGAAGTGCCGCTCGATCTGCTCGTCCTCGAGGTCACCGAGAAGGCGATGATGGATATCGACGATACGATCGTCGCCCACACCATCGATGGTCTGCGCAAGCGCGGCGCCCGTCTCGCCCTCGATGACTTCGGCACCGGCTTCGCATCGCTCACCCACCTGACCCACTTCCCGGTCGACGTCATCAAGATC
>CALRZT010000088.1:0-15132 GCA_943372725.1 Pseudoxanthobacter soli DSM 19599
GGTCGAGGTCGGGCATGACACCCTCGAAGGCACGGGCTCCGTCAAACACGGTGCTGCCGAGCCAGGCGCCGTGACTGCGCACGCCCATGATGGCGACGTTGCCGGCGTGCCAGCCGCCGTCGATCCACGACCAGGTGTCCGTTTCCGCCCGCTGCGAACCGAAGCCCTCGGGCAGGCGCAGCGTCGTCGAACCATCCGCCATCTCGGCACTCCCTTTCACATCCGCACGCACGCGCTGCCGGTCGCCGGCCTGCGGCGATGGGCGGCGCGATCACTCGCGCCGTTCGACCGGCGCGTCAACACTTCGGCAGCGGTGAGGAAAGTTCTTTGCCGGAAGCCGCCGTCGCGACAAGGTGCGCCCTCGGCCGCGCGCCGGCCGGCGGTCCCGGCCTCACGGGCCGGCGACGGGAGGGCGCGCGATGAGCTGCTCGGTCTATGTGTTCGACGCCTACGGCACGCTGTTCGATGTCCACGCCGCGGTGCGCCGCCACGCCGCCGCCGTCGGCCCGGATGCCGCGCGCGTCTCCGAGCTCTGGCGCCAGAAGCAGCTCGAGTACTCCTGGGTGCGCAGCCTGATGGGGCGCTACCTCGATTTCTGGACGCTGACCGAACAGGCGCTCGACTACGCGCTCGCGGCCGTCCCGACCGCCGATCCAGGCATGCGGCAGACGCTGCTCGACGCCTACCGCCGGCTCGACGTCTATCCCGAGGTGCCGAAGGTGCTCGCCGCCCTGAAGGCGACGGGCGTCCGCCTCGCCATCCTGTCGAACGGCTCGCCGAGGATGCTCGCCGGCGCCGCCGCCTCGGCGAAGATCGATGACATCCTCGACGAGATCATCTCCGTCGACGAGGTGCGCACCTTCAAGACGGCGCCGGCCGTCTACGACCTCGTCGCCACCCGCTTCCGGGTCTTCCCGGAGGCGGTGTCGTTCCAGTCCTCGAACCGCTGGGACGTCGCCGGCGCCACCGTCGCCGGCTTCCGGACGGTGTGGCTCAACCGAACCGGCCAGCCCGACGAATACGCCGACCTGCCACCGGCGGCAGTCCTGCCGAACCTCGAGGGGCTGCTGGGGCTGGGGTGAGGCGGGTGGAGGTGTAGCTACAAATCCGGAGTTACATTCGGGTGCCAACGCGCTATATCTGGGATCGGCGCAAGGCCGACGCGAACCTCCGGAAGCACGGCGTCGCTTTTGAGGATGCCACCTTCGTCTTCGACGACCCTGCGGTGGTCACATGGCAGGATCGTCTCGAAGGCTACGAATACCGGTTCAAGTCCATCGGACTCGTCGGAGGCGCGCTCCTGCTGACGGTGGCGCACACGTGGGAAGACGATGACGGCATCGAGATCATCCGCATCATCTCGGCGAGACGAGCAGCCCGGAAGGAGCGCCGACTCTATGAGAATGCGCGCGCCGGATGACCATGTGATCGTCGTGGATCGGTCGGCCCCGCGCCGACTGTCCGACGAGCAGAAGGCTCGCCTGACAGCCCTTGCGGCGCGACCGGAAGAGGAGATCGACACCACCGACATTCCGATGCTGGACGAGGCGCATTGGCGACGTCTAGCCGGAAACCCGCTCTACCGCCCCGTCAAGAAGCAGACCACCGTCCGCCTCGACGCCGACGTGCTCGTCTGGCTGCGGAGTTCCGGCAAGGGCTGGCAGACACGTTTGAACGCCATCCTCCGTGCGGCGATGGGCACGGACGGGGAGAAATGAGCCGCCACCACGATACGGATATCCAAAGTGCCCGTTCGCTACGGGAGCGACGACGGGAGCACCGGAGCGGGCCCCCGAAAGCTCGCACAAGAGCTACTACGTTCGCCGTTTGTGGCATGGCACTGATCATTTCCTTCCAGACAACCGGTGCCTTAGCCTTTAACGAGGCTTCGTCCGCATTTGGCCTGAAGGACAACAGCATTCACACCTTCTGGGGCAAATGCTTGCAGGTGGAGATCGGTGCCTCCGAATCCGCCGCTGCATGCTCCGGCGAATTGTTCATCACCGTTCGCAAGAATGGCGGCACGGAGATCGCCGTGAACTGGGAGGACGCGACGATCGTCTTCTCTGGTTCCCCTCTTACCGACGAGGCGGATGGTTCGATGCGGATGGCTCTGGCGAGTGTCCAAATGCACGCCAGTGGCGGCCCGCCGATAGATTTCGACGCCGGCGGACAATGCAGCCTTCGCGTTTTTGAGGGCGTCCGTGAGGCCGAGTGCTTTGCCGACGTGATGGGCGACGAGCCTTGGGGGCTCAAGATTAGGACCCTTGATCGCTCCCCCGCCATCAGATCGGCGACCCCCTAGTCGTCGCCACGCAACTCAATCAATCATCTATGCGGTCATCGCAGGCCTCGTGCCTGGGATCCAAGCAACTGTCGCCGCGATCAAGCGCCTTCGCCGCCGCCCGTCACTCGACCGGTTCGAAGTCTCCCGGCTTCCAGCTCTTGTCGAACCAGGGCTCCAGCGGGCCATAGAGCCGCAGGAGCGTGTTCCAGCCCTTGCCGGGCATGGTCTGCACCCAGTTCGCTTCCTGACCTTCGGGCGCCTTCGGGCCGAACCAGACCGTCACCGATCCGTCCACATTCGTCTTCAACTGCTTGTTGGTGCTGTCCACGCCGGCGAGCTTCTGGTCGGTCTCCAGGAGAGACCGGGTCTCGTTGTCGTAAACGACGAACGACCAGAAGGCCTTGGCCGGCACCGGCCCGGGCAGCGTGATACGGTAGGTCTTGCCACCGTCGAGGTAGTTGCCCGCGGCATCCTTCACGGCCCCCGCATAGGCGGAACCGGACCCGACCTTCGCGTACGACATCGCCGGTGTAATGCCGGTGGCGTAATAGAAGAACATCGTTCGCGCGTCGAGCAGACGCTCGGCCCCGTCGAGGAACAGATAGCTGCCACCGACGAACGGCGTGAACCATTGCCGGTCGGGATAGTACTTCGTTGCCGGGTCGCGGCTGTCGAAGAGGATCGTGCGGGCCGTTGCATTGCCGACGGCGACCGCATCCGTCAGGATCGTCTTCATCCGCTCGTCCGGTGCGAACGGCTGCCCCTTCCGGATGCCGATCGACGCGTAGAGGCCGACGATGTCGGGGTCGACGAAATCGGCGGGCTCCTTCTGCACCACCTCGTTCAGCTCCTCGTAGAAGCTGAAGTCATTGGCGCTGATCGTGTTGAACCGCAGGCCGGAGGTATTCACCCACTCGGTCGCGGGCGGTTCACCCGTTTCGGTCATCGCATGCAGCGGGTAGAGCTTCGCGCCCGCCTTGACATGGCTCAAGGCGGCGGCGATGTCGCCGTCCTTCACGAAGGCGCGGAAAAACACCAGCAGCGTGTTGGTTGCGGGCCGGGCCTCGAAGTACCCGTCCGTCGGCAACGTCTCCTGGTAGCCGGGCGGCACGAACAGGTACTTGCCGCCTTTGCCGGCATCCGGGCCGGTCAGGCCGATGTCGGTGACCCAGCGGAAATCCGCGTCGTCGACCGGCCCCAGAACTCCCGTCGGCACCTCCATCACCATCGGTCCGTCCGTCAGGTCGAGACAGCCGAACACGTAGACGGTGGTGGTGTTTGGCGTCAGGAACAACGTCCGCGCGTCCATCAGGTCTTCGGTGATGCCGAAGCTGCGGTTGGCCTTCACGCCGATGCTCTCGATCCCGTTGCATATGGCGCGCACCGAGGTCGCCGACATCCCGCGCAGGAAAGCCTGCACCCCCCGCATGTGGTCGAGGTTGTCGTAGACGAGCGATGACGTCGCGTCATCCGGCGCGCCATCCTTGAATTTGAGTGTACCAATGCGAGTCTCGACGCTTTCGGGCGTGGTGATCTTCGCTGGCACATCCGCAGAAAACTTCGGCTCTGCCAACGCCGTCCCGACCCACCCCAGCAACGCAAGGGCACCGAAGATCCCAATTTTTCCCGCAATCCGCTTCATCGCCTTCCCCCCCCGGGCCGAGATGCGGTCAAAAGCGTTACTGACCGTGCGCGCCTAGGGCAAGGGCAGCGACTGTTCGCGAGTTCCTCCTCCGGTAACTTTACCGTAGGCGACAAAGTCGCGCCTCGAGGGGATCACCGGCCCGCCCCTGCACTCGCGAAGACGCAGCGAGGGCCACAGGGGGCGCCGTCCATGTGGATGAGCCGCCCCACGGGACTGCGGAGGGACGGCCTGCCCCCTCACCGCTCCCCGGCCTTGACCCACTTCGTCACAACCGGCGGCTCGTAGGCCTCCATGCGGTCGAGCAGCCGCGCCGGGTCGTCGTCGACCAGCAACATCTCGCGGTGCGGGGCGCGCACGAAGCCTTCCTGGACCTGGTGGTCGAGGAAGGCGGCGAGGCCCGTCCAGTAGCCGGCGGTGTCGATCAAGGCGCAGGGCTTGGCGTGGTAGCCGAGCTGCGCCCACGTCCACATCTCGAAGATCTCTTCCAGCGTGCCGATGCCGCCGGGCAGCGCGACGAAGCCGTCGGAGAGGTCGGCCATCATCCGCTTGCGCTCGTGCATCGAGCCGACGATGTGGCTCTCCGTCAGGCCGGAGTGGGCGATCTCCTTGTCGACCAGCGACTGCGGGATGATGCCGACGACACGGCCGCCGGCGGCGAGCGCCGCATCCGCAACTTGCCCCATCAGCCCGACACGCGCCCCGCCATAGACGAGGGCCATGCCGCGGCGGGCGATCTCGGTGCCCAGCGCGCGAGCGAGCACGCCGTAGTCCTCGCGGACACCGGCGTTGGAGCCGCAATAGACGCAGACTGCGCGCATCACGCGGCGAGCTCGCCGAGGATGCGTGCCCACGAACGGATGCCCTTGTGGAAGCTCTTGATGTCGTACTTCTCGTTCGGCGAGTGGATGCGGTCGTCTTCCAGAGCAAAGCCGACGAGCAGCGTGTCCATGCCGAGCCGGCGCTTGAAGTCGCCGACGATCGGGATCGAGCCGCCCATGCCCATCATCACCGCCGGCCTGCCCCACTCCGCCTCGAGCGCCCGCCGTCCGCTCGAAAGCGACGGGCTGTCGATCGGGATGGTCAGCGCCGGGCTGCCACCGTGCGGGTGGAAGGTGACCGAGCAGTCTTCGGGGACCCGCGCCCGCACGAAGGCGCGGAAGGCCTCGCGGATCGCCGCCGGGTCCTGCGTGCCGACGAGGCGGAACGACACCTTGGCGGAGGCCACCGCCGGCAGCACCGTCTTGAAGCCGGCGCCGGTGTAGCCGCCGAAGATGCCGTTCACCTCGCAGGTCGGCCGCGACCAGATCGCCTCCAGCACGCTGCGGCCGCGCTCGGTCGCCGGGATCTTCAGCCCGACGCCGCCCAGAAACTTCTCGGCCGAGAACGGCAGCGACGCCCACTGCTCGGCCACTTCCGGCGGCGGCTCGTCGGCGCCGGCATAGAAGCCCGGCACGGTGACGCGGTTGTCGGCATCATGCAGCGCCGCGAGGATGTCGGCGAGGACGTGGATCGGGTTGCGCGCCGCGCCGCCGAAATAGCCGGAATGCAGGTCCTTGTCGGCGGCGCGGATCTCGATCTCCTCGCCGACGAGGCCCCGCAGCGAGATGGCGATCGCCGGCGTGTCGGCGTCGAACATGTTGGTGTCGCAGACGAGCGCCACGTCCTTGCGGAGCTCGTCGGCGTTCGCGTCGAGGAACGCGCCGAGCGAGGGGCTGCCGGACTCCTCCTCGCCCTCGAACAGCACGCTCACCGGCACCGGCAGCGAACCGGTCGCCTCGATCCAGGCCCGGCAGGCCTCGACGAAGGTGAGCAGCTGGCCCTTGTCGTCGGAGGAGCCGCGGGCGACGATTTCGCGCGAGCCGTCCGGCCGCGTCTGCAGCGTCGGTTCGAACGGATCGGTCTTCCACAGGGACAGCGGGTCCACCGGCTGCACGTCGTAGTGGCCGTAGAAGAGCACACGCGGTCCCTTGGCGCCGGCATCGGTGCGGTGGCCGACAACCATCGGCCGCCCGGCCGTCGGCCGCACCGAAGCCTCGAAGCCGATCGCCGCAAGTTCCATCCGGCACCACTCCGCCGCCCGGGCGCACTCCGCTGCGTAAGCGGCGTCGGTCGAGATCGACGGGATGCGGATCAGCGCCGACAGCCGGTCGAGGCTCGCCTCCAGATTGGCGTCGGCACGGGCGAGAACAGCGTCGAGCATGGCGAGAGGCTCCGGAAGCATGCCGCCCGCATCAGGCCGGGGCGGCAGCGGCGCGCCGGACAATAGGCCCGGCCGCGGCAGCCGTCACGCCCGCAGGGGAGCGGTCTCGTCACGCCGGCACGAGGTCCGCCACCACCGGCCAGAGGCTCGCCACCAGCAGGAGCGCCATCACGATGTTGAAGACGCGCACCGTCCGCTGGCTCGACAGGAAGCCTCGGAGGCCGACGCCGAACAGCGCCCAAACGGCGATGCTCGGCGTGCCGACGACGCCGAAGATGGCCGCGACCACCAGCACGCCCGTCAAGAGGTGCGACGGGTCGGAATAGGTGGCGATCGCCGTCAGCGCCATCGCCCAGCCCTTCGGGTTGACCCACTGGAAGGCGGCCGCCTGCAGGAAGGTGAACGGCTTGCCCGGCGCCGTGCCCGACCCGACCGCGCCGGCATTGGCGATCCGCCAGGCGAGCCACAGCATGTAGAGGACGCCGGCGACCTTCATCGCCGGATGCAGCCACGGCAGCAGCACGAACAGCTGCACGAAGCCGAGACCGACGAGGACGATCATGAGCACGAAGCCGATGGCGATGCCGAGCATGTGCGGCACGGTGCGCGCGAGCCCGAAGTTCACGCCGGAGGCGAGCAGCATCAGGTTGTTCGGCCCCGGCGTGATCGAGGCGACGAAGGCGAAGGCGGCGAGCGCGAGAAGGGCTTCGGCGGAGAGCATGGGGCTGTCTCTGGCCGCGGAGCTGCGGCGACGAACGGAGGGACGTGGCGTGCGGCGCTTGTCGCACGCCCGCACGTCGACCGGCGAGGGCTCGCCGCGGGCAACGGGACGACGCCGTTGCAGCGGTCCGACCGGACGCCGGCGCGAATCGACGGTCCCGTCCGCACCCTGCCGAGGGGCCCGGCCATGAACCACCCGATTGTCGACCGCTTCGTCGTCATCACCGGCGGGCCCGGCTCCGGCAAGACGACGCTGATCGCCGCGCTGGAGGCGGCAGGCTTCGCCCGCACGGTGGAGGCGGGCCGCGCGATCATCCGGGAGGAGGTCGCCGCCGGCGGCGACGCCCTGCCCTGGGCCGACCGGGAAGCCTTCGCCGGGCGCATGCTCGAATGGGAGATGCGGTCGCACGTGGAGGCCGTCGCCCGGGCGGCGGCACACGTCGGCCCGGTCTTCTTCGACCGCGGCGTTCCTGACGTCATCGGCTATCGCCGCCTCGTCGGTCTGCCGGTGCCGGCGGCCCTCGATGCGGCCGCCCGGCGGCACCGCTACCACCGCCGCGTCTTCCTCGCCCCACCTTGGCCGGACATCTTCCACGGCGATGCCGAGCGGAAGCAGGATTTCGCCGAGGCTGTGCGCACCTGCGAGGCGATGCGGGCGGTGTATGGTGAGTACGGCTACGAGGTCGTGGAGTTACAGAAGCTGCCGGTCGCAGAGCGGGTCGCGTTCGTGCTGGCGGAGGGGGACGGGCACGGCTGAGACGGTCCGGCGGTTCCCCTCTCCTGGCCGCAGGCGGGGAGAAGGTGGCGCGCAGTGCCGGATGAGGGCCCGCGGTGCGAGCCGCACGGATGCTTGCAAGAGTTGCACCCGCGCTCTCGCGCAGGCCCTCATCCGCCCTTCCGTCACCTTCTCCCAGCTCCGCTGGGAAAAGGAAGAACCCCAGATGTACCGCCACCCCCCTACCGCCTGAGCATCCCGCCCAGAACGCCGCGGACGATGGCACGGGCGGCGGTGGAGCCGAGTTGACCGGCTACCTGCTTGCCGATGCGGCCGGCAACCTGCCCCGACACCGAGCGGGCGACGTCGCGCGCCACCGCCTGGGTCGGCGACAGGCGCTGGCCGCGCGTGTTCGTCGTGCCGAACAGCGAGCCGAGCACCGAGCCGAGGCCGCCGAGGATGCCGCCCTCCGCCGGAGCCTCCATCGGCGGGCCGCCGCCCGGCTGGCTCGTCGAGAACGGCCCGCGGGCCACGCCACCGGCCTCGCCGTCCACGGTCGCCACGCCGCCACCCGTCGGACTACCGGCCGGCACCGTCGCCTGCTCCGCCCGTGCGGCGAGAATCTCAAACGCCGACTCGCGGTCGACCAATGTCTCGTACTTGCCCCTCATCGGACTGGCCGCGATCACCGCCGCCCGCTCCTCCGGCGTCAGCGGCCCGACGCGCGCCGAGGGCGGGCGGACGAGCGTCCGCTGCACCACCGACGGGATGCCCTTGCCCTCCAGCGTCGAGACTAGCGCCTCGCCGACCGCGAGCTCGGTGATCACCTGCGCGGTGTCAAGCTCCGGGTTCGGGCGGAAGGTATCGGCGGCCGCCTTCACCGCCTTCTGGTCGCGCGGCGTGAAGGCGCGCAGCGCGTGCTGCACGCGGTTGCCGAGCTGGCCGAGGACCGCGTCCGGCACGTCGAGGGGATTCTGGGTGACGAAATAGACGCCAACGCCCTTCGAGCGGATCAGCCGCACCACCTGCTCGACCTTGTCGATCAAGGCCTTCGGCGCCTCGTCGAACAACAGGTGCGCCTCGTCGAAGAAGAACACCAGCTTCGGCTTCTCCGGGTCGCCCACCTCCGGCAGTTGCTCGAACAGTTCCGACAAGAGCCAGAGCAGGAAGGTCGCGTAGAGCCGCGGGCTCGACATCAGCTTGTCGGCGGCCAGCACGTTGATGAAGCCGCGGCCATCATAGGACGTGCGCATCAGGTCGGCGATCTCGAGCGCCGGCTCGCCGAAGAAGGCGTCGCCGCCCTGGTTCTCCAGCACCAGGAGCTGGCGCAGGATCGCCCCGATCGAGGCCTTCGAGACGTTGCCGTAGGTCTTGGCGAGCACCTCGGCGCGGTCGGCGACGAGGCCCAGAAGGGCGCGCAGGTCCTTGAGGTCGAGGAGCAGGAGCCCCTCGTCGTCGGCGAGCTTGAAGACGATGTTGAGGACGCCCTCCTGCACCGGATTGAGGCTCATCAGCCGCGACAGCAGCAGCGGCCCCATCTCCGACACGGTGGCGCGGATCGGCGCGCCCTGCAGGCCGAACAGGTCCCAGAAGACGACCGGGAAGGTCTCGCCGCGATAGTCGGTGAAGCCGATCTCCTCGGCCCGCTTCACCATCCACTCCTTCGGCTCGCCGCGGCCGGCGATGCCGGAGAGGTCACCCTTCACGTCGGCGCAGAATACTGGCACGCCGGCGGCGGCGAAGCCCTCGGCCAGCACCTGCAGCGTCACCGTCTTGCCGGTACCGGTGGCGCCGGTGCAGAGGCCGTGGCGGTTGGCGAGCTTCAGCTCGAGATATTCCGGCTTGACGCTCGTGCCGATGAAGATCTTGCCGTCGACCAGCATGCCGTCCCCCGCATTGCGCGTGTTCGCCCGGTTATAGGCGGGCGGCGCACGTCCGCAAATGGTCGACGGCAGCCGGACGAACGCGGCTCCGCTTTCCCGCCAACGGCGGCTTGCGGCGGTCGCACCGAGGCCTAAAAGGAGGGCCGCGGCGCCGTCTCGGCGCGATCACACGAACGTGCGCGCAGTCCCGGCCGGAACGGTCGCCAGCCGCGCCGGGAACGAGGCCGATGGAAGAACTCATCCAGCGCATCGCCACCGAGGTCGGCATCGACCCGGAGCTCGCCCGCAAGGCGGTCGAGATCATCATCAACTTCCTGCACCGCGACGGCCCGCAGCCGATGGTCGGCGAGTTGATTGGCAAGTTTCCGGGCGCCGAGGCGCTGTTGCGCGATCACGGCGAAGGCGGCGCCAAGGGCTTCCTCGCCGGCAAGCTCGCCGGCCTGTTCGGCGGCGGCATGGGCGCGATGGCGGCCCTGAACGAACTCACCGACGCCGGCCTCGAGCTCGACCAGGTGCAGCAGGTGACCCGCCTCGTCGTCGACTTCGCCAAGGAACACGCTGGCGAGGAGACGGTCGATCAGGTGGTGTCGCAGATCCCCGGGCTGTCACAGTTCGTCTGAACCCCCACCGGGCCCTTCGCCGGGGTCGGCCGGGTCGCGGACGGGCCGCCCGCCCCGCCCCCTTCCGGACAGGCGGCGAAGGAACCTCCAACTTCAAGTGGGCGTGATGGCCTCGTCCTATGACGCGGCAATACCTATATTTTCCCTGCATTGGATTTCCCGGTCCGGCGTCGCGGGGGCGCCGGCTCGAAATCCAGGCGGGGGAAAATCATGTCGTCTTATCCGATCGCGAAGATCGAAGGCATCGGCGTGTCCTATGCCGCGAAGCTCGCCGCCGTCGGCATCACCACCACCCGCGGCCTGCTCGACCGGGCCCGCGAACCGAAGGGGCGGAAGGTTCTCGCCGCCGAGACCGGCGTCGATGAGGCGCGCATCCTGAAGTGGGCGAACATGTCGGATCTGATGCGCGTCAAGGGCATCGGCGAGGAGTACTCCGAGCTCCTGGAGGCCGCCGGCGTCGACACGGTGAAGGAACTCAAGACCCGCAAGGCGGAAAACCTCGCGGCGAAGATCGCCGAGGTGAACGCCGCGCGGAAACTCGTCCGTGCCGTCCCCGGCCCGAAGCTCGTCGCCCGCTGGATCGACGGCGCCAAGTCGCTCGCGCCGCTTCTGACCTACTGAGGGGGTGGGCCTGGCAGCCCGCAACACAGCCGAGCGGAGCACCACACAACGGTCGGCTGGTTGCGTCGCAGTCCGCGGCGCGTTGGCCTTCGACCACGAAGGAGCCGCCGGGCCGCGGCAGGTGTTGCAACCGGGAGACGGCCACCGGCGTTCGGGCAAGCCATCCCACGGTTGCCGCGACCACGCATTGACGCAGGGTCAGCGCCGGGCGAAGAGCGGCGGCGAAGCGCAGCGACCGCCCGGCATGGCGTGCCTCGGTCGTCTCCGCGAATGGAAGCTTCGGGATCCGACCCGGAACACCCTCCCGCCGAAGCGGAACACATCAACCATGCGCCACGTCGCGTCCTTCAGGCACTTCCTGTCGACCGGCCGCCTCGGCCCGATCTCGGTCGACCTGAACCTCCGGCAGGTGGCCGATCTTCTCGGCACGCCGCAGGACTGGATCTTCAATTATGACTCGCCATTCTACTGGATCTATTCGGAGCTCGACAGCGGCTGCCCGAAACTAGAGATTTGTTTCTCCCCCGACGCACCTCACCCCATTTTTTGGTTCCAAATTGAGGACGCAGATGACGTTCGAGACACCTTCCACCTCTTCGGTCAGTCACTGGCGATGACGGCAGACGGTCTCTCCGGCGCGTCGACTCCGGCGGAGTACCTCCGTAGCGGCGCATTCGACCTCGGAAAGACGGCGATTTATTTGGACGAGTATTTTGAACTGGCGATCGTTACCGACCGCCTCGTCGCCTTTTTCTACGCGTGGGACGATGGCGAGGAGGACATGAGTGACGACCAGAAGCGTGCCATTATCGACGGCTTCGGCACGGGACACGACTTCACGGCACGCGACCATCTCTACCGGGTCGACAGCATCTATTCCTTTCATGAAGGCGGCACGGAGCGGGAACGCCTGCTGAAGCGGGCGACATGCTCAATTCCGCAATATCTCGGGATGATGGCTGATCCGCCCGAAATCGCCGCGGCGGACGTCTGACACCGAGCGTGCTCCAAAATAGTCAACTGAGAATCATGCGCTACCTTACGTCACTTAAATCCTTCCTCGCCACGGGCCGCCTCGGGCCGATCTCGGCCGACCTCAACGCGCGGCAGGTGGCCGACCTGCTCGGCACGCCGCAGGACTGGCTCTTCAACTCAGACGCGCCGTTCTACTGGATCTATTCGGAGACGGATTGCTACCGCCCAAAACTGGAACTGCAATTCTCCGACGAGGCACCTCACCACATGTACTGGTTCCAGATCGAGGATGCGGAGGCCATCCACGGCGCATTCTGCCTCTTCGGGCCGATGCTGGCGATGACGACCGACGGCCTTTCCGGCCACTCCCGGCCCTCGGATTTTCTCAGGAGCGGCGCATTCGACGAGGCGTCGACTGTGGTCCACCTCTCCAAGTACCTCGAACTCACAATCATTTCCGGTCCAGTCAGCATTCATTTCGCAGGTGCCGAGAGCTTCGAGGATGAACTGAGCGACGAAGCCAAGGAGGAGATCTTCGCAACCTTCGGAGGGGAGTGTGAGTTCGCGCACATCGATCGCCTCATGGGTCCAGGAGACATCTACTCCCACCGCGACCTGCAGCGCGCGAGCCAGGATCACGTATTGACCAGCGCTTCCTGCTCGCTCCGGCAGTATCTTTCCATGATCGACGGTCGCCGGACCACCTCAGCTTCTTGAGGCATGAGGTCCGGGAACGCCTGCAAACACGGTCCACGGCACCATGCGCCACATTGCATCGTTCAGGCACTTCCTCTCGACCGGCCAACTCGGTCCGCTCACAATCGACATGACGCTCGTGGACGTCGCGCAGGCGATCGGCCCGCCGCAGGCCTTCGGCGACTTCGCCGGCGGTGATCCATTGCCGCTGCGCTGGCACTACGAGAGCGACGGCTCCGTTCTCGAGATCGACTTCCTTCCCTCCCCTCCCTACCGCATCGACCAGCTTCGGTTGGAGCCTTCCCTTCGAGGCGAGTTCTGCCTGTTCGGACCGAACCTGCTGATGACAACGGACGGCATCGGGGGCGGCTCACCACCCTCCGTATTCCTCAGGTCCGGAGCCTTCGACGATAGGGCCGCGGTCGTCCATCTTTCAGAGGGACTCGGCGTGACGATCGTCTGCGACCACGTCAGCGTGCTGTTTTGGGGCGCCGAAGACTTCGCAGAGAGCCTCGACCCGGAAGCAAGGCTTGCGATCTTCACGGGGTTCGGCAGGACCTTCGATTTCACGGAGATCGAGGCGCTTCTGGTCCCGGTCGAATTCCGGTCGCATTCCGATACGGCGCACGCCGGGCAGATTCCCACCACGTCGCGCGCCACCTGCGCGACGCACGATTATCTTGCGATGCTCGGCACTTCCCGGTGACGACGGTGAGCGCGGACAGTCCGGGCACCGACGCCGAGCAGCGACGCGACGGGATGCGCACGTCGGCGGTGCGGGCACTTCGGCGGCACCGGCCCCCCGGCCGGCGACCACACTAGAATGCAGCCGGCCGCGGCCGCGCGCTGCGATCTGCGCGGAGACCTCCGCCCTTTCCCGGGGTTGCCGCCGCCACGCCCCGCCGCTATCAGCCATGAGGGCCCGCGGGCGGGACGCCGGTCGAACCGGCCTTGCACGACGGCGAGCGTGGGGACGGCGGAGATGGGCGAGACGATCGCGCTGGCCGGCGGCTTTCCGCCGGCAACTGACGCTGACTGGGAGAGGCTGGCGCTGGCGGCCCTGAAGGGCAAGCCGCTCGACAGCCTCGTCTCGCGGACCGACGACGGCCTTGAGATCCGGCCGCTCGAGGCCGCTCGCGCACCGGCAGGGCTCGGGCTTTCGCCGGCGCCCTGGGCGATCGTGCAGCGCCTCGACCATCCCGATCCGGCAGAGGCGAACCGGCTGGCCCTCGACGACCTCGTCGGCGGCGCCACCGGGCTCGCCATCGTCGTCGCCGGGGCACCGTCGGCGCACGGCTTCGGGTTGCCGGACGGCCGCGCGGAGACGCTGGCCGCCGCCCTCGACGGTGTCTTCCTCGACGGTGTCGCCGTGCGGCTGGAGGCCGGCGCCGCCGCGCCCGCCGCCGCCCGCGCCCTGCTCGACCTCGCCGGCGCGCGCGGCCTCGACCTCGCCGCCCTCGACCTTTCGCTCGGCCTCGACCCGCTGGGGACGGCGGCGGTCGCCGGCAGCAGCGTTCCGGCAGCCTGGGGAGCGGAGCTCTCGACGTTCGCCCTTGAGGCGGCGGCGCGGGGGGCCGGCGGCACCGTCGCGCTCGCCGACGGCCGGCTTTGGCACGCCGCCGGGGCGACCGAGGCGCAGGAACTCGCCGCCGCTCTCGCCACCGCCCTCGCCTACCTGCGCACACTCGCCGAAGCGTTGCCGCTCGAGGCCGCGGCGGCGCGCATCGGCTTCTCGCTCGCCGCCGACGTCGACCAGTTTGCCACGATGGCGAAGCTGCGGGCGCTGCGGCTCCTCTGGCGCCGCATCTGCGAGGACTGTGGTCTGCCGGACGCGCGCGCCCACCTTCATGCCGAGACGGCGTGGCGCTCGATGACGCGCCGCGATCCCTACACCAACCTGCTGCGCGCCACCGTCGCCGGCTTCGCCGCGGCCGTCGGCGGGGCGGACACCGTCACGGTGCTGCCGTTCACCCTACCGCTCGGACTGCCGGACGGATTCGCCCGCCGCCTCGCCCGCAACACCCAGGCCGTGCTGATGGAGGAAGCGCATCTCGCCCGCGTCGCCGACCCGGCCGCAGGCTCCGGCAGTGTCGAGGCTCTGACCGACGCGCTCTGCGGCGAAGCGTGGGAGCGCTTCCGCGACATCGAGAAGGCCGGAGGGCTTGCTGCCGCGCTCGCCACCGGCGCGCCGCAGGCGACCGTGGCGAAGGCGGCCGCCGCCCGCGCCGCGGCGGTCGCGACGCGCAAGCGTCCGATCGTCGGCACATCCGAGTTCGCCCTGCCGGTGGAGCGCCCCGTCACCGTTCTCGCACCGGCGCCGGCCGAGACGCCGCGGACCGCGGCCGCCGTGCCGGCGTCCCTCGCCGAAAACGCTCCGGCCCTCGCGCCGCATCGGCTCGCAGCCCCCTTCGAGCGCCTGCGCGACGCCGCCGACGGCTTTGCGGCGACAGAAGGCGGTCCGCCGCGCGTCCTGATCGTCGGCCTCGGAGGGCGCGGGGAACGGGCGGCGCGGACCGCCTGGACAGCGGGCCTCTTCGCCGCCGGCGGCATCGGCACGGCCGAAATCGAGCTCGACGGCGAGCCCGACGCGGCGCTGGCGGCCGTGGCGGCGGCGCGGACCGAGGGCCTTGCGGTCGCGTGCTTGAGCGGCACCGACGCCGCCTATGAGCGCGGCGGCCCGGCGGTCGCGGCCGCCCTCGCCGCAGCCGGCGTCGCGGTGTTCGTCGCCGGGCGGCCGGGCGGGCTCGCCGAGGCCGGGACGGCGGCCGCC
>CALRZT010000089.1:0-14901 GCA_943372725.1 Pseudoxanthobacter soli DSM 19599
GCCGTGGATGGCGTGCTGCGGGAGAACCCCGAGGTGGGGGCGTACAACCAGACGATTTGAGGGGGGCCGGCGACTGTGCCGGCCTACGTCACAACGCGGCGGCTTGGAGCCTGTCCCGCCACAGCGCCTGGCGCTTCTTCAGCTCGTCCATGCGGCTGATCTCCGGGAAGTCCTCCCGAAGCCGCTCTAGTTCCTCGAACCTGAAGTCCGGCTCTCCGTGCTGCCGCCAGGCGGCCTGTAGCGACGCGTGGGGGCTCGTTCCCTGCCTGAGTGCGAACCAAAGGCCGTTCTGCCGGGTATCGACGTGTCGGCTGCAGCCGACCCACGCCTCGCCTGTCGCGGTACAAATGACGGCGAACAGGCCATAGGCGGGCTTGCGCTCCTTGTACGCAGCGATGGCGGCCTTGCGGTCGAGTCGGTCCATAACCACCTCCTATTTCATCCGGGTAATATTGACCCACAATTCTATCCGGGTAAATAGGTCTGATGGCGCGTTGCGGGGACCCTATGGACATCGAGCCTCCTCCACAGAGCTTCGTGACGTTTTCCGGCGCCACGCGGATTGCGGCCGGCGCGTTGGCGGAAACGGCAGCGGCAGCGCGACGGGCCCAGGATCAAGATCCGGGCGCGGCGATCCTCGTGTTCAATCGCGAGACCGGCGCGGTCATGGACCTCGACCTGCGCGGCTCCGAGCAGGATGTGGCGTTGCGATATGCCCCGCCCGAGACCTCGCCGGCCCGACGCGGTCGACCGAAGCTGGGCGTGGCCGCGCGCGAGGTGACCCTCTTGCCGCGCCACTGGGACTGGCTGGCGCGCCAACCGGGCGGCGCGTCCGTGACACTGCGAAGACTGGTCGAGGCCGCCCGGAAGGCGGATGCCGGTGCCGCCAGCGCGCGCGCCGAAACCGCCTACCGTTTCATGTCCGCCATGGCGGGCGACCTCCCCGGCTTCGAAGAGGCCGCGAGGGCGCTTTTTGCCGGCGAGCGCAGCCACCTCGACGCTCATCTTGCGGCATGGCCGACCGACATCGGCGACGAGATATCGGTCTTGCTCGACGGGTCGGGAACGGGCGGCAGTGCCCCTTCAACGGCGTCCGGGTGACGACGGCGGACGGCACCTGGGGTCTGGTGCGGGCATCGTCGAACAAGCCGGAGCTCGTGGTGGTGGTGGAGAGCCCGGTGTCGGGGGTGCGGATGCGGGAGATCTTCGCGGCCGCGGACGGCGCGCTGCGGGAGAACCCCGAGGTGGGGGCGTACAACCAGACGATTTGAGGGGACTGTGGCCGTTGGCGGCGGCGGGGTCCGGGACGAACGGCCCAATCAACACGCCCCACAGACTTCACTTACAGGTTGTATCAACGGAAGTTTACACAGTTTTTGGTTGCGTATCTCAGGTTGTGGCCATCTAGTTTTCTCCGGCCGGGCACCACGCTCTGGCGTTCGACAAGGGGGAAGTTTCGATGACCGATGCAACCAGCGGAAGTGCCGACCATCAGGCCACGATCGCGCTCAAGCACGCGCAGGCGCAGCGATGGCTCGCGCTTGCCCTCTTCGCCTTTTCGTTTCTCATTCTGGGTTGGGTCGCCAGCAAAGCGCTGTCCTGCGAGATCTGCGACCAGGATGATCGTGTGCAGTTGGTGTTCACGACGATCACGACCTTGGTCGGGACCTGGGTGGGGACCCTGATCGCCTTCTACTTCTCTCGCGAGAACTTCGAGGCGGCATCGCGGTCCATGCAGAAGACCATCGACCGGCTGTCGCCGGAGGAGCGGCTGCACACCGTCCAGGCCGAGCAGGCGATGATCCCGCGCAGTCAGATGAAGACGTTCGATCTCGCCACCGACCAGGACCTCAGGACGTTGCCGCTGGCGACGCTCGTGGCGAAGTTCGCCGAGGACGAGACCGTCTCGCGCCTGCCGATCCTCAAGCCGGACGGCAGTGTGGTCGCGGTCGTGCATGAGTCGCTCCTGAACAAGTTCCTCCAGGCGAACAAGGAACTGCAGAACCCGACGATCGGAAGCATCGAGAACGACGCCGACCTCGGCCCGAAGCTGAAGCTCTTCGGCATCATCGCCAAGGGCAGGACCTTGCGAGACGCGAAGATGGCGATGGGGTCGCAGCCGGGATGCAAGGACGTCTTCGTCACCGCCACCGGCGCGGCAGGCGAGAACGTCATCGGCTGGATCACCGACAGCCGCATCATCGCGGTCATGGAGTCCTGACGGCGCACGTTTCGCGGCAGGCGCATGCGCTGAACCGATCGCGCGGGATCGCCCGGCCGACTTTGGCCGGGCGATATGCGCGCGCCCCGCAACCCGCCGTTAACCCTGTCGGCGCGCCGCGTCTGCGATCTGGCGGCCTTAACGCGCTGGCAAGGGGCGGCGGCGAGGATGCTGCACGGCTCCGGGGCAGACCGCAATCAACGGCGACGGCGCCAGAGGTCGTGAATGCACGAGCGCAAGACAGGGATCAGGGGCATGCAGGCCCGCGTCAAGCCGGTGACCGCCCAGCGCGCGACGGCCGAGTTCGGCCTCGTCGCCGGACTGATCGCGACCGCCATCGTGGTGGCTCTCGTCGCCGTCGGCGGCCCGATCGTCGACCTCGTGGGCTATCTGTTCTGAGTCGCCGCCGGCAAGCCAAGCGCGCCTGAAGCCCGTACCCTTCCCTCGTCCGGCCCGCCGTCGCGGACCCTTCGCCACAGGCCGGCCACCCCCGCCACGCTTACGCGCGCCCCCTCCCCCTGCGCGACAGTGCTTGCCGAGGGCGCGCCCGCTTTCTACCTTCCGCCGCGACACGACCTCCCCGCCGCGCCGGAACCCCGCCCCATGCCAGACTGCTTCGCCCCGCCGACCGCCGACGCGGTCCCCGTCCACGCCGTGCGCCCGGACGGGATCGAGGCGCTCGCGGCGGGGCTGCCGCCGGCGGCCGCCGCTTGGCTCGCCGCCACCGGCTTCGAGGCGACCGCCGGCGCCGTCGCGGCGCTGCCGGGCGAGAGCGGCCGGCCCGTCACCGCCGTCTTCGGCCTCGGCAAGGCCCCGGCCGCCGGGCGCATCCCCGCCGTCGACCCGCTCGCCGCCGGCGTCCTCGCCACCGCCCTGCCGGCCGGCACCTACACGCTCGCCTCCGGATTCGAGGATCCGGCGGCCGCAGCGCTGGCCTTCGCCCTCGGCTCCTACCGCTTCGAGCGCTATCGCAGCCGCCGCAAGCCGGCGCCACGCCTCGTGCTGCCGGAGGGGGCGGACGGCCTCGAGATCGGCCGCATCGCCGACGCCGTCTTCCGCGCCCGCGACCTCGTCAACACGCCGGCGAACGACCTCGGCCCGGAGGAGATCGCGAGCGCCGTGCGCTCGCTCGCCGACCGCCACGGCGCCGGCTTCACCGAGATCGTCGGCGAGGACCTGATCGCCCGCAACTTTCCGCTGGTCCACGCCGTCGGGGCGGCGAGCGACCGGGCGCCCCGGCTGGTCGACCTCGTCTGGGGCGACCCGGCGCACCCGAAGGTGACGCTCGTCGGCAAGGGCGTCGCCTTCGACACCGGCGGCCTCAACATCAAGCCCGACGCGTCGATGCTGCTGATGAAGAAGGACATGGGCGGCGCGGCGGCGGCGATCGCGCTCGCCGACATGATCATGGGCGCCGAACTGCCGGTGCGGCTCAGGCTGATCGTGGCGGCGGTGGAGAATTCGATTTCCGGCAACGCCTTCCGGCCGGGCGACGTCTACCGGAGCCGCAAGGGCATCACGGTGGAGATCGGCAACACCGACGCCGAGGGCCGCCTCATCCTCGCCGACGCCCTGGCGCTGGCCGACGAGGAGGCGCCCGAGGTGATCGTCGACTTCGCGACGCTGACCGGGGCGGCGCGGGTGGCGCTCGGCCCGGACCTGCCGCCGCTCTATACCGACGACGACGGCTTCGCAGCGGCGCTCATCGCCGCCGGCACCGCCGTCGGCGACCCCATGTGGCGGATGCCGCTGTGGCGGCCCTACGAGAAGATGCTCGACTCCAAGGTCAGCGACATCAACCACATCTCCGGCGGCGCCTTCGCCGGCTCGATCACGGCGGCGCTGTTCCTGTCGCGCTTCGTCGAGAAAGCGAAGACCTGGGCCCACCTCGACGTCTTCGCCTGGGTGCAGTCGGCGAAGCCCGGCCGTCCGGAGGGCGGCGAGGCCCATGCGGCGCGCGCGCTCTACGCGCTGTTCAAGGCGCGCTACGGGGCGGGGGCTTGAGCGCGGCGGACGAGGCCGTGCGGCGCGGCATCGGTCCTCATCTGAAGGTCGGCGTCGGCGTCGCGGTGCTGGTGTTCATCGTCGATCTCGCGAGCAAGCTCTGGGTGCTCGACGGGCTGGCGCTCGAGGCGACCGGGCCGATCCGGATCCTGCCGTGGCTCGACTTCGTGCTCGTCTGGAACCGCGGCGTCTCCTACGGGCTGTTCCAGCAGGACTCAGAGGTCGGCCGCTGGGTGCTGGTCGGCGTCACCGTCGTCGCCACCATCGCCCTCGCCACCTGGATGGCGCGCACGATGAGCCGCCTGTCGGCGGTCGCCCTCGGCCTCGTCGTCGGCGGCGCCGTCGGCAACGGTGTCGACCGCGTCGCCTACGGCGCCGTGGTCGATTTCGTTCATTTTCATGTGGCAGACTTCTCGTGGTACGTGTTCAACGTCGCCGATGCGGCGATCGTCGCCGGCGCAGCGCTGATCGTGCTCGAGGCGCTGCGCGGCGGACGGACGGGCGAGCGGGCGAACGGTCGGGGCTGAGCGGTCCCAAAGCTGCCGCAAAACCCGTGTCTCTGGGGCGATGACGAATCTCGGGTGGCGACGACGACCGGCGCCCTCGGCGGCGGTGGACGAGACGGAGCGGTGAAGTCCGGCATGGCGATCACGAAGACGGCCCGCGCGTTCGCGATCCTCGCCCTCGGCGGCCTCGCTGCCGGCTGCGTCGGCGGCCCCGAGAGCTATTACGATGATGGTCAGGCGGCGCAGGCCCAGGAGGGCCAGCCGCTGATGCACCGTCTCCTCACCGGCGCCGGCATCGTCGACCCGCCGAGCAACTCGATCGAGTACGCGCCGCGCTCGCCGATCGTCGTGCCGCCCTCGACCGACCTGCGGCCGCCGGAAGCGAGCCCGGCGGCGGTGGCCGGCACGGAGTGGCCGACGGACCCGGAAGAGATCGAGGCGGCAGCGCGCGCGGCCGGTCAGAAGGACCCCGGCGAGGTGCTGCGCGAGGCGATGCACTCCGGCGACCGGCTGACGACGGCGGAGGTCCAGGCCGGACGCATCCCCGGCGGCGGCCTCAACGGCACTGGCACGGCGGAGCAGCCGGAATCGACCCAGCGCCTCGGCCGGCGCCTGACGCAGACCGAGTTGCAGACGCTGAAGGTGAACTCGCCGGAATCCGGTGGGCCGGACATCGGCGCAGCACCGACGCGCAAATACCTGATCGAACCGCCGGAGGAGTATCGCACCCCGGCGGCCACGGCGGCCATGCCCGCCGACCCGACCGACGGCAAGCCGATCACCGACGGTATCGGCGATCCGCGCATGGCCAACCGCCAGATGCCCGGCGTCGCCGGCAACTGACGGCTGCGACTGACGACGGCGATCATCGGCGATGAGGGACCGGACTCCGAGCGGACGCGGGCACCGGGACGGATGGTCGCGGCCGAGCGGGCCGTAGGGACGCCGCGCGAGACTGCCCCTGGCCATGGCCGCCGCCGGTGAGCGGCCACGGGCGCGTGGTCCGGAGCCGCGGGCGCTTGGCCCGAAGCCGCAGGCGCCTGGCCCGAAGCCGCAGGCGCCTGGCCCGAAGTCGCGGGCGCTTGGCCCGAAATCGATCGGCCGCGAGGAGCCGTCCCCGCAACATTACCGAATGTTCAGTGGTCGCCGCCGAACCGGCGCCTATACCGTTCCTCAAGGAGGCAGTGACGCGCCGCCGCGTCGGCGAGCCCGTCCGGTCCCGCCCCCTTCCGCGTGGAGAGATCGCCCCGTGACGCATCCGATCCGCCGCCTCGCCGCGGTCGCCCTGCTGGCGACGACGGCATTCGCCGTCCCCGGCCTGTCCATCCCGGGCTTCCTGCCGTCGCTCGCCTTCACCGGCCCGGCCTTCGCCGCCGCCGAGATCGCGCCGGCCGCGGAGAGCTTCACCCTCGACAACGGCCTGCAGGTGGTGGTCATCCCCGACCGCCGCGCCCCCGTCGTCACCCACATGGTCTGGTACAAGGTCGGCTCGGCGGATGAACTGCCTGGCAAGTCGGGCATCGCCCACTTCCTCGAGCACCTGATGTTCAAGGGCACCAAGACCCATCCCGTGGGCACGTTCTCGAAGGCGGTGGCCGATGTCGGCGGCGAGGAGAACGCCTTCACCTCGAACGACTACACGGCCTATTTCCAGCGCATCGCGAAGGAGCAGCTGCCCCTCGTCATGGGCTTCGAGGCCGACCGCATGGCGAACCTCGTACTGACCGACGAGCAGGTGCTGCCGGAGCGCCAAGTGGTGCTGGAGGAGCGGTCGAGCCGGACCGATTCCGAGCCTTCCGCCCAGCTCGGCGAGGCCTTCGACGCGGCGCTGTGGGTGAACCACCCCTACGGCGTGCCGGTCATCGGCTGGCGCTCCGAGATCGAGCAGCTCAACCGCGACGACGCCATCGCCTTCTACGACCGCTACTACACGCCGAACAACGCCGTCCTCGTCGTCGCCGGCGACGTCGAGGCGGCGGAGGTCCGCAAGCTCGCCGAGGCGACCTACGGCAAGGTGGCCCGGCGTGCCGAGCCCGGCCCGCGCGTCCGGCCGACCGTGCAGACGCTGCCGGCGCAGCGCGTCGTGACGCTCTCCGACGAGCGCGTCGCCCAGGCGAGCACGCGCCTTGGCTGGACCGCCCCGAGCTATGCCACGGGCGAGCCCGGCGAGGCGGAGGCGCTCGAGGTGCTGGCCGAGGTGCTCGGCGGCGGCTCGACCAGCCGGCTCTACCGCGAACTCGTCCGCGACGACGGCCCGGCGGTGTCGGCCGGCGCCTACTATCACGGCTCCAACCTCGACGACGGCGAGGTGACGCTCTATGCCGTGCCGCGCGACGGCCAGACCGTCGAGGCGCTGGAGGCCCGCCTCCTCGCCGTCCTCGCCGACGTGGCAGAGAACGGCGTCACCGACGAGGAACTGGCGCGGGCCAAGCGCACCATCGTCGCCGACGCCGTCTATGCCCAGGACAGCCAGTCGACGCTCGCCCGCATCTTCGGCACGGCGCTCACCACCGGCGGCACCGTCGAGGACGCCAAGACCTGGCCCTCCCGCATCGAAGCGGTGAAGGCCGACGCCGTGAAGGCGGCGGCGCAGCGGCTCGACCCGGACCGCGCCGTCATCGGCCGGCTGCTGCCGGAAGCGGCCGCGGCCGCCACCGAGGGCGGCGGCGACGCGCCGGCCGCGCCTGCCGGGCCGACCCCGTCCAAATCCTGATCCCGTCCTGATCCCGCCGCGCGCATCGGATTGAACCCCATGTCCAACATCGTGGAACTCGTCTCCCGCCTCGCCCGCCCGGCGACGCGCGCGGCGCTGCCCGTCGTCGCCGCAGCCCTGCTGTGGACCGGCCCGGCCGCCGCCATGACCATCGAAAAGGTGGTGAGCCCCGGCGGCATCGAGGCCTGGCTCGTCTCAGACGACACCGTGCCGCTGATCGCCATGGACTTTGCCTTCGACGGTGCAGGCTCCGTGCAGGACCCGGAGGGCAAGGAGGGCGTCGCCGACCTGTTGTCGACGATGCTCGACGAGGGCGCCGGCGACCTCGATTCGGCCGCCTTCCAGGCCCGCCTCGCCGATCTCAACGTCCGCCTGTCGTTCGACGCCGGGCGGGACGCCTTCCACGGCGAGATGACGACGCTCGCCGAGAACCGCGACGCCGCCTTCAACCTCGTCCGCCTGGCGCTGACCAGCCCGCGCTTCGACGCCGAGCCGATCGCGCGGATGCGCACCCAGGCGATCTCGCAGCTGCGCCGCAGCGAGCGGGATCCCGATTCGATCGCCGGCCGGCTGTGGGCGGCGACCGCCTTCGCCGGCCATCCCTACGGCCGCCCGGCGAACGGCACCGAGGCGACCGTCACCGCCCTCGGCCGCGACGATCTCGCCGCCTTCCACGACCGCGCCTTCGCCAAGGACAACCTCGTCATCGGCGTGGTCGGTGCGATCGACGCGGCGACGCTCGCACCCCTCCTCGACCAGACCTTCGGCGGCCTGCCGGCGACCGCGCAGCTGACGCCGGTGCCGCCGACGTCGCCGAAGGCCGGGGCGCGGGCGGAAGACACCTTCGAGAGCCCGCAGACGGTGATCCGCTTCGGCGGCCCTGGGCTGCTGCGCAGCGACCCGGACTTCATTCCCGCCTACGTGATGAACCACATCCTCGGCGGCGGCACGTTCACGTCCTGGCTGTTCGAGGAAGTGCGCGAGAAGCGTGGGCTCGCCTATTCGATCTACACCTACCTGCTGCCCTACGATCAGGCCGGCGTGTTCGCCGGCGGTACCTCGACCAGCGCCGACAAGACGGCCGAGGTGGTCGGGCTGATCGAGACGGAAGTGCGCCGGATGGCGACCACCGGCCCGAGCGAGCAGGAGCTCGCCGACGCCAAGCGCTTCCTCACCGGCTCGTTCCCGCTGCGCTTCGATAGCTCCGGCAAGATCGCCTCGCAGCTCGTCGGGCTGCAGCTCGACGGCCTCGACGCCAGCTACATCGACGAGCGCAACGCCCTGATCGACGCGGTGACGCTCGAGGACCTGCGCCGGGTGGCGAAGCGCCTGCTCGACGCCGGCGACCTGACGGTGGTGACCGTCGGCCCGAAGGCGTCGTGACAAGGCGTTCCACGCCGAACGATCGGTGAAGCGAAGGGGCGTCCCCACCGGTGGACGCCCCTTTCTCGTTCGTCGCCGGACCGTCTTGCGCGGCGCGCCCCGACGCACCCACACTCGCTGCCACGATCCTCGCGGCAGTGGCGGCCGGCATGTCCCTCGATCTCTATCTCGGTTTCGTCGCGGCGGTGCTGGTGCTGGTCGCGATTCCTGGGCCGAACGTGGCGCTCATCGTCGCCAACGCGCTGGCGCGCGGACCGCGCGCGGGACTGGTGACGGTGGCCGGCACCTCGGCCGCGATGGTCGTGCAGTTGGCGCTGGTCGTCGCGGGCATGGCGACGGCGATGACCGTGCTGGCCGGCCTCTTCGAATGGCTGCGCTGGATCGGCGTCGCCTATCTGGTCGTCCTCGGCGTGCGCCTCTGGCGGGCCCCCGAGAACGACCTTGCCGACATCGGACCCTCGGCGCGGCCCGACCGCACGGCGTTCCTGCGCGGTGTGCTGGTGTCGCTGACGAACCCGAAGACGCTGCTGTTCTACGGCGCCCTGCTGCCGCAGTTCGTCGAGCCGTCTGAGCCCGCCGGACCGCAGCTCGCGCTGCTCGCCGCGACGTTCGTGGTCGTCGCCGCGGCGGGCGATTCGCTCTGGGCCGTCTTCGCAGGCCGTGGCCGCCGGCTGCTCGCCTCGCGTGGCCGGCTGCGCAACCGGCTGACCGGCGGCGCGCTGATCGGCGCGGGGCTCGGCCTCGCCCTGGCGCGCCGCGGCTGAGGACGCGGCCCCGCCGCTCAAACCTCCTTGCGGTAGAACACCCGCTCGAAGCCCGCCTGGGTGCCGCGATGCGTCTCCCGCCAGCCGAGGTGGCTGTAGAACGTCAGGTTCTCGTGCATCACAAGGTTGGTGCAGAGCCGGAGCGCCGGGAAGCCGCGGCGGCGCGCCTCGGCAGCGGCGAAATCGAGCAGCGCCCGGCCGTGGCCACGGCCGTGCGCCGCCGGATCGACGCCGAGGGTGTCGACATAGAGGACGTCCTCCTCGTCGACGAGGACGATGACGCCCTCGATGGGCCCCTCGCCTTCCCCCGCCGGCTCACCCGTCCGCACGAAGGCGGCCCCAGTGGCGATGAAGGCGGCGTAGTCGTTCTTCATCACCCCCGGCGGGCGGCCGAGCCGCGGGATGTAGGGGGTGAACGCCGCCGAGACGATCCGCTCGATTTCGGCAAGATCGCCCGGCTCCGCCCGGCGGATGCGCGGGTCCGGCTCGTCCGGCGCTCGGCCTTCCCGCGTCATGGCGTAGTCCCCTCCCCTCCGCCGTCCGTAGCGGCGCTCCGGCTAGACTAGTTCATTGTTGGCTTCTCGGCTTTGACCTCTCCAAATGCCAGTGACGTTGCAAGTACAGTCCTCGTATTGATAGCGAGCATGCTCCAATATCGATCAGAGATTTCTTTAGCGTCAAACGCCCGCTTACCAGTAGAGATATATTGGCGCCCCATTTCGACGAACCATATCGAATCCTCAAGACTGAGGCCTGCAAGCACCCGATTGCCATCCATATCCGTTGACAATCTGCCATCGCTGGAGAGGGTTTGTTCCTCGTCATCCGTGAGTATTAGTTCTGGCATGATTTCAACCTCACCCCCGGCCCGCCTCCGTTCTCGGCGATGAACTCGCCGCCGGCTCTAGCGGTACCCTATGCGTGTTGTTGCGCGAGACGCTGAAGCTCATCAAAAAGAGCGCCCGTCCTGAAGTAGTTTACACTGGCAAACTGACCGATCATAAACCTAACAACTGACGTGAAAATCACTCCGTCGATTGTGTCAATTCTAATTACGCGAGCCAAGCCGTGCAGACGAAACATTGAAACACGCATTATCGATTCTGCCGGAACGATGAATTGCTGTTTGTCGTTGCCAATGACTAGCTGGCCGGGCGTCACTGTTACGAGACCTTTGCTTACCCTCGTTTTGAGGGAGAGGTCCGTACCATGATGAAACATCACCCGGTAGCTCTTCACGACCGATCCTTGAGACGGACCCCGGGCCCATTGCCATTCTGATCGATATATACCATAGCCCAAGCGTCTTCACTGGTTGGTAAAATCCCGTTGGCGGGGCTGCCGGCGCCGCTCTAGGCTGCGCGCCGGCTGCGCCGTCCGAGACGATCCGGCGGGACGGCGGCCATCGTTCGGCCGCCACGGGACCCTCCGCATGACCGTCTCCACCATCGGGCACATCGACGGCGTCGACATCGCCGAAGTGGCGCTGTCGGCGCCGGACGGCACGCAGGCGGCCGTGATCGGTTTCGGCGCCTCGGTGCGGTCGCTGACGGTGCCGGCGCCGGAGGGGCTGCGGCCGGTGGTGCTGGGCTTTCCGGAGCTTGCCGGCTACCTGTACAATCCCGGCTATGTCGGCACCACCGCCGGCCGCCACGCCAACCGCATCGGCGGCGGCCGCTTCACCCTCGACGGCCGGATCTACCAGCTCGGTCTCAACGAACGCGGCCGCACGCATCTGCACGGCGGACTGCGCGGCTTCTCGCACCGGCCGTGGCGGCTCGTCGCGTCCGACGCCGCGTCGGCGACCTTCGAGATCGTCTCCCCGGACGGCGAGGAGGGCTATCCGGGCACGCTGACGGCGCGCTGCACCTACGCGCTGGTGGCGCCCGCGACGCTCCGGGTGACGATGACCGCGACCACCGACGCGCCGACGATCGTCAGCCTCGCCCACCACTCCTACTTCACGCTGGCGCCCGGCCGCGCCGTGCTCGAGCACCGGCTCGCCGTGCACGCCGGGCACCTCACGCCGGTCGACGCCGACCTCATCCCGACCGGTGAGATCGCCCCGGTCGCGGGCACCCCCTTCGATTTCCGGCAGCCGCGCCGCCTCGCCGACGGCCCGCGCCTCGATCACAACTACGTGCTCGATCTCGAGCCTGCGGACGACGGACTGCATCCGGCGGCCACCGTCACCGCCGGCGGGCTCGTACTCACCTGCCGGACGACGGCGCCGGGCCTGCAGGTCTATGACGGCGGCGGCCTCGGCGTGCCGTTCTTCCCGCACGCCGGCCTCTGCCTCGAGCCGCAGACCTTCCCGGACGGGCCGAACAAGCCGCACTTTCCCTCCCCGGTGCTGCGCCCCGGCGAGACCTGGCGGCAGGTGACCGAGTACGCCTTCGCGCCGGCGGTCTGAGCCCGTTCAGGCGCCGCCGCGCTGCAGCGCATGCTCGACGATCATCACGCCCGCATCCTCCGGATCGGTGCGCATGGTGAAGCCGAGATCCGTGCAGAGCCGCAGCATCGAGGTGTTCTCCCGCAGCACCGTGCCGACGACGCGGGCAGTGCCGCGGGCGCGGGCGTAGTCGAGGATCGCCTCCATCAGCAATGAGCCGAGGCCGCGCCCCTTCATGTCGGAACGCACCATCACCGCGAACTCCGCGGTGTCGTTCTCCGGGTCGGCGATGAGGCGGACGACGCCGACGATGGCGGCGCTCGCATCGAGCGCCACCAGCGCCATCTCGCGGTCGTAGTCGATCTGGGTGAGGCGGGCGGTGCGCTCGGCCGAGAGCTCCATCACGGGGGCGAAGAAGCGCAGCCTGAGGTCCTCCGGCGTCGAGAGCCGCACCATCTCGGCGAGCGCCGGGGCGTCCTCGGGCCGGATCGGCCGCACCTCGAAGCTCTCGCCGCCGTCGATGTCGACCCGTCGTTCGAGCGAGCGCGGGTAGGGGCGGATGGCGAGCCGCCGCCCGACCGCGATGGGCGCGACGACGATGCGGGCGTCGAGCGCAAGCACGCCGTCGGCGTCGGCGACGAGCGGGTTGATGTCGAGCTCGACGACGTTCGGCAGCGCCACCGCGATCTCCGACAGCGCCACCAGCACGGCGGCGACCGCCTCGAGGTCGGCCGGCGGGCGGTCGCGGTAGCCGGCGAGCAGGCGGGCGACGCGCGTGCGGGCGATCATGTCGCGGGCGAGCGTCGGGTCGAGCGGCGGCAGGCCGATGGTGTGGTCGTCCAGCACCTCCACCGCCGTGCCGCCGGCGCCGAACAGGATCACCGGACCGAAGGTCGCGTCCTCGGCGAGGCCGCAGACGAGTTCGTGGGCGCGGGGGCGGTTCGCCATCGCCTGCACGACGAAGCCGTCGACGCGGGCGGCCGGGGCGCGGGCGGCGACGGTCGCCAGCATTGTCGCGGCGGCGGCGGTGACGGCGGCCTCGTCCATCAGGGCGAGCCGGACGCCGCCGACCTCCGACTTGTGGGCGATGTCGGCCGACAGGATCTTCAGCACGGCCGGGAAGCCGACGCGGGCGGCCTCGGCGGCGGCGGCCGCCGGATCGGGCGCGACGAGCCTGGTCGCCACCGTCGGGATGCCGAAGCCGGCGAGAACGGCCATCGCCTCGGCGTCGGTGAGGACGGAGCGACCGGCGGCGACGGCGGCCTCGACGGTGGCGCGCGCGGCCTCGATGGCGGCGGCGCTCGCCCGGGCGGCGGCCTCGGGGACCTGCATCAGCAGGGCGCGGTTGCGGCGGTGGGCGACGAGATGCAGGAAGGCGCGCACGGCGGCATCGGGCGTGCCGTAGGTCGGCACCCGCGCCGCCTCGAGACGCGCCCGCCCGGCGCGCGCCGTCGCCTCGCCGAGCCAGCAGGCGAGCAGCGGCCGGCGCGGGCTGCCGGCGCGGGCGGCGACGACGCCCTCCGCCGCCGCGACGCCGTCGGCGAGCGCGGTGGGCGCGTTGAGCACCAGCACGGCGTCGGCGTCCGGCGAGGCGAGCGCCGCGGCCACGGCGGCCTCGTAGCGCGCCGCACCGGCGGCGGTGCCGAGGTTGAGCGGGTTGCCGGCGGCTCCCGGCACGGCGGCGGCGAGGGCGGCGGCGGTGTCCGGCGAGGGCTCGGCGAGACGGCCGCCCTGGGCCTCGAGCGCATCGGAGGCGAGCACGCCGACGCCGCCGCCGTTGGTGAGGATGAGGAGCCGGTCGCCCGCCACCGTGAGGCCGCCGGCAAGCGTCGCCGCCGCCTCGAAGAGCTCGCGCAGGTCGCCGACCCGCAATAGGCCGGCGCGGCGGAAGGCGGCCTCGTAGACGGCGTCGGTGCCGGCGAGGGTGCCGGTGTGGGAGCGCGCCGCGCGCGCCCCGCCGGCGCTGCGGCCGGCCTTGACGACGACGACCGGCTTCAGCCGACCGGCGGTACGCGCCGCCGACATGAACTTGCGGGCGTCGCTGATCGATTCGACATACATCAGCACGGCACGGGTACGGCGGTCGCCGGCGAGGAAATCGAGCATGTCGCCGAAGTCGACGTCGGCCATGCCGCCGAGCGAGACGACGTGCGAGAAGCCGATGGCGTGCGCCGCCGCCCGATCGAGGACGGAGGTCATGACGGCGCCGGACTGGGTGAGGAAGGCGATGTCGCCGGCCGCGGGCGTCGCCGGCGCGAGGCTGGCGTCGAGGCCGATCGCGGGCGAGACGACGCCGAGGCTGTTCGGCCCGACGAGGCGCATCAGGAAGGGCCGCGCCGCGGCGAGCATGGCGGCCTCGGCTGCCGCGCCGACGGCCCCCGCACCGGCACCGGCGCCGGCAACCGACCCGTCGGAAACGATGATCGCCGCCCGGCAGCCGCGGGCGCCGAGTTCGGCGATGGCCGCCGGCACGGCGTCGGGCGGCAGGGCGATGACGGCGAGATCCGGCGCCACCGGCAACTCGGCCACCGACCGGTAGGACAGCGTCGAGCGGACGGCGCCGCCGCCGGCGCTGACGGTGAGGATCGGACCGGCGAAGCCACTGGCATAGAGGTTGTCGGCGAGCACGCGGCCGGGGCTGCGCGGCTCGTTGCCGGCGCCGATGAGCGCGATCGCCTTCGGGGCGAACAGGGCGTCGAAGTTGCGGATGCTCAGGGCGATGCCTCGGCCGCGCGCCGGCTCGGCGCACGCCGGAAGAGGATAGCCGATCCGCGCGGCGGTCCGAAGACGCTCAGCCGTCGAGCGCCGCCAGCGCGCGGCGGTCGCGCAGGACGACGCGCCGCGGCGACGGCAGCGCGATCATCCGGCAGCGCTCGAGCTGGGTGAAGGTGCGCGATACCGTCTCGATGGTGAGGCCG
>CALRZT010000090.1:0-14678 GCA_943372725.1 Pseudoxanthobacter soli DSM 19599
TCGCGATGGAGGAGAAGCTGCGCTTCGCCATCCGAGAGGGCGGCCGGACGGTAGGCGCGGGCGTCGTCGCCCAGATCATCGAGTAACAAGACCCGCGACGCAGGACACGGCGACGGGCGAAAACGCCCGACGCCGCGGTCCGGTCCCGAGCAGACAGAGAGCGCCGGCAAGGCGCCGCACCGAACACGGGGGACGGCGCATGACCGAGGGCATCCGGGCGACGGGCCGCATCCCGCCGACGACACGATGGACGATGTTCGTCCTCGGCGCGGCGATCCTCGTCGCGACGGCCGTGGCAGCGGGCCTGGCGCACGCAGCCGACGACGTCGTCCTGACGGAACAGGGCCTCGGGCCGCTCGCCGCCGGCACGACCCTCGACCTCGCCAAGGCGGCGGCGGTGTCGGAGCGTTTCAAGGCAGAAGCCTTCCAGTCCGGCTCGGAGGGCATGGCGATGCCGGGCGTCGCCCTCGTCAACCGCAAGGGCGTGCGCGTCGCCGAGGCGGTCTATGCGGGCGAGGGCCAGCCGCTCTACCGCATCACCGTGCTGCGCAAGGCGATCCCGAACAGCTTCGGGCACCGGGTCGGTGACGCCTTCCCGGACGTCGTGCCGCAGGCCGAGGTGGCGGCACGCTGCGTCGCCGGGGCAGAGGAGTTCTCCGGCGCGGCGATCTGCTTCGAGGGCGCCGATTCGAACCTCGCGGTGGTGTTCGCCGGCCGCTGGGACGGGCCCGACGGCACCTTGCCGCCGGCGGACGTGCTCTCGGGCTGGAAGGCGCGGGCGCTGATCTGGGCGGCGCCGCGCACCGGAGAGTAGAGAGTTCCTTCCAGAGCGACACGGTCCCGGTGCACGGTCCTGGTGCTCGTGTCGAAGGGCCACCAAACCCTCTGGCCCATCGCCGCGATCTGGAGTAAGCAGTGGCCCGCGCGCCGCTTTAGGGGTGTAGCTCAGTTGGTAGAGCGGCGGTCTCCAAAACCGCAGGCCGTGGGTTCGAGTCCCCCCGCCCCTGCCAAGCGCGCGCATGAAGTGGTCACGACCACCGGCCGGTCCGCGGACCCTGCGACGGGGCGCCGCGGCGGTGCCGGCGTCCGAAGCGACCATCGCGCCGCATCGTTTCGTGGCGAAACGGTTCGCGCCGTCTCGGTCGGCCCACATGACGATTCCATATAAGCGCTTGCACTCGCCGCCGGTCGCGAATATGTAGAGCGCTCCGGTCGGGCGTGCGGCCCACTCGTCGCGCGCCCGCTTAGTCGTGGGCGATTCCGAGCGGTGACATGACGCTCGTCCGCTCGCAGGTCGGCCCGATGGCCGACGTCGGACGCACATTCGAGCAGGCTCGTCGAGATGGCGAAAACCAATCCGGTCGCGTTCCTCCAGCAAGTCCGCACGGAGGTCGGCAAGGTCACGTGGCCGACCCGGCGCGAGACCGCCATCACGACGGTGATGGTGTTCGTCATGGTGTTTTTCGCCTGCGTCTTCTTTTTCCTGGCGGACCAGGCGATGAGCCGGGCGATCGCCTTCTTGTTCGGCTTCGGCCGCTGACCGGACTTCGCGAGGGAAGACTGACACCGATGGCGAAGCGCTGGTACATCGTCCACGCCTACTCGAACTTCGAGAACAAGGTCGCCGAATCGATCCGCGAGAAGGCCGGTCAGGCCGGGCTGCAGGATCTGTTCGAGGAGATCCTCGTTCCGAAGGAGAAGGTGGTGGAGGTGCGCCGCGGCCGGAAGGTCGATTCCGAGCGCAAGTTCTTCCCCGGCTACGTGCTGGTGAAGATGGAGATGACCGATCAGGCCTACCACCTGATCAAGAACACCCCGAAGGTGACCGGCTTCCTCGGCTCGGACAATCGGCCGGTGCCGATCACCGAGGCGGAGGCGGGGCGCATCCTGCACCAGGTGCAGGAGGGCGTCGAGCGCCCGAAGCCGTCGATCACGTTCGAGATCGGCGAGCAGGTGCGCGTCTCCGACGGCCCGTTCGCGTCGTTCAGCGGCGTCGTGTCGGAGGTGGACGAGGAGCGGGCGCGCGTGAAGGTCGACGTGTCGATCTTCGGTCGCCCGACGCCGGTCGAGCTCGAGTACGGACAGGTCGAGAAGGTCTGACCGGATTGCGAGACGGGTGCCGGGCGTGATGTCCGGCCCACCCGACGGTCGGCGACGGTGCGAGCCGTCCTAGCGGATCGTCGGTTCACGAGGGGCGGGAGGCCAGGGGCGGCAATCGCCGACGCCCGAGGCCGCACCGCCCCGATCCCCGTCGTCCGGCGCAAGCCCGGGCGACCGTAACGGGAGAGACTGATGGCGAAGAAGATCGATGGCTACATCAAGCTGCAGGTGAAGGCCGGGTCGGCGACCCCGTCTCCGCCGATCGGCCCCGCGCTCGGCCAGCGCGGCCTCAACATCATGATGTTCTGCAAGGAGTTCAACGCTCGCACGCAGGACCTCGAGAAGGGCCAGCCCTGCCCGGTGGTGATCACCTATTTCTCGGACAAGTCGTTCACGTTCGAGATCAAGACGGCACCGGTCAGCCACTTCCTGAAGCAGGCCGCGAAGATCACCTCCGGCTCGAAGACCCCCGGCAAGGGCGGCTTCGCCGGCAAGGTGTCGAAGGAGCAGGTGCGCACCATCGCCCAGGCGAAAATGAAGGACCTCAATGCGTCCGACGTCGACGCGGCGATGCGCATGATCGAAGGCTCGGCCCGCTCGATGGGCCTCGAGGTGGTGGAGTGACCGGGATGGCCAAGCTCGCCAAGCGCGTCCGCGCCACTCGCGACGGCATCGATCGCGACAAGCTCTATCCGCTCGCCGAGGCGCTGAAGCTCGTCAAGGAGCGCGCCACCGCGAAGTTCGACGAGACGGTCGAGGTCGCCCTCAACCTCGGCGTCGATCCCCGTCACGCCGACCAGATGGTGCGCGGCGTCTGCGTGCTGCCGAACGGCACCGGCCGGACGCAGCGCGTCGCCGTCTTCGCCCGCGGTGACAAGGCCGCCGAGGCGCTCGCGGCCGGCGCCGACATCGTCGGTGCCGAGGACCTCGTCGAGAAGGTGCAGGGCGGCACGATCGAGTTCGACCGCTGCATCGCGACGCCCGACATGATGCCGCTCGTCGGCCGTCTCGGTAAGATCCTCGGTCCGCGCGGCCTGATGCCGAACCCGAAGGTCGGCACGGTGACGATGGACGTGAAGACCGCCGTCAACGACGCCAAGGGCGGCGCCGTCGAGTTCCGCGTCGAGAAGGCCGGCATCATCCACGCCGGCATCGGCAAGGCCTCGTTCGGCGCGGACGCTCTCGCCGACAACATCAAGGCGCTCACCGACGCCGTCGTGAGGGCGAAGCCGGCCGGCGCCAAGGGCACCTACCTGCAGAAGGTTGCGGTGTCCTCGACGATGGGCCCCGGCGTGCGCGTCGACCCGGCGAGCATCACCAGCGCCTGACCGGCACTGGCCGTGTGATCAGACGTCGCGGGTTCGCCCGCGACGCGGCGGCGCCGGTTTGGGCGCCCTATATGAGGAATTCCCGCCGCGGGTTCGCCCGTGGCGGGCTAGGGCCGCAAGAGGCGCAAGCCTCCGACCGGCCCGCCCCTGTCCGAGACTGCAGGTGCCCGTGCCCGGTTCTCCGCGCGCGGGTCTAAGCCATACGGGCCTGCATGAGACGGGTCGGAACCGCGATCTTCGCGGCCGGCGCCTCGGCGTCGCGCCGTTCCGTTCCGGTTCGAGACCGTTTTGCCTTGCGGCGCCCCGGCGCCCGCGAGGGGACAGGCTTCCCGAGCGCCGTCCGACCCGCGGGATCTTCCGCGGGCCGTGCGGCAAGGCAAGCGGCGGCCGCGCGGCGGCCGCCATTCGGAGTGAGGCAAGTGGAAAGAGCGGAGAAGCGAGAGCTCGTCACGGCGCTCCACGAGGTGTTCGAGAACACCAGCGTGGTGGTCGTGGCCCACTATCAGGGCCTCACCGTCGCCCAGATGTCGACCCTTCGGGGTCGGATGAAGGCGGCTGGTGGGTCCGTGAAGGTGGCGAAGAACCGCCTCGCCAAGCTCGCCCTTCAGGGCACCGCCCTTGAGCATATCGCCGACCTGTTTACCGGGCCGACGGTCATCGCCTATTCGAACGACCCGGTCGCGGCCCCGAAAGTGGCCGTCGACTTCGCGAAGACGAACGACAAGCTCGTCATTCTCGGTGGGGCGCTCGGACGGACGAATCTCAATGCGGACGGCGTCAAGGCGCTCGCGACCATGCCGTCGCTGGACGAGCTCAGAGCTCGCCTGGTCGGCATGATCAAGACGCCCGCGACGCGGATCGCCGGCGTGCTGCAGGCACCCGGCGGACAGGTGGCGCGCGTGCTCGCCGCCTACGCCAAGAAGGACGAGGCGGCGTAAGGCCGGTCTCCCGACACCGATCCGATCAACGGTACGAACCGATACAGGAAGACAAGACAATGGCCGATCTCAGCAAGCTCGTCGACGAGCTGTCGAACCTCACCGTCCTGGAGGCCGCCGAGCTCTCCAAGATGCTCGAGGAGAAGTGGGGCGTTTCCGCCGCGGCTCCGGTTGCGGTTGCGGCGGTCGCCGGTGGCGGCGAAGCCGCTCCGGTCGCCGAGGAGCAGACCGAGTTCGACGTGATCCTCGCCGAAGCCGGCGACAAGAAGATCAACGTCATCAAGGAAGTCCGTGCGATCACGGGCCTCGGCCTGAAGGAGGCCAAGGACCTCGTCGAGGCGGCTCCGAAGGCGGTGAAGGAAGGCGTTTCGAAGTCCGAGGCCGAAGAGCTGAAGAAGAAGCTCGAGGACGCCGGCGCCAAGGTCACCGTGAAGTGATCCGGCGGGGGTGCGCTCCGGCGCGCCCCCACCTCCGGACCGCCGGCTCCGGCCGGCGGCCCGGATGAGACGACCGCCGCGCGGGCCTTTGGTCCGCCGGCCGGTCGGATCGGGCCCGAGGCCCGGTGATGATACTGGATGGTCTTCCCCGCCGCCCGCAACGGGCGGCGCGGTGGACAATCCGGCGAGATGGCCCCGTCCGCCGCATCGGCGGCACCGCGGTGCGGGGCCACAGACAGGTCGGCGGCACGGTGCGCGCCCCCCGGCGTCCCACTCGGAGCCGGCGGCGGCCG
The DNA here is from genome assembly GCA_943372725.1 of Pseudoxanthobacter soli DSM 19599. Lineage (GTDB taxonomy): Bacteria > Pseudomonadota > Alphaproteobacteria > Rhizobiales > Segnochrobactraceae > CAMDHY01. The sequence goes on from CALRZT010000090.1 coordinate 5,097, forward strand.
CCCGCGAAGCGAGGAGCGACGAATGGCGCAGGCTCAGAAGGCGCAGACGTTCAACGGTCGCAAGCGGATCCGCAAATACTTCGGCTCGATCCGCGAAGTGGCGGACATGCCGAACCTCATCGAGGTCCAGAAGGCGTCCTACGACCAGTTCCTGCTCGTCGACGAGCCGAAGGACGGGCGCCCGGACGATGGCCTGCAGGCGGTCTTCAAGTCGGTGTTCCCGATCTCCGACTTCGCCGGCACGGCGCTGCTCGAGTTCGTCCGCTACGAGTTCGAGGCGCCGAAGTACGACGTCGACGAGTGCCGCCAGCGCGGCATGACGTTCGCGGCGCCCCTCAAGGTGACGCTGCGCCTCATCGTGTTCGATGTGGACGACGACACCGGCGCCAAGTCCGTCAAGGACATCAAGGAGCAGGACGTCTACATGGGCGACATGCCGCTCATGACGGACAACGGCACCTTCATCGTCAACGGCACCGAGCGCGTCATCGTCTCGCAGATGCACCGCTCGCCCGGCGTGTTCTTCGATCACGACAAGGGCAAGACGCACTCCTCCGGCAAGCTCCTGTTCGCCGGACGCATCATTCCGTACCGCGGCTCCTGGCTCGACATCGAGTTCGACGCCAAGGACATCGTGCACGCCCGCATCGACCGTCGCCGCAAGATTCCGGTGACGTCGCTGATGATGGCGCTCGGCCTCGACGGCGAGGAGATTCTCGACACCTTCTACAACAAGATCCCGTTCACCCGGGACGGCGACGGCTGGCGCATGCCCTTCGACGCCAACCGCATGCGCGGCATGAAGGCGACGATCGATCTCGTCGACGCCGACACCGGCGAGACCGTGCTCGAGGCCGGCAAGAAGATGACCGCCCGCACGGCGCGCCAGCTCGCCGACAAGGGCCTGAAGTTCCTGAGGCTCACCGACCTCGACCTGGTCGGCCAGTACGTCGCCGAGGACCTCGTCAACCCGGCGACCGGCGAGATCTTCGTCGAGGCCGGCGACGAGATCACCGAGAAGCTGCTCGCGACCCTCGTCGGCGCCGGCTTCGAGGAGATCCCGATCCTCGACATCGACCACATCAACACCGGCGCCTACGTGCGCAACACGCTGGCGGTCGACAAGAACGCCAGCCGCGAAGAGGCGCTGTACGACATTTACCGGGTGATGCGCCCGGGCGAGCCGCCGACCATCGAGACGGCGGAGGCGATGTTCCAGTCGCTGTTCTTCGATCCGGAGCGCTACGACCTATCGGCCGTCGGCCGGGTGAAGATGAACATGCGCCTCGACCTGCAGTGCCCGGACACCATCCGGGTGCTGCGCCGCGAGGACGTCATCGCGGTGATCCGCACGCTCGTCGACCTGCGCGACGGCCGCGGCGAGATCGACGACATCGACAACCTCGGCAACCGTCGCGTCCGCTCCGTCGGCGAGCTGATGGAGAACCAGTACCGCGTCGGCCTCCTGCGCATGGAGCGGGCGATCAAGGAGCGCATGAGCTCCGTCGAGATCGACACCGTGATGCCGCAGGACCTGATCAACGCGAAGCCGGCCGCCGCGGCCGTGCGCGAGTTCTTCGGCTCCTCGCAGCTGTCGCAGTTCATGGACCAGACCAACCCGCTGTCCGAGGTGACGCACAAGCGCCGCCTGTCGGCGCTCGGCCCGGGCGGTCTGACCCGCGAGCGCGCCGGCTTCGAGGTGCGCGACGTGCACCCGACCCACTACGGCCGCATCTGCCCGATCGAGACGCCGGAAGGCCCGAACATCGGCCTGATCAACTCGCTGGCGACGTTCGCGCGCGTCAACAAGTACGGCTTCATCGAGGCGCCGTACCGCAAGGTGCGCGACAACCACGTCACGCCCGAGGTCGTCTATCTGTCGGCGATGGAGGAGGCGAAGCACTACGTCGCGCAGGCGAACATCAACATCGACGCGAGCGGCCGCCTCACCGACGATCTCCTCATCTGCCGCCACGCCGGCGACGTGATGATGGTGACGCCGGACCGCGTCGACTACATGGACGTGTCGCCGAAGCAGCTCGTGTCGGTCGCCGCGGCGCTCATCCCGTTCCTCGAGAACGACGACGCCAACCGCGCCCTCATGGGCTCGAACATGCAGCGTCAGGCCGTGCCGCTGGTGCGCGCCGAGGCGCCGTTCGTCGGCACCGGCATGGAGCCGATCGTGGCGCGTGACTCCGGCGCGGCGATCGCCGCCCGGCGGGCGGGCGTCATCGACCAGGTCGACGCCACCCGTATCGTCGTGCGCGCCACCGAGGACCTCGAGACCTCGCGCTCGGGCGTCGACATCTACCGGCTGATGAAGTTCCAGCGTTCGAACCAGAACACCTGCATCAACCAGCGTCCGCTGGTGCGGGTGGGCGACATCGTCAACAAGGGCGACATCATCGCCGACGGCCCGTCGACGGACCTCGGCGACCTCGCCCTCGGCCGCAACGTGCTCGTCGCGTTCATGCCGTGGAACGGCTACAACTTCGAGGACTCCATCCTCCTCTCCGAGCGCATCGTCTCCGACGACGTGTTCACCTCGATCCACATCGAGGAGTTCGAGGTGATGGCCCGCGACACCAAGCTCGGGCCGGAGGAGATCACGCGCGACATTCCGAACGTGTCGGAAGAGGCGCTGAAGAACCTCGACGAAGCCGGCATCGTCTACATCGGCGCGGAGGTGAAGGCCTCCGACATCCTCGTCGGCAAGATCACGCCGAAGGGCGAGAGCCCGATGACGCCGGAAGAGAAGCTGCTCCGCGCCATCTTCGGCGAGAAGGCCTCCGACGTCCGCGACACCTCGCTGCGCGTGCCCCCGGGCGTGCAGGGCACGGTCGTCGAGGTGCGCGTCTTCAACCGCCACGGCGTCGAGAAGGACGAGCGCGCCATGGCGATCGAGCGCGAGGAGATCGAGCGTCTCGCCAAGGACCGCGACGACGAGCAGGCGATCCTCGACCGCAACGTCTTCGGCCGCCTGGCCGAGATGCTCGACGGCAAGGTGGCGATCGCCGGGCCGAAGGGCTTCAAGAAGGACACCGAGGTGACGCGGGCGGTGCTCGCTGACGTGCCGCGGTCGCAGTGGTGGCAGTTCGCCGTCGCCGACGATCAGCAGATGACGCAGATCGAAGGCCTGCGCGGCCAGTACGACGAGAGCCGCAAGCGCCTCGAGGGCCGCTTCATCGACAAGGTCGACAAGCTGCAGCGCGGTGACGAACTGCCTCCCGGCGTGATGAAGATGGTCAAGGTCTTCGTCGCCGTGAAGCGCAAGATCCAGCCGGGCGACAAGATGGCCGGCCGGCACGGCAACAAGGGCGTCGTCTCGAAGATCGTGCCGACCGAGGACATGCCGTTCCTCGCCGACGGCACCCACGTCGACATCGTGCTGAACCCGCTCGGCGTGCCGAGCCGCATGAACGTCGGCCAGATCCTCGAGACCCACCTCGGCTGGGCCTGTGCGGGCATGGGGCGGAAGATCGGCGAGATCATCGACGCCTACAAGAAGTCGCACGACGTCCAGCCGTTGCGCTCGGCGCTGGTCGACATCTTCGACGACGGCCGCGAGCCGGTCGCCCAGTACGATGACGCCTCCGTGCTGCGGCTCGGCGAGCAGCTGCGCAAGGGCGTGCCGATCGCGACCCCGGTCTTCGACGGCGCACACGAGCCCGACATCGTCGTCATGCTCGAGCAGGCCGGTCTCGACCGCTCCGGGCAGGTGACGCTCTATGACGGGCGCTCCGGCGAGGAGTTCGACCGGAAGGTGACGGTCGGCTACATCTACATGCTGAAGCTGCACCATCTCGTCGACGACAAGATCCACGCCCGCTCGATCGGCCCGTACTCGCTGGTCACCCAGCAGCCGCTCGGCGGCAAGGCGCAGTTCGGTGGCCAGCGCTTCGGCGAGATGGAGGTGTGGGCCCTCGAAGCCTACGGCGCCGCCTACACGCTGCAGGAGATGCTGACGGTGAAGTCGGACGACGTCGCCGGCCGCACCAAGGTCTACGAGGCGATCGTGCGCGGCGACGACACGTTCGAGGCGGGTATCCCGGAATCCTTCAACGTGCTCGTGAAGGAGATGCGGTCGCTCGGCCTCAACGTCGAACTCACCGACTCGAAGCCGAAGACGGCGGCCAACGAGCTCGAGCGACCGGCAGACGCGGCGGAGTGATCCGCCGCGCCGCGGCCACGAGGCCGCCCTACGCTCGCCGATTCATGATTCTAGGACGACGGGGTCGCGTCATTCGCGGCTGCCGGCGTGAAGGAGAGAACCGATGAACCAAGAGGTCATGAACCTGTTCAACACGCAGGTGCCGGCCCAGACGTTCGATCTCATTCGGATCTCGATCGCCAGCCCTGAGAAGATCCTGTCCTGGTCCTACGGCGAGATCAAGAAGCCGGAGACCATCAACTACCGGACCTTCAAGCCGGAGCGGGACGGCCTGTTCTGCGCCCGGATCTTCGGGCCGATCAAGGACTACGAGTGCTTGTGCGGCAAGTACAAGCGCATGAAGTACAAGGGCGTCATCTGTGAGAAGTGCGGCGTCGAGGTGACGCTGTCGCGCGTGCGCCGCGAGCGCATGGGCCACATCGAGCTCGCCGCCCCCGTCGCCCACATCTGGTTCCTGAAGTCGCTGCCGAGCCGCATCGGCATGCTGCTCGACATGACGCTGAAGGATCTCGAGCGGATCCTCTATTTTGAGAACTACGTGGTGCTCGAGCCCGGCCTGACGCCGCTCAAGATGCACCAGCTGCTCTCGGAAGAGGACTTCATCGAGGCGCAGGACAAGTACGGCGAGGACGGCTTCACCGCCGCCATCGGAGCCGAGGCTATCCGTGAGCTGATGAAGGCGCTCGATCTCGAGAAGCTCGCCGCCGACCTGCGCGTCGAGATCGCCGAGTCGACCTCCGAGCTGAAGCCGAAGAAGCTCGCCAAGCGGCTAAAGCTGATCGAGGCGTTCATGGAATCCGGCAACAAGCCGGAGTGGATGATCCTCAACGTCATCCCGGTGATGCCGCCGGACCTGCGTCCGCTGGTGCCGCTGGACGGCGGCCGCTTCGCGACCTCCGACCTGAACGACCTCTACCGCCGCGTCATCAACCGCAACAACCGCCTGAAGCGGCTGATCGAGCTGCGCGCGCCGGACATCATCATCCGCAACGAGAAGCGGATGCTGCAGGAGGCCGTCGACGCGCTGTTCGACAACGGGCGCCGCGGCCGCGTCATCACGGGTGCGAACAAGCGCCCGCTGAAGTCGCTGTCGGACATGCTGAAGGGCAAGCAGGGCCGGTTCCGCCAGAACCTGCTCGGCAAGCGCGTCGACTATTCCGGCCGTTCGGTGATCGTCGTCGGCCCGGAGCTCAAGCTGCACCAGTGCGGCCTGCCGAAGAAGATGGCGCTCGAGCTGTTCAAGCCGTTCATCTATTCGCGGCTGGACGCCAAGGGCTATTCCTCGACGGTGAAGCAGGCGAAGAAGCTCGTCGAGAAGGAGAAGTCCGAGGTCTGGGACATCCTCGACGAGGTGATCCGCGAGCACCCGATCCTGCTCAACCGCGCTCCGACGCTGCACCGCCTCGGCATCCAGGCGTTCGAGCCGGTCCTCATCGAAGGCAAGGCGATCCAGCTGCACCCGCTCGTCTGCTCGGCGTTCAACGCCGACTTCGACGGTGACCAGATGGCCGTCCACGTGCCGCTGAGCCTCGAGGCCCAGCTCGAAGCCCGCGTGCTGATGATGTCGACCAACAACATCCTGCACCCGGCGAACGGCTCGCCGATCATCGTGCCGTCGCAGGACATCGTGCTCGGCCTCTACTACCTGTCGATCATGGCCGAGAACGAGCCCGGCCAGGGCATGGCGTTCTCGTCGATCGGCGAGCTGCATCACGCCCTCGAGTCGAAGGCGGTGACGCTGCACTCGAAGATCCGCGGCCGCTACACCGGCGTCGGCCCGGACGGCAAGCCGTTCACCAAGATCTACGAGACGACCCCTGGCCGCATGCTCATCGGCGAGCTGCTGCCGAAGCACAAGGCGGTCTCCTTCGACGTCTGCAACCAGCTGATGACGAAGAAGCAGATCTCCAACATGATCGACATGGTTTACCGTGGCTGCGGCCAGAAGGAGACCGTGATCTTCTGCGACCGCATCATGACGCTGGGCTTCACCAACGCGTTCAAGGCGGGCATCTCCTTCGGCAAGGATGACATGGTCATCCCCGAGACGAAGGAGAAGCTGGTCGAGGACACGCGCCAGCTCGCCAAGGAATACGAGCAGCAGTACTCCGACGGCCTGATCACCCAGGGCGAGAAGTACAACAAGGTCGTCGACGCCTGGGCGAAGTGCACCGATCGCGTCGCCGACGAGATGATGAAGCGCATCTCCTCGGTGCAGATGGACGCGGAGACCGGCCGTCAGAAGAAGATCAACTCGATCTACATGATGAGCCACTCCGGCGCCCGCGGCTCGCCGGCGCAGATGAAGCAGCTCGCGGGCATGCGCGGGCTGATGGCGCGACCGGACGGCTCGATCATCGAGACGCCGATCATCGCCAACTTCAAGGAAGGGCTGTCGGTGATGGAGTACTTCAACTCCACCCACGGCGCCCGCAAGGGACTGGCCGACACCGCCCTGAAGACGGCGAACTCGGGCTACCTGACGCGTCGTCTCGTCGACGTCGCGCAGGACTCGATCATCACCGAGTACGACTGCGGCACCGACGCCGGCATCAAGATGACGGCGATCATCGACGCCGGCCAGATGGTCGCCTCGCTCGGCATGCGCATCCTCGGCCGCACCGCGTGCGAGGACGTCACCGATCCGGCGACGGGCGAGGTCATCCTGCCGCGTGGCAAGCTGATCGAGGAGAAGGAGGTCGAGCGCGTCGAGAAGGCGGGCATCCAGGCCGTCCGCATCCGCTCGGTGCTGACCTGCGAGACGAAGAACGGCTGCTGTGCGGCCTGCTACGGGCGCGATCTCGCCCGCGGCACGCCCGTCAACATGGGCGAGGCGGTCGGCGTCATCGCGGCGCAGTCGATCGGCGAGCCTGGCACGCAGCTCACCATGCGCACGTTCCACATCGGCGGCACGGCGCAGGTGGTCGACTCGTCCTTCATCGAGTCGAGCTTCGAAGGCACCGTGAAGCTGCGCAACCGCAACATCGTGCGCGATTCCGAGGGCCGGCTCATCGCGATGGGCCGCAACATCGCAATCGTGGTGATCGACAAGGACGGCACCGAGCGCGCCGTCCACCGCATCACCTACGGCGCGCGCCTGCACGTCGACGACGGCGATCAGGTCAAGCGCGGCCAGCGCATGGCGGAGTGGGATCCCTACACCCGTCCGGTGCTCACCGAAGTCGACGGCGTCGTCGCCTTTGAGGACCTGGTGGAAGGTGCCTCGGTCACCGAGACGACCGACGAGGCGACGGGCATCACCAAGCGCATCATCCTCGACTGGCGGACCTCGACACGCGGCTCGGACCTCAAGCCGGCCGTCGTCGTCAAGGGGGCCGACGGCAAGGTGGCGAAGCTCGCCCGCGGCGGCGACGCCCGCTCGCTGCTCTCCGTCGACGCCATCCTGTCGGTGGAGCCTGGCGAGGAGGTGAAGGCCGGCGACGTGCTCGCGCGTATCCCGCTCGAGAGTGCCAAGACGCGCGACATCACCGGCGGTCTGCCGCGGGTGGCGGAGCTCTTCGAGGCGCGGCGTCCGAAGGACCACGCCATCATCGCCGAGATCGACGGCACGGTGCGCTTCGGCAAGGACTACAAGAACAAGCGCCGCATCATCATCGAGCCGCACGACGAGGCGCTCGACCCGATCGAATACCTGATCCCGAAGGGCAAGCACGTCCACCTTCAGGACGGCGATGCGATCGAGAAGGGCGACTACATCCTCGACGGCAACCCGGCGCCACACGACATCCTGGCGATCCGCGGCGTGGAGGCGCTCGCCGCCTACCTCGTCAACGAGATCCAGGAGGTCTACCGGCTGCAGGGCGTGGCGATCAACGACAAGCACATCGAGGTGATCGTCCGTCAGATGCTGCAGAAGGTGGAGATCACCGATGCCGGCGAGACGGACGTCATCAACGGCGAGCAGATGGATCGCATCGAGCTCGACGAGCTGAATGAGAAGGCCATCGCCGACGGCAAGAAGCCGGCGTCGGGCGTGCCGGTGCTGCTCGGCATCACCAAGGCGAGCCTGCAGACCCGCTCGTTCATCTCGGCCGCGTCCTTCCAGGAGACGACCCGCGTCCTCACCGAGGCGGCCGTCAACGGCAAGGTCGACAACCTCGAGGGCCTCAAGGAGAACGTCATCGTCGGCCGCCTGATCCCGGCGGGAACGGGCGCGATGGTGAACCGCATCCGCGAGATCGCGACGAAGCGCGACGAGCTCATCCTCGACGAGCGCCGCAGGGCGGCGACCGTCGACGTGCCGCTCGCCGGCATCTCCGGTCCGGCGGCCGCCTGACCAACGGCGAGGCCCCCACCGTCACGGCGGCGGCCTCGACCGGCGAGCGTCACCGCTGACGGTGGCGCTGGCTACGACGAGACAGAACGGGCCGTCCTGGCATCAGGGCGGCCCGTCGTCGTTCGGGGCCGCGAGCGGTAGGGCGATGCCGGCTTCGTGTGCCGCTCAGCGCGGTGCGATCCCGACGGACTGCATGACGAGATCGACGAGGGCCCGGGCCGAGGCGGTGTCGCCGTGGCCGACCTCGACGGTGAGCGTGCGCGGCAGCCCGGCGAGGACGGCGTGGTTCGACAGCGAGCAGTCGCTGCGCCCCGGCCGCACGGTTTCATAGAGCACGTTGACGCCCCGCTCGGTGAACCAGGAGATGGCGCCGCGCGCCGCCGCCTCGGTCGGCGGGGCGCGGCCGGCGAGAATCACCAGGGTGTCGTCGTCGCGCCTTGGCGCCCCGGACCGGAGAGGCGCGCCGGCGGCCGCGGGGAAGGCGGTGGCGCCGGGGTAAGGGCGCGCCATCGAGATGGTGCCGCCGCGCCGCTCATTGGAATGCAGCCCGACGATCGGAAAGCGACGGTCGAGGCCGGCCAGCACCGCGGCCGTGTAGGCGGCATCGGCGCGGCCGCGGGTGCAGGCCCCGCTGCCGAAGATCCGATTGGGGTCGACGCCGCGCCACGTCCGGGTCTCGCCCGATTCGACCGCGACGAGGACGCCGCCATAGCGGCGCACCGCAGCAATGCCGGCATCGAAGGCGGCGTTCTCGTTGTCGTGCGGCAGCACCCAGCGCGGCCCACCGCGGCTTCGGTGGGCGACGACGAGCAAGGTCCACCCGCCGGTGGTCCCCTCGACGCGGACGACCCCCAGGCACAGCTGTGGGTCGGCGAGCGCCGCCGACAGGCGCCGGACATCCGCGTCGCCCGTCGCCGACAGGATCATCGCCGGCGTGGCGCAGCCCTCGGCGGAGACGGGTGGCGGACGGTCCATCACCGGGCGGGGCGCGGCCGCACCGGGCGGCGGCCGCCGCTGCGTCGGCGGCTCGCCGGCGGCGGCGGGCGCGGCACCCGAGAGGCACGCGCCCGCGACCATCGCCGCGAGGAGAATCGTCGGCACGGCCCGGCCCATC
>CALRZT010000091.1:0-14657 GCA_943372725.1 Pseudoxanthobacter soli DSM 19599
GAGCGCGCCGCCGCGGAGTTCCTCGACGACGCGGCCGTGGTGCATGACGAGGACGCGGTCGCAGAAGCGGCCGACGAGATCGAGATTGTGGCTGACGAGGATCAGGCCCATGCCCCGCCGGGTGACGAGATCGTCGAGGGTGGCGAGCACGCGCGCCGCGACCGTGACGTCGAGGGCGGAGGTGGGTTCGTCGGCGACGAGCACGTCCGGCTCCGGCGCCAGCATCATGGCGATCATCACCCGCTGGCCCATGCCGCCGGAGATCTCGTGCGGATAGCGCCGGTAGACCGCTTCCGGATCGTCGATGCGCACCACCTCCAGGCTCGCGAGCGTGCGGCGGCGGGCCTCGGCGCGGGAGATGCGGTGATGGGCGCGGAAGGTCTCCTCGATCTGCAGGCCGACGCGCAGCACCGGGTTCAGCGAGTAGCGGGCGTCCTGCAGGATCATGCCGGCGCGCTTGCCGCGGATGTCGCGCCAGCCGCGCGGCGTGAGGCCGAGGACGCTGCGCCCGCCGATCGAGAGCCGCTCCGCTTCGACGCGGGCGGACGGCGGCACCAGGCCGAGGAGGGCACGGCAGACCGTCGACTTGCCCGAGCCGGACTCGCCGACGATGCCGAGCCGCTCGCGGCCGAGCGTGAAGGAGACGCCGCGCACGGCCTGCAGCCCGCCGGGGAAGACGACCCGGAGGTCCGACGCCTCCACTACCGGCGCCGCGCTCACGACGACCTCGGATCGAGCACGTCGCGCAGCCCGTCGCCGAGGAGGTTGAAGGCGAGGCTGACGAGGAAGATCGCGGCGCCGGGGATCGTCGCGACCCACCACTGGTCGAGGATGAACTCGCGGCCGGTCGCCACCATCGCCCCCCACTCCGGCATCGGCGGCTGGGCGCCGAGCCCGAGGAAGCCGAGGCCGGCGGCCGTCAGGATGATGCCGGCCATGTCGAGCGTCAGGCGCACGACGAGCGAGGAAACGCAGAGCGGCGCGATGTAGCGCAACAGGATGCGCCCCGAGGAGGCGCCCTGCACGATCGCCGCCTGGACGAACTCGGCCTTGCGGATCGTCAGCGTCTCGGCACGGGCGATGCGGGCGAAGGGCGGCCAGGAGGTGAGCGCGATGGCGATCACCGCATTCTCGATGCCCGGACCGAGGGCCGCGACGAAGGCGAGCGCCAGCACGAGCCGCGGGAAGGCCAGCGCCGCATCGGTCAGCCGCGTCAGCACGGTGCCGACGATGCCGCCGACGTAGCCGGAGACGACGCCGACCGCGAGGCCGACCGGCACGACGATGATGCTGACGAGGGCGACGATCATCAGGGTGATGCGGGCGCCGTAGAGGATGCGGGCGTAGATGTCGCGGCCGAGCTCGTCGGTGCCGAGCCAGTGGGCGGCGCTCGGCGGCTGCAGGCGCGCGGCGAGATCGGGGGTGATCGGCGACTGGCCGAAGGCGAAGACGGGGGCGAACACCGCGGCGACGACGAGCAAGAGGATGAGAAGGCCGCCGGCGGCCGCGAGCGGGTTGGCCGCGAGGCGGCGGAGCACGTGTCCCCAGGCGCCGAGGCGCACCGTCATCGCCGTCCCTGTATCAGCCGCGGCTGGCAGGTCGCCGACGCTCATCGCCGCGTCCTCGGGTCGAGCAGCCCGTAGGCGGCCTCGGCGGCGGCGTTGAGGACGACGTAGACGATGCCGATGACGAGCACGCCGCCGAGCACCGCGTTCATGTCGGAGTTGAACAGGCCACGGGTGACGTAGAGGCCGATGCCGGGCCAGGCGAACACCGTCTCGGTTAGTACCGCCCCCTCCAGCATCGCCCCGTAGGACAGCGCCAGCACGGTGACGAGCGGAACGAGCACGTTGCGGAAGGCGTGGCCCCAGACGATGCGGGTCTCCGACAGGCCCTTCGCCCGCGCCGTCACCACGTAGTCCTGGCCGAGCTCCTGCAGCATGAAGCCGCGGGTCATGCGGGCGATATAGGCGAGCGTCACGAAGCCGAGCACGCAGGCCGGCAGCGCAAGGTGGGCGAGCGCGTCGCGGAACGCCTCCATGTCACCGGCAATGAGGGTATCGACCAGGAGCAGGCCGGTGACGGTGGGGACGATGCCCTCGAAGGCGGGGTCGAAGCGGCCCGGCCCGGCGACCCAGCCGAGCTTCGCGTAGAACAGCAGCAGGCCGACGAGGCCGAGCCAGAAGATCGGCACCGAGTAGCCGATGAGGCCGAGCACACGGAAGACGTGGTCGACCGCGCGGCCGCGGTGGGTCGCGGCCAGCACCCCCATCGGAATGCCGAGGAAGACGCCGATCAGCATCGCCGCGGTGGCGAGCTCGAAGGTCGCCGGGAACACCCGGGCGATGTCGTCGACCACCGGCCGCGACGTCATCGTCGAGACGCCGAGGTCGCCGGTTGAAAGCGCGCGCAGATAGAGGAGGTATTGCTCGACGATCGGGCGATCGATGCCCATCGCCTCGCGCGTGCGCTCGTAGACCTCGACGCTGGCGCGGTCGCCGACCACCGCCAGCACCGGGTCGATGGGGACGAGCCGGCCGATGGCGAAGGTCGCGGCGGTGAGGCCGAGGAGCGGGAGCGCCACGGCGGCGACGAGGGCGAGGGCGCGGCCGAAGCCGCCGACGACGCGCCGCAGGGTGGCGGCCGCAGCGGACGGCGGCGCCACCGCATCTCTCATCGCGCGGCCACCCGCCCGGGTTTCGATTGCGGGCTCGGGTGCCGGCGATCCGACGGCGCGCCGCTCGGCGCGCGATCGGCCAGTGCCATCACATCAGGCCTTCACGGCGGACGTGGTCGAGGGTCTCGTCGAGGGCGACGGCGACCACCCGCAGGATCTCGTGGATGTCGGCCTTCTCGACGATCAGCGGCGGCGCGATCGTCAGCGCATCGCCCAGCGCCCGCAGGATGACGCCGTGTTCCTGGCAACGGCGCTCCAGCACGAGGCCGACGTTGGCGGCCGGCGGGAAGCCCTGCTTGGTCGCCTTGTCCTTGACGATCTCCAGCGCCGCGACGAGGCCGAGACCGCGCGTCTCGCCGACGAGGGGATGGTCGCCGAGCGCCGCGACGCCGTCCTGCAGAACCGGTGCCATGCGGCGCACGCGGTTGACGATGTCGAGGTCCTCGTAGATCGCCAGCGTTTCCAGGGCGACCGCGGCGCAGACCGGGTGGCCGGAATAGGTGAAGCCATGGCCGAACACGCCGATCTTGCTGCTTTCCGACAGGCAGGCCTGCCAGATCGGCTCCGAGATCATCACCGCCGAGATCGGCAGGTAGCCGGACGACAACCCCTTCGCCATCGTCATGATGTCGGGCTTCAGGTTGAAGGTGTTGCAGCCGAACAGGTCGCCGAGCCGGCCGAAGCCGCAGATCACCTCGTCGACGACGAACAGCACGTCGTACTTCTTCAGGACCGCCTGCACCTTGTCGAAATAGGTGGCGGGCGGGACGATGACGCCGCCGGAGCCCATCACCGGCTCGGCGAAGAAGGCGGCGACCGTCTCCGGACCCTCGGCGAGGATCAGCTTCTCGAGGTTGTCGGCAAGGCGGGTGGCGAAGGCCTCCTCGCACTCGCCGGGCAGGCCGTAGCGCCAGTAGTGCGGGCAGTCGGTGTGCAGCACGCGGGCGATCGGCAGGTCGAAGTCGGTGTGGTTGCGGGCGAGGCCGGTGAGGCTGCCGGACGCGATGGTGACGCCGTGGTAGCCGCCGATGCGGCCGATGATCTTCTTCTTCTCCGGCCGGCCGATGGCGTTGTTGTAGTACCAGACGAGCTTCATCGCCGAATCGGCGGCTTCCGAGCCGGAGTTGGCGAAGAACACCTTCGACATCGGCGACGGCGCCAGCGCCAGGAGCTTCTCGGCGAGCTCGATGCCCGGCTCGTGGCTCTTGAAGCGGAACATGTGGTAGCTCGACAGCTTCGCCATCTGCTCGGCCGCCGCCTTGACGAGCCGCTCCTGGCCGAAGCCGAGCGAAATCGACCACAGGCCGGAGACGCCCTCGATGTAGGCGCGGCCGGTGTCGTCATAGACGCGCACGCCCTCGCCGTGGTCGATGACGAGCGGCCCCTCGCGGTCGTGGCGCACGAGGTCGGTCATCGGGTGCAGAACGCTGCGGCGATCCCGCGACTCGAGGGAGTTCGGCACGGCGAGGAGATCCGACAGAGCCATCACACAACATCCGCACATGGGGGTGGCGCCGCATTCGCGATTGCGTGGCGGGGCCGGGTCGCCATAATCTGATACGTGGATACAAATATCAAGTCTGCCGATCCTCTCCCTTCGGTCGACCGTGATTATCCACCCGGCGGATCCCGCCGGAAGCCCCGCACGCAGCCCCCAACTTCGAGTGCCGGAGGTCCCGTTGCCCAGCGAAGCCCGTTCGAGCGTTCCTCGTCCGCACCCGCCGCTCGCCGGCCGCGCCGTCATCGTCACCGGTGCCGCCCGCGGCATCGGCCGTGCCGCCGCCGAGCGCCTCCTCGCCGACGGCGCCAGTGTGGCCCTGTGGGACCGCGACGCCGACCGGCTCGCCGCAACGGCGGCCGAGCTCGCGGGCCTCGGGCGGGTGACATCGGTCCTCTACGAGCAGTCGTCGCTGGATTCGGTCGAGGCGGCCGTCGCGGCGACGATGGGCGCGTTCGGGCGCGTCGACGGTCTCGTCAACAACGCCGCCATCGTCGGGCCGACGGTGCCGGTGTGGGAATACCCGCCGGACGCCTGGGACGCGGTTGTGAGGGTGAACCTCACCGGCGTGTTCTATTGCTGCCGGTCGGTGATCCCGGTGATGCTCGCCGCCGGGCGCGGCCGCATCGTCAACGTCGCCTCCGTCGCCGGCAAGGAGGGCAACCCCAACCTCGGCTGCTACAGCGCGGTGAAGGCGGGGGTGATCGCGCTGACGAAGGTGCTCGGCAAGGAACTCGCCACCAGGGGCGTCCTCGTGAACGCCGTGACCCCGACAGTGACGGAGACCGAACTCATGCACGCCGTCACCCCGGAGATGAACGAGGCGTTCCTGGCGAAGATCCCGATGCAGCGCTTCTGCAAGCCCGAGGAGGTCGGCGCGATGATCGCCTGGCTGATCTCCGACGAGGTGTCGTTCACCACCGGCTCCGTGTTCGATCTCTCCGGCGGCCGCACCACCTACTGACGCGACCTCAAGGCTCCCGCCAGGCGGAGATGCGGAAGGCCGGCGGGCCGCTCCCGGCCGGCAGCACGACCGCTCCGTCGCGGGCCGAGCCGCGCGGCACGAAGTCGAAGACGATCTCGGTCTCGATTTCCTCGCCGTCTGCCCCGGCCGCGCGGGCGACCACCGTCACCTCCGCCGCCGTCTGGCCGCCATCGTTGGCGACGCGGAACGGGATCACCCGCGACGGCTCGCCACCGTCCACGGCCTGCAGGTACTCGACGAGCGGGGTGACCGAGAGCTGCGGCGGGGCGTCGGCGTGCGTCAGCGCCTCGAAGGCGAGACCGCCGATGAGGCCGAGGGCGGCAATCGCGCCGACCGTGGCGCCGATGATCTCGCTGAGCGGGAGCGCCGCGCGGCCCGTCTCATCGCGGCGGCCGGAGGACGACGATTTCGCCGCCATCGCTCAGACCACCAGCCGGGCCGTCGCCGCCCCGAGGGAGGCGGGAAAGCCGAGGATCGTCGTCATCATCAGGACCTCGCCGAGACCGTTGCCCTCGAGCCGTCCGAACGTCCACAGGATGTAGAGGCTGACCGCGAGCGCGACGCCATAGCCGGCGAGCGCGTAGCGGATGAACACGCCGGCGAAGCCATGGCCCTCCGGCCAGTCTTCCTGGCCGGCGAACTCGACGCGGTAGACGAGGATGTGCAGGAGCGCGAGCGACAGGATCGCGAGCGCCAGCCCGTGCCACGGCGTCGAGAGGTCGGCGATGCGGGCGACCTCGTCGGTCGGTGCGACGTTGAAGGCAACGAAGACGGCGCCGCCGAACATGACGAACAGCTCGCCGCCATAGGTCGCCGGCGGCTCTTCGGCCTCGTCGTCGTCTTCCTCCGGCGATCCGCCGCCGAACTGCTTGCGCGCCAGCACCGCCCCGATGCCGGCCGGCACCGTCTGCACGGCCACCATGCCGGCCGCCTCGAGCAGCGTCGTCTCGGCGCCGAACACGCCGAAGACGGCCAGCATCACCGCCGACACGGCCGCACCGACGGCGAAGGCGGACAGCGCGTCGAGGATGTCGTGCAGCCAGGTGCGGCCGGAGTGGAAGCCGACCCGGCGGGCGAGGCCGACGAGGAGGGCGAGGCCGACCACCAGGAACAGCGCCAGCCGGCCGCCGTCGATGGAGAAGCCGAACCACCACATCTCCATCGTCATCAGGAGCGGGAAGGTGAACAGCAGCGCGCCGCCCGCCGAGCGGGCGAGCTCGCGCAGGTAGGAGGCATCCGTCGCGTCGGTCTCGGTCATGGGTCCCGCTTCCCCGTGCGGACGCTGCACGACGTCCGGACGGCCGGGGGCTGGCGCTCGCCCCCGCTCAACGAGAACCCGCGACGGGCCACGGGCGTTCCCACCGTCCGTCGCTGCGAACAGGCGAGCGGCCCGGCCAGGACGAGTGCCTGGAGAGCAGGCGCGGGAACGGCCGGGGCACCGCCGCCGTTTCCGACGGCGGTAACGGGACGGACGGCCGATGGCGATCAACACGGGAAGCGAACGCGACGCGGGGCTCACGCAGGCGGGTCTCAGGATCGGGGCAGTGGCGTCGCTGTCCATCGCCAGGCGGCGGCAGGGGCGCGGGTTCGTCTATCTCGACCGCAAGGGGCGGCGGATCAGCGAGCCGAAGGTCCTCGACCGCATCGCCGCGCTCGCCGTGCCGCCGGCCTATCGGGACGTCAGGATCGCCGCCGACGCCAAGGCCCACCTGCAGGCCATCGGCCGCGACGAGGCCGGGCGGCTGCAGTACCGCTACCACCCCGGCTGGGAGGCGGTGCGCGAAGCGCAGAAGCTCGAGCGGCTGGCGGAGACGCTCTCCGTGCTCCCCAAGCTGCGCAAGGTGGTCCGGGTCGACCTCGCCCGGCCCACGCTGGTGCGCGAGAAGGCGCTCGCCTGCGCCGTCGCCATCATGGACGGCGCCCACATCCGCGTCGGCTGCGAGGACTATCTGCGGCTCTCCGGCAGCCGCGGCGCCGCGACCCTGATGAAGGACGACGTCGAAATCGGCTCCCGCCGCATCGCACTCGCCTTCCGCGCCAAGGGCGGCAAAGACGCGTCTTGCGCGATCGAGGACGAGGCCCTCGCCCGCGCCCTGCGCCGTCTCGCCGAACTGCCTGGACGCCGCCTCGTCAAGTACGTCAACGGCGAGGGCACCCGGGCGATCACGGCCCGCGACGTCAACGTCTATCTCGGCCAGGCGACGGGCCGGCCGATCACCGCCAAGGATCTCCGCCAGCGCGCCGGCTGCGTGCTCGCCTGCGAGCGCTTCCTGGCGATGGAGCCCGGCCCCTCGGAGACGGCGCGCAAGCGGCAGATCACCGGCGTGATGAAGGCGGTGTCGGAGATCCTCGGCAACACGCCGGCGGTGGCGCGCAAGAGCTACGTCGCCGCCATTGTCGTCGAGGCCTTCCTGGACGGCCGCCTGAAGGCGGCGCATCGGCGCACGCGCGGCGGCGGCGGCCGCAACCGCATCGAGGAGACGCTTCGTCGGCTGGTGGAGGACGCCAAGGCGGTGGTGTGACGTCGCCGCCGCCGCCGTCTGGACGCTGTCGCAAAACTCTGCGACCCCTAGCGCCGGGGCCGAAGTTCCCACCGGACTGTCGCTTCCGACCAGAGACTGCCGCGCCGGCCCCGGGCTGGGCGCCGAGGAGGGCCGATGCCGATTTCACCGCTCGCCGGCAAGCCGGCGCCGAAGGACATGCTGATCGACCCGGCGATGCTGGAGCGCGATTACCACACCCGCCGGCCGGACATGGACGATCCCGGCCAGCGCGTCGCCTTCGGCACCAGCGGCCACCGCGGCACCTCCGGCAAGGCCTCCTTCACCGAGGCGCACATACTGGCGATCACCCAGGCGATCTGCGACTACCGTGCATCCCAGGGCACCGACGGCCCGCTGTTTATGGGCAAGGACACCCACGCCCTCTCCGATGCCGCGCAGCGCACGGCGCTCGAGGTGCTGGCGGCGAACGGCGTCGAGACGGTGATCGAGCGCGACGACGGTTTCTCGCCGACGCCGGTGATCTCGCGCGCCATCCTGGTCCACAACCGCGGGCTCTCGTCGCGGCTGGCCGATGGCATCGTCATCACGCCCTCGCACAATCCGCCCCAGGACGGCGGCTTCAAGTACAACCCGACCAACGGCGGCCCAGCCGACACCGACGTGACGAAGTGGATCGAGGGCCGCGCCAACGCCCTCCTCGCCGACCGCAACGCCGACGTCCGGCGGATGCCGTTCGAGCGGGCGATCATCGCGCCGACGACGCACGCCCAGGACCTGATGCGGCCCTATGTCGAGGACCTGCGCAACGTCGTCGACATGGCGGCGATCCGCGACGCCGGCCTCAAGCTCGGCGTCGATCCGCTCGGCGGCGCGGCAGTTCACTGCTGGGACGCCATCAACGAGGTCTACGGCCTCGACATCGAGGTGGTGAACCGGGCGGTCGACCCGACCTTCTCGTTCATGCGCGTCGACCACGACGGCGCCATCCGCATGGACTGCTCGAGCCCCTATGCGATGGCGGGCCTGGTCGACCTGAAGGACCGCTTCCGCGTCGCCTTCGCCAACGACCCGGATAGTGACCGCCACGGCATCGTCTGCCCCGGCTCCGGGCTGATGAACCCCAACCACTACCTCGCGGTGGCGATCCTCTATCTGCTGACGCACCGGCCCGACTGGCCGGCGACGGCTGCGGTCGGCAAGACGCTGGTGTCCAGCAGCATGATCGACAAGGTGGTTGGCAAGCTCGGCCGGCGGCTGAACGAGGTGCCGGTCGGCTTCAAGTGGTTCGCGCCGGGCCTCTTCGACGGCACCGTCTGTTTCGGTGGCGAGGAGAGCGCCGGGGCGAGCTTCCTGCGCCGCGACGGCACGGTGTGGACCACCGACAAGGACGGCCCGATCATGAACCTGCTCGCGGCCGAGATCACGGCGCGCACGGGCAAGGACCCCGGCGAGCACTATGCCGACCTGACGGCCGAGTTCGGCACGAGCTACTACACCCGCATCGACGCGCCCGCGACGCTCGAGCAGAAGGCGCGGCTCGCCAAGCTGTCGCCCGACGACGTCACCGCCACCACTGTTGCGGGCGATCCCATCCTCGCCAAGCTGACGCGTGCGCCCGGCAACGACGCGCCGATCGGCGGCCTCAAGGTGGTCACGGCGAACGGCTGGTTCGCAGCGCGTCCCTCCGGCACCGAAGCGGTGTCGAAGGTCTATGCCGAGAGCTTCGTCTCGGCCGACCATCTCGCCGAGATCGTCCGCGACGCCCAGGCGATCCTCGGCGGCGGCTGAGCCGCCGCCGAAGCGACGCCGACGCCTGCGGGCGCCCGTTCAGGCCGCCGGCGGGCGGGTCGCTGCCATCGACGGGCGCTCGCCGAAGCGGGCGTACCAGTCGGCGAGCTTCGGGCGCGACGGCCGCCAGCCGAGGTCGGCGAAGCGGAAGTCGAGATAACCGAGCGCGCAGCCGACCGAGATCGTGCCGATGTCGACGGTGCCGTCGATCGCCGCGATGTTCGCCTCGAAGTGGTCGAGGGTGCGGGTGATCTTGCGCATCTGGCCGTCGGTCCACGCCGCCCAGCGGTGTTCGGCCGGACGCACCGCCCCCTCGTAGCGGGCGAGCAGCGCCGCATCGAGCAGGCCGTCGGCCTCCGACTGGCGCACCAGCGCCGGCCAGCGCGCCGCCCCGGTCGGGAACAGGGCGCCGCCGCCGAGCACGTCGATGTACTCGCAGATGACGCGGCTGTCGTAGAGGGCGTGGCCGTCGTCGGTGAGGAAGGTCGGCACCTGGCCGAGCGGGTTGTCGCCGGCGATTGACGCATCGGTATTGACCGGGTGGGCGGCGCTCGGCAGGTGCTCGATCCTGTCGGCTAGGCCGAGCTCGTGGGCGCACACCATCACCTTGCGGACGAACGGCGAGGACTGGGAATAGTAGATGCGCATGGGGATCTCCGGTGGGAAGGTCGGGCGGGAGCGTCCACCGCGTCCGCGTCGGCGATGGTGCGGCCGGCACTCTAGCCGAAGGCGAGCCGCGGGCCGAGGGTGATGCCGCGGCCGCAGGGGGCTCGATTCCAGCCGCCCGGGACGCGATGATGGCGTCCGTGTTGCCTGTACCGGCGACTATCGCCCGGAGAATGGATGGACTTCGTCGTCGCGCGGGGGTTCAGCCTCCCGTTCCCCTCGCTGTTCGACCGGGCGGGCTTCGCTCTCGACGCCGCCCCGACGCTGATCGCGGACGGCGAGGTCGCGGTCGCCGCCTCGCATGCCCCCGTCCGCGTCGGCACCGACCTCGTCGTCTTCGACGGCCACGCCTTCGACGGCGACCTCTTCGTCCACCACGCCCATGCCCGTCCGGTGGACATCGCGGCGCTGCATCGCCGCGCTCCCGACGATCTCGGCGGTGCCTTCTGCCTCGTCGCGACGACGCCTGTGCCCGAAGGCCCGCCGACGGTCGAGATCGTCTCCGATGCCCTCGGCATGTACCCGCTCTACCTGCACCGGGCCGACGGGGGCCGCTTCATCGTCTCCAACAATGCCCACCTCGTCGCGGCGGTGCTGGCGGCTAGCGGGGCGAAGGTCCGGCGGACCTTCCTGCCCTCCCTCGACAATCTCGTCTTCAACGGACCGGCCGGGTCCCCGTTCCTCTACGAGGAGGTCGAGGTCCTGCCCCATGGCCACCGGCTGTCGGTGCGGGGCGGGCGGCTGTCGGTGCGGCGATGGCAGGGCTTTGCGGCCGAGCCCGACGCGGCGGCCTATGCGGGCCACCTCGAGGCGACGTGCCACCAGATGCAGGGGGCCGCGCGCCGGCTGATCGGGTCCATGCCGGAGGCGAGCGTCGTCCTCGACCTCACCGGCGGGTCGGACAGCCGCGCCATGCTGGCGCTCGTGCTCTCGCTCGGCCTCGAGGACCGCATCGGCATCCGCAACATCATGCCGCTGCCCCACCCGGACGCCCATGTCGCCGCCCTGCTGGCGGAAAAGTTCGGCCTCGCCGTCGGGCCGAGCTTGCTTCCCGGCGGCCGTCCGACGGAGAGCCACTTCGCCTCGGCCGCCACGGAGGCTCATCTGCACGGCGGCACCCGGGACGGCATCGCTACGCCCCACACCACCGTCTTCATCGACGATCTCGTCAGCCTCACCGGCTTCTACGGGGAGATCGCAGGCAAGTGGGCGACGGCAGTGGCGAAGTCCCCCTCGATCGCACGGATGTCGGTCGCCGAGCGCGTCGACGCGATGTTCGTGCGCCGGCGCCGCATCGGCCAGCTCGATTTCGTCACCCGCGCCGGCGCCGAGCTCGTCCGCGAGCGCATCATCGCCCACTACCAGGGCCTCGTCGACCAGGGCGTCGGCCCGGATCAGCTCGAGGCCGAATCCTATCTGACGAGCCGTTGCCGCACCCATTTCGGCCTGCAGTCGGTCTTCGCCAACCGCCGTCGCATCCAGCCGGATCTGCTCGGCACGCCCTGGCTGGTGCGGGCACGACGGGCCCTCGCCCCGGCGCTCGCCGTCGACAACAAGGTCATCCACGACATTGTCCGTCGCCTTGGCGGTGCCGGCCTCGCCTTCGCGCCGATGGCCGACCGCCGCTGGGAGCGCAGCGTCGTCGCGGACGAGGATCTGCCGGCCTGGGAAAGGATGGCGTTGGTGACGCGCGACACGCCCTTCCCCGGCCGCCGCACGGAGCGGCTGCTTCGGCCACTGTCGCTGCCGCCAGAGGCCGCCGTCGCGGTGCCGCCGTTCGCCGTCGGCCCGGCCATCGACATCCGCTATCCCGCCGACCGCACGCGGCGCTTCAGCGCTGCGGCAGTGCGCTGGGCGATCGACCATGGCGGGCGCGAGGCGATCGGCGAGTGGCTCGACGTCGACGCCATCTTGCGACGCATCGACGATCAGACCTGGCGCCCCGACGGGCTCGTCCGGTCCGCCTTCTTCGACAAGCTGCTGCCAGGGCTGTTCTGGTCGATCGGCACGGACCTGCCGGACCGGATCGACCGGCGGGTGTCGGTGCACGACCTCTCGCCGGCATCGCTCGCGGGCGCGCCGGCGGCCGCCGTGCGCGGGCCGCCCGTGCTGCCCGTGTCGGCCGGCGCGGAGGCCGCGGCGCAGGGGCGCGCGCTGCTGCGCACCGCGACCATGGGTGCCCTCGCGGTCAGGGGCACCGGCGACGCATTCGCCGCCGCCACTGTCGCCGTCGCGACCGATCCCGTCGGCATGCCCCTGGTAGCCTGCGTCGACCCGCCGCCCGGCGCGGCGGTGTCGCTGACGCTGACGGGCGGCCGCCGCGAGGGGGCCGCCCTCGATGGGCGGCATCTCGTCATCAATGGACGGCTGATGACGATCGCGGACAACGACGGTGCGCGGCGCCGGTTCCGGGCCCGCCATGGCGACGGGCCAGTGGCTGCGGGCGAGATCCGGCGTCTGGCGATGGAGGGCGCCCGCATCATCGAGGTGGACGGCCGCGGAACGCCGCTGGCACCCGCCGACCTCCTCGGCGACCCGGTGGCGGCGGCCGGGATCGCCGCGGTCGAGCCGCACACGCTGGGTCGTCTCAACAGGGACTTCCCCGACCTCGTCGCGCTGCTCGCGATGCGGCTCTGCGGTGCCGGCGCCGGCTCGTGGGCGGTCACCGGTGTTGATGCCTGGGGTCTCGACCTCGTGCGGGACGACGGGGAGCAGGCCCGCCGTCTCGTCTTTCCCAACCCGGTGCGGGATGGGCCGACGCTGCGCGAGATGCTGGTGCGTCTCGCCGACGAGGCGCGGGCGGTGCCGGTGCCGGATGGCCCACCCGGGCCGTAGCAGCCGATGAATCACGACGGTCGCATCACCGTCCCCGTGTCGGCATCGGGAGGTCGTGGCAGCACCGTTCGGAACCGTGCGTCGCATCCTCCGTTGTCGCCGCAGGGCGTGGCGACCGCTGCACCCAGCCGCCAGCGAAGGAGACGCTCGTGGAGCCGGCGATGGTCGATATCCGGGGTCGGGACGGGGCCTTCCACGTGAACGGGCTGGCCGACCCGAGGGTGCGCTACGGCACCCGGGTGGCGGCCTTCGAGGCGGCCGTGGTGGCGGCCGCGACCGCCATCGGGGAGGGACGCTCCGTCGTCATCCGCGTACGCGGCGGCGGCGGCAGCGAAAGCGTACCCGGCGACGTTCCGACGGCTCGACCCCGCGGCCGACGGCCGGCGTAGCCGTCGAGCCGGCGCGCGTCAGGGCGTCGGCGGGGCGCCGAAGCGGCCGACCGGTACGCCGGTCACGGCGGCGGTGCAGGCGAAGAGGGCGCCGGCGACCCGTCCCTGCGGCGTCTCGCGGGCGAGCGAGGTGAGGAACAGCGTCCGCCGATCCGGGCCGCCGAAGCACGGCATCGTCGGGGCCGGTGCCGGGACGGGGAAACGCTCGATGTCGCCCGTCGGCGAAATGCGGTTGAGGCAGCCGGCGCTGACGCCGGCGCTCCAGTCGAACCCTTCCATGTCCATCGCGGCCCCGTCCGGCCGGCCCTCCGCGTCCGACAGGAGGGCGAGGCGGCGGGCGTTGGAGAGGGCGCCGGTCGCGGTGTCGAAGTCGTAGGCGGTGATGACGCCGGGGGTCGAATCGGCGTGCGTCATCGTCCGCCCGCCCGCCGTCCAGGCGAGACCGTTTGAGATGTTCACGCCCTCGACGACGCGGGTCGCGGTGCCCTGCGGCGTAATGCGGTAGAGCGCCCCGGTCGGCTGGCGCGGCGAGCTGTCGTGCATGCTGCCCACCCAGAAGCAGCCGTCGGGGCCGACCTTTCCGTCGTTCATCCGGTTCATCGCCCGCTCGGGCTCCGGGTGGACGAGGAAGGTCAGGCTTTCGGTCTGCGGATCGAACAGGTGGATGCCGCTGCGCAAGGCCACCACGAGGCGCCCGCCCTCGGCGAGGCCGAGGCTGCCGATCTCGGTCGGCATCCCGTGGCGGGTGAGGGCGCGCGACGGCCAGTCGAGGCGGTAGAGCGCCGGCGCCAGGATGTCGACGAACCACAGCGCCTGCCGGGCATCGTCCCAGACCGGGCCCTCGCCGAGTGCGAGGTCGATGTCGATCACACGTTCGAACGGGCTGAGCACGCCATATCCTCCCTCGCCGGAGGCGACGGGTTGCCGCGCTCCTCGCCTCGCGGCGGCAACCCTCGTCGAGGCCGCCGCCGAGTGCAACCCGCGGCACCCAAAAGGCTTCGCGGGGAGGGCTGGCGCCGTCGCGTATAGGATATATCCTGCGGCACGACGCCTGCTGAGCCGGATCCGAACATGCCGCCTGCCAGCCCTCTGCCGCCAGAAGCCCCGCTGACGCCGCTCGACAAGGCCGTGCCGACCGATGCCGGCGCCGTGCCGCTCGAGGCGGTCGCCTCGCTCGGCTGGAACGTGCTGCGCGAGGACGTGCCGCTGCCGGTGGCGGTGATACGCCGCGAGCGGCTTGCCCACAACAGCGCCTGGATGCGCCGCTTCCTCGCCGAGTGCGGCGCCGACATCGCCCCGCACGGCAAGACGACGA
>CALRZT010000092.1:0-14340 GCA_943372725.1 Pseudoxanthobacter soli DSM 19599
ATGCGAAAGCCGACGGCGGCCTCGCAGGGGTCTATGCGGATGCGGCGGAAGCGTTTGGGCGAGCGGAACACCGCGCGGCGTGTGCCGTCGCCGCCGGTCCTGAGCACGGTGCCGCTCGGTTCGCCGAAGCCCTTGCCTAGGTCGACGAAGACGCGCGAGAGCGTGTCGCCCTCCGCGTCGATGTCTAGCTCGATGAGGTACCAGCCCGGCGGCTGTGGCTGGGCGAGGTCACAGATGATGCGCGGATCGTGGCCGGTGGCGCGGAAGCCGTCGACGGTCTGTTCGATCTCGCGCATCGTGACGAGGCGAGCCGAAATCGACCACTGCGGTGCACCGTCCATTTCGCCCCGAGATCCAGGTCACACAGCGCCCGACGGATCCGCGACGAGCGGCGGCCGTGGGCCCACCGCCCGGACACGGTCCAAGGGTGCACCATCGGCGCGGTTCACGCTCGCGCCGATCCCCGGCGGATAATTCAAACGCCGTCCCGGCGCAACCACGCCGTCAGGCCGACGCGGCGGCACGAAAGTGGACGGGCAACTCGGCGAAACGCGGATGATGGCGGTCCTTGTCGGAAACGGTGGCGTCGGCGGCGGCCACCGGCCACGGGATCGCCAGGTCGGGATCGTCGAAGGCGAGGCCCTTGTCCGCCGCAGCGTCATAGTAGCCGGTGACCTTGTAGATCACCTCGGTGTCCGGCTCCAGCGTGCAGAAGCCGTGGGCGAAGCCGACCGGCACCCACATCTGGCGGCCGTTCTCCGCCGACAGCTCCGCCGTGACGAACGATCCGTAGCTCGGCGAGCCGTGCCGGAGGTCGACGGCGACGTCGAGGATGCTGCCCCGCACGACGCGCACGAGCTTGCCCTGCGGGGACGGATCCACCTGGAAGTGCAGGCCGCGAATGACGCCGGCGCTCCGCGACAAGGAGTGGTTGTCCTGAACGAAGTCGACGTCGATGCCGGCGTCGGCGTAGACGCGGCGGCTCCAGGTCTCGACGAAGAAGCCGCGGGCATCGCCGAAGCGCTTCGGCGTCAGCACCATCACGTCGGGGATCGACAGCCGTTCGACCTGCATGATTCGACCTGCATGAGCGGTGGGCGCAGCCGGAGAGCCGGCGCTTTGTCGATCAGCGGTGGGTTCGGGTCAACCCCGCTCGCTTGACGCCCCCGGACCGATGCGCGACACGGGCGCTGGTCGGGGCCCGAACCGTGCGGGGCGGCGCCGGTCGTGGTGGGCCGGCCGGCCGGAGAAGTGGCGGACAACCGAGTGGACAAGCCGACCGCCGCACCGCTGGTGCTCTTCGACATCTCGCGGCTGATCGCGCGCATCGCCCGCACCGCGCCGACCGGCATCGATCGCGTCGAACTCGCCTACGCCCGCTGGCTGATCGCCGAAGAGGACATCGAGCTCCGGTTCGTCGCCGTCGCCGGCTCCCGTGTGCGCCTCGTCCCCGACAGCCTGGGCAGGGCGCTTGTCGACTGGGTCGGTCGGCGGTGGGAAGGCCGGGCCGATCGCAGCGAGACGGAGGCGGGGCTCGCCCGGGTGGCGCGCTTCCTCGGCATCGACGCCCCCGCTGCCGTCGTCGCCGATCCCGCGGCCTCGGCGCCCGGCGCCTTCGACGCGGCCCCGGCCGTCGTGCGGTTCGCCATCGAGCCGTTCGGGCGCCTCTTGCAGAACCCCGTGCAGGTGTTCGCCCGGGGCGCGCTCGAGCCGGTCATGGCCGCGGCGACAGCGGCGGGACGCCCCGTCGTCTACGTCCACGTCTCCCACCACAACCTGCATCGCCCGGAGCCGTTCCGGCGCCTCAAGGCGGCGGGGCCGGTGCGGGCCGTGATCTTCGTGCACGACCTGATCCCGCTCGACTATCCCGAGTACGCGCGCCCCGGCGACGACGCCAAGCACGCCCGCCGCATCGCGACGGTGGCCGAGATCGCCGACGCCGTCGTCGCCAACTCGCGCGACACCGCCGAGCGGCTCGCCCCGCATCTCGTCGCCGCCGGCCGCCGGCCTGCAGCCGGGGAGCCCCCGATCGTCGTGTCCCACCTCGGCATTCCCGACGCCCCGGCGCGCGCGCCCGCGCGCCTCGCCGCCGGGGCGCCGCCCTACTTCGCGGTGGTCTCGACCATCGAGGCCCGCAAGAACCACCTGCTGCTGCTCAATCTCTGGCGCAGGCTGGCCGAGCGCCACGGCGCCGCGACGCCGAAGCTCGTCATCGTCGGCCGGCGCGGCTGGGAGATCGAGAGCGTCGTCGATCTCCTGGAGCGGCTGCCGGCGGCGAAGGCGCACGTGCTGGAGGCGGGGTCGCTCTCCGACGAGGCGCTGGCGGTGGTGATGGGGGGGGCGCGGGCGGTGCTGATGCCCTCGCTCGTCGAGGGCTTCGGCATGCCGGTGGCGGAGGCACTCGCCGCCGGCGTGCCGGTGATCGCGTCGCGCATCGCGGCACACGAGGAAATCGCCGAGGGCTACGCGGAGCTCCTCGATCCTCTGGACGGCCCGGCCTGGCTCGACGCGATCGAGGACTATGCGCGAGAGGGATCGGCGCGCCGTGCCGCCCAGTGTGCCCGCATCGCCGGCTACCCGGCGCCGACCTGGGCGGCCCACTTCGCGGCGGTGCGGTCCACCGTCCTCGGTCCGCTCAGTCCTCTGGCTCGATGAGCCGCACCTCGTCGGCATCGTAGCGCCACGGCGTCGGCGCCGTGATGTGGGTGCCGCCGAGCCAGCGGTCGATGCCGATCAGGGCGACGCGGTCGGAGCGGCCGGCCAGCACGTCGCGGCCGGCCTCGGTGAGACTGACGCGCGCCGTCACGTAAGCCTTGCGGCGCGCGTCGTCGTCGATCACCGCGGCGCCGAACGGCTCCGGCAGGCCGACCAGCAGGGGCGGGCGGGCGAAGGCGAGTTCGGAGAGCTGGCGGAAGAACGACCAGTCGCCGAGGAAGGCGGCTTCCTCCATCGCCAGCACGCGGGCGAACAACATGCCGACGCGGTCGACGCCGCGGCCGATCGAATAGAGGATCTGCCGGTCGGTGCGCGACAGCCCGTCGCCCGGCCGCGGCAGCTCCTCGAGGGCGCGCCGCAGGGCGTCGCCCATGAACGGCAGGCCGTGCGCCTCGACCTCGGCGTAGTCGGCGAGGTCGACCGGCGTCGGCTCGCGGAAGGCGGCCCAGCGCCGTGCGGCGTCCTCGAGCGTCTCCTCGTCCACCGGACGCAGCCGAGCGGACAGGGCGCCGAGGCGATCGGCCGGCAGCGGCCCGAGATGGACGCGGGCCTGCAGCGACAGGATCGGCGGGCGCGCCGGCAGCTCCGACAGCCCATCGAGCACCTGCAGCAGCTGCAGCTGGTCGGCGAGATCGTGCTCGAACCACAGCTCGATGCGCTCGAAGTGGGCGGCGCCGGCGACTGTCGCGTCCCGTCGCTCGAGGTCGGCGAGGACGTCGGCCTCGCTGCGCCGGAAGGCGTCGGCCAGATGCGCGGCACGGATGCGCCGTAGCCCGGCGGCGTCGTCGGTCTCCGGGACCGGCCCCTCGTGCAACACGTCCCGCCACGGCAGGACTTCGGCGTCCGGACGAAGTGCGGCGAGGGTCGAACCTGCGACGTCGCCGTTGGTCACGATGAGTACGGTCACGGCTCTTCGGTCGGTGTGGCGACCGGGCGCATCGTCGCGCCGGGTCGCGAAGGGGGCCCGCCACGATGGCAGTGCGTGTCGTCGCGGGCAAGGGGCGGCCGGTGCAAGGGGCGGCCGGTGCAAGGGCGGCCGCCGTCGCCGTCAGGTCGGCCGGGCTGTCGCCAGCCGCACCGCCGCCACCGCCGCATAGATCGCGAGGATCGCACCCATCACCACGGCGATCCCGTGCGGCCGCCAGACATCCATGCCGACGCCCATCGCCGCCGGCCCGACGACGACCCCGCACGCATACATCATCACGAAGGCGGCATTCGCCGACACGAGGTCGAGCCCCTTGTAGCGGCTGCCGAGGTGGGTGAGGCCGACGGTGTAGAGGCCGGCGACGACGCCGCCCCAGACGAACAGCACCACCGCGAGCCAGAGCGGGTGCGTGGAGGCGAGCGGCACGAGGGCGGCGCCGGCGATGCCGACCAGCGCGCACCCGAGCAGCAGCCGCCGGCGCTCGATGCGGTCGGCGAGCCAGCCGATCGGGATCTGCGAGACGACGTTGCCGAGCGCCAGCGCCGACACCATCAGCGCCGCCGTCGCCTGGCCGAACCCGACGGCAATGCCGTAGATCGGCATCAGCGCCATCGCCCCGGACTCCACTGCGCCGAAGGTGAAGGAGGCGAACATGGCGAGCGGTGCCACCGCCACGAAGGCGAGGATGCGGGTCCGCCCGTGCGCCGCCACGGTCGGCTGCCAGCGGCGGGCCGCCAGGATCGGTGCCGCCGTCACCAGGAGTACCGCCGCCCCGAGCCCGAACGGCAGGAAGCCCTCGGTGCCGATGACGCCGAGCATCGTCGGTCCGACGGCGAAGCCGACCGACAGCGCCGTGCCGTAGAGGCCCATCGCGAGACCCCGCCGGCGCTCGGGTGCCGCCGCGCTGATCCAGTACTCCGACAACACGAAGATCACCGTCAGCGCGCCGTGGAAGGCGATGCGGATGAGGAACCACGCCCACAGGGCCTCGACGAGATAGAAGCCGATCAGGGCGGCGGCGGCGACGGCGATCGCCGCCGCGATGCCGGCCGCGGGGCCGAGGCGACGGGCGAGGGGGACGGAGACGGGCGTCGCGGCGATCGAGGCGATGCCGGCGGTCGCCGAGTTGAGGCCGATCAGGTAGGAAGGCACCCCGCGCGCCTCGAGGATGAGCGACAGCAGCGGCAGCGACAGGCTGAGCCCGACCCCGAAGGTGAAGGTGGCGACGATCGGCGCCATCAGCCCGATCGACCACAGCGTGTCGGCCTCGGGGGTGCCGGGGGATCGGACGGCGGGCATGGGGGAGGGGCTCCAGGGCGGGAGCGGGAGCCTATCCGAGCCCGCGGCCGGTGTCAGCGTGACCCGCCCGCTTCCCCTCTGGTCGTGCGTCCTGCCCGGCGCGGCGGGGACGGCCAAACAGTGCCGCCGGAGCGCACAGGATGCTCATCTTGTGCACAATCGTGCACGATCTGGCGCCAAAAGCCGGTCGATTGCCCGTCCAGTGTGAATCCGGTACACGGAAAGCGACCAGGACCGCCGTTCGCCTCGAACTGCGCGTGCGGCCGTCCCTCGATCAGCCGAAAACGAGCCGCCATGCCCACCATCGCCGCCCAGATCTTCCAGACGCTCGCCGACCGCATCGCCCAGGGCGACGTCGCGCCCGGACAGAAGCTCGAGGAGAAGGCGCTCGCCGACGAATTCGGCGTTTCGCGCACGCCGGTGCGCGAGGCGCTGCGGGAACTCGGCGCGCGGGGCCTGATCGAGATCAATCCGCGGCGAGGGGGTGTCGTCGCCCGCATCAGCGTGCCGCAACTGGCCGACATGCTGGAGGCCGAGTGCGAGCTCGAGGCGACCTGCGCCCGGCTCGCCGCCCAGCGCCTCACGGCGGTCGAGCGCGAGCAGCTCTACGACCTGCACCGCCGCTGCGCGGAAGCCGTGAAGGCGAAGGACCTCGAGGGCTATCTCGCCGCCAACCGCGACTTCCACGATCACATCTGCCGCGGCGCCCACAACACCACCATCGCGGCGATGGCGGTCGACCTCAGGGCACGGCTCGCGCCCTTCCGCCAGCGTCAGGCCGGCACCATCGAGGCGCGCATGCAGCAGTCCCTCGATGAGCACCAGGGCATCGTCGACGCCATCCGCGCCAACGACGCCCGCACCGCCTTCGACGCCATGTGCGCCCACAACGCCCGCCTCAGCGCCGGCGTCATGCGGCTCTTCTCCGAAAGCATGCTGGCGAGCTGACCCTCGCCGGGCGGACCGAACGGCCCACCCGGCAAGCCGTCCCTACCGGCCAATCGTTCCGAAATCCCACGACGGGCTGCGGCCGATCTGCAGCCGCACCGGCGCGCCGGCCGAGAGGTCCGCGTAGTCGCCTGCGGGGATCGAGAAGGTGATCGAGAGCCGGTCCGCGGCGATCGCCGACACGGTGAAGGCCTCCTCGCCGATCCACAGCACCGGCAAGACGTTCGTGACCGGGAACGGCCGCTCGCTGGTGAGGCGGACGGCGACGGCCGCCGCAGTGGTCGCCGCGGTGGCGGACGAAGCCGCCCCGCGCTCCACGCTCAATGAGTTGCGCTCGCCCGCCGGCGACGGGAGGATCGGCAGCCGCACCTCCGCCGGCACCGGCGCGGCGGTCGTCTCCGCGCTCGCGACCCGAACGGCCTCGTCGCGGCTCCGCTTCTTCTTTCCGTCCACGGTGATGTCCGAGATGGCGACCCGCCCACTCTCCTGGCCGGAGAGCACGAAGCGGATGGCGCGCACGTCCTTCGTCGCCGAAGCCTTGAACTTCGACACCTTGACGCGGATCGTCGTCAGCATCTCGTGGGCGCTGACGGCGTCCGAGGCATTGTCGTCGATGGTCGGCCAGTCGAGCCAGCGGGACGCCTCGACATCGACGGACGGCGAGACCTTGCCGTCGGAGCCGACGAGGGCCACGGCGATGGCCGGCTTGTCGTCCGCGCCGAGGCCCGGGCACCACACGTCCGCCGCGCAGCGCAGCGCCGCCCGGAAGGTCAGCGTCTCGTACTCGTCGAGGCGCAGCGGGCGACGATCGGCGACCACGACTTCGTAGAAGTGCTTGGCGCCGCCGTTCCAGGACAGCGTCGCCCAGCGGACGCTCGGGTCGTGCGGCACCGCCCACTCGAGGCCCGGGAAGCTCTCGATGACGCCGGCGTGCTCGACTTCGAGGCCGACCGCCCGGTTGCGCGCACCAGAATCGCTGAAGCCCGTGTCGCCGGTGAAGCGCTGCAGCACCTTCACCTCGCTGCCGACGGGGCCCGGCAGGTAGTTGCGCACGGTGGTGGCGAGCTGGCGGAGCGGCTTCGGGGGGAGCTTGCCGGCGTCGAACACGGCGTTGAGCTCCGGTTCGCGGTTTTTGCCGACATTCGCCTCGAAGAACGGCACCAGCGTCTCGATGCCGGTCTGGCGCTGCTCGGGCGAGCCGAGCAGGGGGCCGAACAGCGCCGGGTAGCCGGCACAGCCGCCCGCGTCGCTCTCCTGCCATTCGGTGTTGTAGAAGTTGTGGTTGGCGCCGTAGACGCCGACCGTCGCCTTGATGGCCGAGACGCTGTCGCCGTCGATCTCGAAGGTGCGGTCGAAGACGCGCATGCCGCCGAGGTCGATGACGTCGCCGTCGCAGACGGGCAGCAGGATCGCGCTCGCCACGCCGTCGGCGTTGAGGACGCGGCCCGTCTGGCCGTCGACGGGGCCGATCTCGAAGATCGCCCGCACGCGCACGTCGCGGAGCTTGCGGGCGAGGCGGGTGTCGTCCCGCATCTGCTGGAGGGCGGCGCGGACGCCCTCGCCGCCGCGGCTGTGGCCCATCAGGCCCACCTGCGACAGGTCGAGGCGCCCCTCGGGATCGAAGCCGAGCGAGCGCGGCACGTCGCCCTTGCCGGCGTTCCACTCGGCGAGCATCGCGAGGTGGCGCATCACCAGCCGGCCCCGCATCAGGTTCAGGCCTCCGTCCCCGTCGATGCCGGAACCGGCGGTGATGCCGCGGTTGGCGTTGATGGAGACGACGACGTAGTCCTGCTGGGCGAGGCGGCGGGCGAGGTAGTCGTAGCCCATGTGGTTGGGGGTGACGACGTAGCCGTCCGGGCACTCGCCGGTGTCGGTGTAGTCCGTGCGGTCGTCGACGCGCACGCCGAGTTCGGGGTCGAAGCGCCCGCAGGTGCCGTGGTTGCCGTGCAGGAAGACGAGCAGCGGGCGCGCGTCCTTGCCGAGCTTCGCCGGCCGCCAGACGTGGGCCCAGAGCTCCGTCTCGCGGTCGGTGGCGACCAGCGGATCGACGCTCGCGGGGAACTTGTAGTGGCCGGTGGCGACGTCCGCGTCAGCAGCCAAAGCGGGCGCCGCCGCCGGAGCGGTAAGGGCGAACAGCCCGCCGAGCAGCAGCACGGCGGCGACCAGGCGACCCGCGCGAATGATCTCGATCATCTGGACGACACTCGAACCGGTTGAACCCCCATCCTGCCGTAGCATGCGGGTCGTGGCGGCAAAATGGCACAAGGTCCGAGACCATCGGCGCGAGCGGCCGCCGCGTCCGTCGTGCGGCTGTGAACGCGCATCGTGATCGACTATGCACGCGGGATCGGTGGCACCCTCCCGGCGCCCCGTCGGTGCGAGGCGAACGATGGGCGGATTGCCAGATCTCGTGGACACGATGACCGGCTGCCTCCTCGGCGGGGCGCTGATCGGTCAGCTGCTGGCGCTGGGCGTGCTCGCCCTCATCGTGCTCCTGGCCCTGTTCGTCGCCGCCCGCCTGCTGCGCAGCCGGCTGACGGCGCCGGTGCTGATCGTCGGCCTCATCCTCGGGACCGGCTTCACCGTCTATCTGGTCGGGTCCGTCTTCGCGGTCTTCGAGAAGGACGAAGGCGTGCTGCATCCGGGCGAAACGCGCCGGTCCCGCTGCGAGCCGGCACCGGAAGGGTCCGCCGCCGCCGCCCGTCACGACACGCGGCGCCTCGCCTGGAGCCTCTCCGCACCAGGCGCCTCCACGGCGGAGTAGCCGGCCTCCCGGCGCAAGGCCGGACGGCGCCCGCGTCGCCGCAGGACGCCCGACCGATCCCGCGGCCGCGGCGGCTCGATCTCGCGAGCGTTGGCGGGATGTTGTCCGCTGCCCTTGCCGGCGACCATGCTTGCAGCGATCGTGGCGCTGCTGTTCCCTCCCGCCTCGCGCCGGGGCCGCCGGACCTCGCCGTTCATGAGGCGGCCGCGCCCTCGCCGTTTGCCACCGCGGAGCCCTCGATGAGACACGTCTGGCGCTGGTTCGGCCCGGTCGACAAGGTGACGATCGCCGATGCCCGGCAGGCGGGCGCGCAAGGCATCGTCACTGCGCTCCACCACGTCCCGAACGGCGTCGTCTGGACGCCCGGCGAGATCGCGAAGCGCCAGCGGGAGGTCGCGACGCTGCCGGACGGGCGGCCGAGCGGCCTCGCCTGGGAGGTGGTCGAGAGCCTGCCCGTTTCCGAGGCCGTCAAGACGCAGACGGGCGCCTTCCGCGACCACTTCGCCGCCTACCGCACCTCGCTCGAGCACCTCGCCGACGCCGGCATCCGGGTGGTCTGCTACAACTTCATGCCGGTCCTCGACTGGACGCGTACCGACCTCGCCTGGCGGGTCGCCCACGGCGGCACGACGATGCGCTTCGACCTCGTCGCCTTCGCAGCCTTCGACATCCACGTCCTCAAACGCCCCGGCGCGGCGGAAAGCTTCGACGGCGCCCTCGTCGAAGCTGCGGCCGAGCGGTTCGCCGGTCTCACCGAGGCCGAGCGCGACACCCTCGCCCGCAGCGTCAGCGCCGGCCTGCCGGGCTCGGCCGAGCACTGGTCGCTCGATGGTCTCAGGACGCAGCTCGGCCGCTATGGCGCGATCGACGCCGACCGGCTGCGCCGCAACCTCGTCGATTTCCTCTCCGAGGTCGTGCCGACGGCGGAGCGCCTCGGCGTGCGGCTCTGCTGTCATCCCGACGACCCGCCGTTCCCGCTGCTCGGCCTGCCGCGGGTGATGTCGACGGAGGCCGACTACGCCGCGGTGCTCGCCGCCGTGGACAGCCCCGCGAACGGCGTGACGCTCTGCACCGGTTCGCTCGGCGCCCGCCCGGACAATGATCTGCCGGGCATGATCGAGCGCCTCGGCGGCCGCATCCACTTCCTGCACCTGCGCAACGTCGCGCGCGAGACGGCGGGGACACCCTGCACGTTCCACGAGGCCGAGCACCTCGACGGCGACACCGACATGGTCGCCGTCATCGCCGCCGTGGTGCGCGAGGAGAAGCGGCGGGCGGCGCAGGGCCGCGAGGATGCGCGGATCCCGATGCGGCCGGATCACGGCCAGGACATCCTCGACGACCTCGCCCGCGGCGCGCAGCCGGGCTACCCCGCGATCGGCCGCCTGAAGGGCCTCGCCGAGCTGCGCGGCGTCGAGCGCGCCCTTCGATAGGCCGCTATAGCCCCGATGCCGGCCCCTTCCGATGGAACGCTTCGCGGGGCGAGGGGTTCTTGCCGGCAGGTGCCGACGAACCGGGGTGATCATCTTGAGTCTCGCGAGCGGGCGACTTCCAGCGAACGCCGATGGCGCGGACGCTGTCTTCGATCCGCCGAACAACGCCTGGCGCGTCGTCCGCGCCGGGGCGGCGCACGTGCTCGTCGACGCGGCCGACTATTTCGGGGCGTTGCGCCACGCCATGCTCGCGGCCCGCCACCGCATCGTCATCGTCGGCTGGGACGTCGACAGCCGGACGAAGCTCGTCGGCGCCGAGCCGCCGGACGACGGCCTGCCGGAAGAACTCGCCCCCTTCCTGACCGCCCTCGTCGAGCGGACGCCCGGCCTCACCGTCAAGATCCTCGCGTGGAAGAGCCCGCTCTTCTACACCCTCGAGCGACAGGCGGAGGTCGAGCTGGT
Organism: Pseudoxanthobacter soli DSM 19599; assembly: GCA_943372725.1. Classification (GTDB taxonomy): domain Bacteria; phylum Pseudomonadota; class Alphaproteobacteria; order Rhizobiales; family Segnochrobactraceae; genus CAMDHY01. The sequence continues at coordinate 10,550 of CALRZT010000092.1, forward strand.
GCTGCAGTGGGGCACGCCGGCCGAGATCGAGTTCGCCTTCGACGACGAACTGCCGTCCGGCAGCGCCCAGCACCAGAAGATCGTCGTCGTCGACGACGCCGTCGCCTTCTCCGGTGGGCTCGATCTCACCATCCGCCGCTGGGACACGCGCGACCACGCCCTCGACGATGCCCGCCGCGTCGACCCCGCCGGCAAGCCCTATCCGCCCTTCCACGACGTCCAGATGGTGGTGACCGGAGAGGCGGCCGGCGCCCTCGCCGAGCTCGTCGGCGAGCGCTGGCGGGCGGCGACCCACGAGACCCTGCCGCCGCTCGGGCGGCGGCCGGTGCCATCGGACATCGGGATCGGCGAGCCTCACTTCCGCGACGTCTCCGTCGCCATCGCGCGCACGATACCGGCGGAGGGGGAGGGGCCGGTCGTCCGCGAGATCGAGGCCCTCTTTGCCGACATGATCGATACGGCCGAGCGCGCCGTCTACATCGAGAACCAGTTCCTCACCTGCCTGCCGATCGCCGAGCAACTGGTGCGGCGCATGCAGGAGCGCCCCGCGCTCGAGGTGCTCGTCGTCGCGCCGCTGAAGCACCACACCTGGATCGAGCACACGACGATGCAGAACGGCCGCGTCCGGTTTATCGACGTGTTCCGGCAGGCCGGTCTCAGCGACCGCATCGCGCTGCTTGCCTGCGAGGTCGGCGACGACGAGCGCCGTGAGGCGAAGATGATCCACGCCAAGGTGATGATCATCGACGACCGGCTGTTGCGCATCGGCTCGGCCAACCTCGCCAACCGCTCGATGGGCGCCGACAGCGAGTGCGACCTCGTCGTCTCCGCCGAGACCAGGGCCGACCGCGCCACGGTGCGGCGCATCCGCGACGACCTGATCGCCGAGCACTGCGGCTGCACCGCCGATGTCGTCGGGCGCGCCATCGACGAGAAGGGCTCGCTCCTCGCCGCCGTCGCCCACGCGGGCAAGGGTTGCCGCCTCGTCGATGTCGACGAGGAGGCCGCCACGGACGTCGGCATGGAGTGGATCGCCGACCCGGACAGGCCCCTCAGCGAAATCGAGCCGATCGCCGGCATCAGCGGTGGCCGCGGCCGGACGCAGTGGCGCTGGTTCGCGGCCGGTGCCCTCGTCGTCGCGGTCATCCTGGCGGGCGTCGCGTGGCGCTACAGCGACGCCGCCGGCCTAGCCGATCCGCGCCGTCTCGCCGCGTTCATGGAGACCCTGCCGGGCGGTGTCGCCGGCGGCCTCGTCGTCGCCGGCGTCTTTGTGCTGGCCGGCCTGGTGGCGTTCCCGGTGACGCTGCTGATCGGCGCGACCGCCATCGCCTTCGGAGCGTGGCCGGGTCTCCCCTATGCGGCGGGCGGTGCACTGGCGAGTGCGCTCGCGACCTACAGCATCGGCCGGCTGATCGGACCCGAGGTCCTGCGACGCCGCATGGGACCGCGGATGACTCGGCTGCGGGAGGCGGTCAGCGAGCGCGGCGTGCTCGCGGTCGCCGGTGTGCGGCTCCTGCCGGTGGCCCCATTCTCGATCGTCAACCTCATCGCCGGCGCCTTCCGCATCCCCGTCGTCGACTACACCGTCGGTACCCTGCTCGGTCTTGCGCCGGGCCTCGTGCTGCTGACAGCGCTCGGCGACCGGCTGCTCGCCGCGGTTCGCGAGCCGACGCTGTGGCGGGTCCTGCTCCTCGTCGCGGTACTGGTCGCCTGGGCTCTGACGTCCTTCGGCCTGCAGGTTTTGATCTCCCGATGGCGGCGCCGCTGAGCGGGCCGGCCACCGGTGACGCGATCCGCTGCATGACGTGGAACGTCCATCGCGGCATCGGTCCCGACGGCCGCTACGATTTCCGGCGCGTCGTCTCGGTCATCGAGCGCCACGCACCGGACATCGTCGCCCTTCAGGAACTCGACACCCGCGGCATCCAGGATCTCGAGAGCCATCCGCTGTCGATCCTGACGCGCACGCTCGGACTGCATGCGGTGGAGGCCCGCACGATCATCGCCCCGGACGGACACTACGGTCACGCCCTGTTCAGCCGCTGGCCGATCCTCGCCGACGAGCGCCTCGACCTGACGGTGCGCTCGCGCGAGCCGCGCTGCGCCATCGGCGGCCTCGTCGACACGCCTCTCGGACGAATCCACGTCCGCGCCGTGCACTTCGGCCTCGACCCGTTCGAGCGCCGCGAACAGGTGCGGCGGGTCTGCGGCGCCGCGCCGGCCGTCGATGCCGCCGTGCTGCTCGGCGACTTCAACGACTGGCTCGGCGTCGGCGTCGTGCGGGCCCGGCTGTGCGCGACCTACGGTCCGCCGGTGACCCGCCGGACCTTCCCCTCCGGCCTTCCGCTGTTCTCGCTCGACCGGATCTACGCGCGCTCGCCGCTGCGGGCGGACCGCGCCTGGACCGACCCGGAGGCGCGCTTCGCCTCGGATCACCGGCCGCTGATCGCCGACATCGGCCTTTCGGGCCCAAGAGCCGGGTTGCCGGCGTAGCCCGTGGCCGCGGCGGTCCCGGACTGAGCCAAGGGCGAGCTCAGCGACGCGCCGACTGGCGTGGTCTGGACCTTGCAGCCGGCGCCGCCTCGCCGCTGTCTGACACCGTCACGCGGGCCGGAACGGTGGGCGACTCCTCGCCCTGATCGGCCATACCGGGAAACTCGCCCTGATTGTCGAGCGCGATCGCGGGCTCGACGGGCTCGCCCCCGCCGATCGGCAGCAGGGTGGTTTCGAGGCTGTCCTCGATCGCGACCATCTCGCGGGCCATGGTCCAGTGGGCGTCGGCGCGACCGCTCGGCTCCCCCTCTGCCTGCCACAGCTCGTAGGCCTTCTCGCGGATGCGCGCCCCGTCGTCCGGCGCGGCGAAGTCTTCGGGCATCGTCACTCTCCTGCTGTCCGGCTGCGGTCGGGCCTGTTCGGCTGTCCGGTGACCGGTGATCGGGAATGACAGGAAAATGCGCGGGCGGTGTCGAACGTTCCGGGTCCGTCAGGCGGCGCCGGCGGCGTCGGTGATGTTGAAGGCGATCGTCGCCGTCACGCCGCCGGGTGCATAGTCGACCTCGACCACGGGCTGCAGATTGCCCGGCAGAATCCGTCGCATCAGCTTCGTGCCGAAGCCCTGGCGCTCTGGCGGCGCCACCGGCGGCCCGCCGCTTTCGACCCAGGTGAGACGAAGCCGGGCCGGCGGACCGTCGTCGAGGGCCCAGCGGATGGCGACCTGCCCGGACGGTCGCGTCAGCGCCCCGTACTTGGCCGCGTTGGTCGCGAGTTCGTGCAGGGCGAGCGACAGGCCGACAACCACCTGCGCCGGCAGCGCCGCCTCGGGTCCCTCGGTCGCGAAATGGATGCCGTCGCCCGTGCGATGCGGCCGGATGGCGGCCGCCACCGTCGCCCGCACGTCCGCCCCCGTCCAGTCGGACGCGACGAGCAGGTCGAACGAGCCGGCGAGCGCGATCAGCCGCTCGGCGAAGCGGCGCGTCAGGTCCGGATCGGCGCCGGCGAAGGTCTGGGAGGCGATCGCCTGCACCAGCGCCAGCGTGTTCTTGGCGCGGTGGCTGATCTCGCGGGCGAGCAGGGTTCGTTGCTCGCTCGCTCGCTGGCGTTCGAGATCGCGCTGCTGCAGGGCGCCCATCATGCCGTCGAGGGCCGAGGCGAGGGTCTCGAACTCGCCATCCTCGCGGCGCAGGCCGGTGCGGGCTGCGAGGTCCCCGGCCCGCCACGCGTCGCTCACCGCCAGAAGCCGGTCGATCGGCCGCTGGATGACGCGCTGGCCGACGAACCAGGCGAACCCGAAG
>CALRZT010000093.1:0-14103 GCA_943372725.1 Pseudoxanthobacter soli DSM 19599
TGTCGCCGGGGCGGATGTCGAAGGTGACGCCCCGGACCGCCATCACGCGGTTGTAGGAATTGAAGTGGCCGCGCCGCCGCACGAGGTAGGTGCGCTCGGCGTCAATGACGCGCATCAGCGGCTCGGCGTTCTGCCGTGTCGGTCGGCGCTCGGCCTCGCCCTCGGTCCAGATGCGCGGCACCTCGGCGATGACGCGCTTGGTGTAGGCGGTCCTCGGCGTCTTCAGAAGCGCCGCGATCGGCTGCTCCTCGACGATGCGCCCCTCGTGCAGCACGCCGACCCGCTCGGCGATCTGCGCGAGCGAGGCGAGCGAGGAGGCGAGGAAGATCAGCGCCATCTTGTGGCGCTCGCAGAGGTCCCGCAGCAGGAGCACGGTCTGCGCGGCGATCGTCACGTCGAGCGGCTGCACGACGTTGTCGGCGATCAGCACGGCCGGATCGGCGCAGAGCGCGTCGACGATCATGGCGCGCTGCATCATGCCGCCGGAGTAGCGGTTCGGGTAGTCGTGGAAGCGCTCGCGCGGGGAGGGGATGCGCACTTCGGCGAGGAGCTGGATGATCTTCTCCGTCGCCTCCTTGCGCGACAGGTTCGGCCGCACCGACAGGAGCTTCTCGAGGATCTGCGGGCCGACCGGCACCGTCGGGTCGAGCGCGCTCTGCGGCTTCGAGCCGATGTAGGCGATGTCGCGGCCGACGCGGAAGTCGCCCGCCTCGCGCGGATCGAGGATGTCGCGGCCGGCGAAGCGGATCCGCCCGCCAGTGTAGGCGAGCCCGCCGGGCAGCCAGTTGGCGAGCGCCCGGCTCAGCACCGTCTTGCCGGAGCCGCTCTCGCCGTAGACGCCGTAGGACTCCATCGAATCGACGGAGAACGAGATGCCCGAGAGGATCGGCGCGCCGACGCCGACGGCGGCGACCGACAGGTCGGAGACCTCGATGATCCGCGACCGTTCCATCACGCGCCTCCGTAGATCTTGTTGCGCGCCTTCTCGAGTGCCGCACCCATCAGGTTGATCGAGGTCAGCGCCACGGCGAGGAAGACGCCGGGGCTGGTGGCGATCCACCAGGCGTTGATGAGGTACTTGCGGGCGTCGGAGATGATCGTGCCGAAGCTCGGTGTCGGCGGCTGGATGCCGAGGCCGAGGAAGCCGAGGATCGCCTCGAAGATCATGATGCGGGCGATGTCGAGCACCGCCACGAAGGCGATCGGCGGCAGGATGTTGGGGGCGGCGAAGAGGAGCAGGATGCGCCAGTCGCCGGCACCCACCACACGAAGGCCGCGCACGTACTCCTTGCCGCGTTCGGCCACGGCGGCCGAGCGCGCGACGCGGGCATAGAGCGGCCAGCCCGACAGCCCGAGCACCAGGATGATCGTCGGCACCGTCGGCTTCGAGACACCGAGGATGGTGATGGCGAGGATGATCATCGGGATCGACAGCTGCGCGTCGGTCAGGCGCATGATCGCCATGTCCCACCACCGGCCCTTGAAGCCGGAGAGAAGGCCGAGGCCGCAGCCGACGATGAACATCAGGGCGACGGTGGTGACGCCGATGAACAGCGAGTAGCGCAGGCCGACGAGGCAGCGCAGCAGCATGTCGCGGCCGAGCTGGTCGGTGCCGAGCGGGTGGCCCCACTCCCATTTGTCGCCGAGGAACAGGGGCGGCAGGAAGCGCGCCTTCATGTTCATCTTGGTGGCTTCGTAGGGCGAGATCTCCGGCACGATCGCCGAGGCGAGCAGGAGCAGCACGAACACCGTGAAGCCGATGCGGAAGCCGGTCGAGCGCCAGGCGGTGCCGAGGATCTGCCGGGCGATCGAGCCCTCGACGCGCTTCGTGCCGAGCTCGTCCGGTCCGATGGCGGCCATCGTGTCAACCATCGCTCAGAGCTCCACGCGCGGGTCGATCGAATAGGAGATCAGGTCGACGATGATGTTGACGAACACGAACACCGCGCTCGTCGTGATGGCGATCCCCTGGATGGTGGGGAAGTCGCGGCCGACAACGGAATTGACGGTGAGGTGGCCGAGGCCCGGGTAGTCGAAGATGTATTCGACCACGAGCACGCCGCCGATCAGGCTCGAAAGCTGGATGCCGAGGAGGTTTGCGAGCGGCACGGCGGCGTTGCGCAGGGCGTGGCCGTAGACGATGCGCCGTTTCGGCAGGCCGCGCACCCGCGCCTCGTCGATGAAGTGGCTCTGCATGATCTCGCCGAGCGACACCGTCAGCGTGCGGATCAGGAAGGGCGCGATCTCCACCGCGAGCACGATCGCCGGCAGGATGACGTAGGCAAAGCCCCGGTAGCCGAGCGCCGGCAGCCAGCCGAGCTGCACGGAGAGCAGCAGGATCAGGATGATCGCCAGCCAGAAGTTAGGGATCGAGACGAACAGGGACTGCGTGGCGAAGGCGAGTACGCCTGGCCAGCCGTTCGGTCTGAGGCCGCCGGCGATGCCGATCGGGAAGGCGATCAGGCAGGCGAACACCAGCGACACGCCGGCGAGCTGCAGGGTGAGGGGCACGCGCTCGAGGATCAGTTCGCCCACCGAGGCCATGTCGGCGCGCGTCGGATCGACGTATTCGCCGCCGGTGGCGATCATCCCGCTCTTCGGGCGCAGGTAGGACTGTCCGAGGTCGCCCTGCAGCAGGCCCCACATGTAGCGGCCGTACTGGACGATGATCGGGTCGCGCAGACCCATCTTCGTCGCCACTTCCTCGACGACGTTGTCGGGCGCCATGCCGCCGACGATGAGGCGCACCGGATCGCCGGGGACGACGCGCAGGAGCGTGAAGATCAGGAGCGACGTCAGGAAGATGATGACGAAGCCCTGAGCGATGCGCTTCAGGAGGAACTCGAGAATGTACATGCCGCTGCGGCCCCTACGCCATCGGTCGCATCGGGCCGTGTTGCGGCTCCGGATTTTGCGCAAGCCGGTCCGCGCCCGGGCGGACCGCACTCTCTCGCGGAAGCCGGGCCACCCGAGGGCGGCCCGGTTTCGCTGGGCGGGGGCGGGGGCTCAGCCCCCGCCCGGAGTCCTCCGGCTCCGTCCGCCGATCGGCCCTGCGGGAACGGTCAGCCGAGGGTCGCCTTGTTCGCGTCCATCATGCCGTTCGGGTAGATGTACATGCCCTCGAGCTCCTTGCGGTACGCATGGATGAACACCGAGGTGAACAGCGCCAGCGCCGGCGCCTTCAGGGCGATCATCGGCAGCGTCTCCTTCTGCAGGATGTCCTGACGCTCGTTGACCGTGCCGGCGTTGCGCTCCTTGTCGAGCACCGCGTCGATCTCCGGGTCCTCGATGCCGCAGATGCGCTTCGACGAGGAGTGGAAGTGCGTGCGCAGCACGAGGTCGGGCTCCGGCGAGCCGGTGCACCATCCGCAGTCGATCATGTTGCCTTCGCCGCCGCCGGGCTTGTCGTAGAGCAGGTTGCCCCACGCGGCGAGCTCGAGCACCTGCAGGTTCACGGGGAAGCCCTGTTCCTGCAGCATCGCGGCGATCACCTCGCCGTACTCCTTCGTCTTCGGATAGAAGCCGACGGAGGTGTAGTAGGTGAGCTCCGGCAGGCCCTGGCCGTTCGGGAAGCCGGCCTCGGCGAGCAGGGCCTGGCACTTCTCCGGATCGAACTCCGGATAGTTGTCCACCTCGGTGTAGCCGAACTTCACCGGCGAGATGTGCGCCTTCGAATAGGTGCCGGAGACGCCGAGCACGTCGAGGATGACGCTGCGGTCGATGGCGTGGCAGGCCGCCTGGCGGATGCGCACGTCGTCGAAGGGCGGCTTCGAGCAGCGGAAGAACAGGTACTTGTTCTCCACCGACACCGCCCGGTTGATCTCGAAGCGATCGTCCTTCTCGATGGTGTCGACCTGCTCCTGCTCGAGGCGCTCGATGATGTCGGCCTCGCCGTTGAGGAGCGCCAGCGTGCGGGTCGTGGTGTCACCGACGTAGCGGTACTCGACGGCGGGGATGCCCGGCTTGCCGAGGTAGAAGTCCGGGTTCGCCTCCATGAAGGTGGAGTCGCCCTTCTGCTGCACGAAGCGGAAGGGGCCGGTGCCGTTCGGCTTCGCCGACAGCGCCGCCTTGTTGGCGACGTCCTTGGCCGACATGATCGGCAGGAACGACGACAGGTAGTAGTAGAGGGCGGCCGGATAGCCGAAGTCGCCGGTCTTGATGTGGCAGGTCAGGTCGTCGATCACCTCGACCTTCACCTGGCCCGGATACCACTGCGCCGGGCGGTCCGGCTGGCAGCCGTACTCGTAGGTCGCCTTCACGTCGGCGGCGGTGAACGGCGTGCCGTCGTGGAACTTCACACCCGGACGGAGCTTCGCCTCGAGGGTGTAGTCGTCGATCGACTCGAGCGACGTCGCGAGCTCGAAGATCAGCTCGGTCGGGTTCTCCGGGCGCATCGGCGCGCGCGTCAGATAGCCAAACATGAAGCCCTCGGCGATCAGCTGGCCGAGGTTCGTGTGGGTGGTCGGGTCCCAGTTTCCGGTCAGCGCCTCGGCGGCGAGGAAGCGCAGGGTCTTGGCATCCTGCGCGAAGGCCGAGGAGAACAGAAAGTCGGGATTGAGCCGCCCGATGCCGAACGCGCCGGCGCCGGCGAGCGTCCCCTGCATCAAAGTCCGCCTGGAAATCATCTGCCACTTCCCCTTGCAAGAAGAACGCTCGCGCATCGGCACGACTCCGGGCCGCCGTCGGCCCGCATCGCCGTCCGCCCCGCCGGGCCGGCTCGCGACCTTTGCGCGGACCGTTCCGCCCGCGCGTCGGATCGGCGGCCGCCGGTTTTCCTCCCCGAGCGGCCTGCCTTCGACGAATTCTATCGGAACCCCTCCCGGCCAGAATTCCTGCCCGTCCACGATTCCGTTGCTCAGCGTGGCCGACGCGGGAGCGGCCTGTGGCCCCTCGGCAACGAGTTTCAGGAGGGTTGGCCATTCCGGCCGCCGCGCCGCCCTCTCTATGCTTCCAACATCGCCGCGGCCGCGGCCCCTGAGTGCAAGGACGCACCGTGACCGCACCCGCCCCGCCGCCGCCGATCCTGGGCGTCGTCTCCGACCTCGACGGCGTCGTCTATCGCGGCGCCGCCGCCGTCCCGGGCGCCGTCGAGGCCTTCCGCGCCTGGCACGCCCGCGGCATTCCCTATGCCTTCGTCACCAACAACTCGACAAAGTCCGCCGCCGCCTTCGCCGCCAAGATCGCCGGCCTCGGCATCCCGGTGGAGGAGGCGTGGGTGGTGCCGGTGGTGGCCGCCACCGCCGACCTTCTCGCCCACCGCCTCGGCCGCGGCGGCCGCGTCTACGCGATCGGCAACGACGCGCTGTTCGAGGCGCTCGACGCTGCCGGCCTCGAGCGCACCACCACCGACGTCGAAGCCGTGGTGGTCGGCCACGACGACGGCTTCGACTTCGCCAAGCTGACGATCGGCGTGCGCGCGCTGCTCGGCGGCGCCTTCCTCGTCGGCACCAATCCCGATCCGGTAACGCCCTCCGACACCGGCTTCGACCCATGCGTCGGCGCGCTGCTGGCCGCCTTCCGCACCGCGGCGCCGGACGCCGAAAGCCTCATCGTCGGCAAGCCCGAGCCGCACATGCTGCTCGACGCGCTCGCCCGCATCGGCACGCCGGCAGCCCAGACCGTGATGATCGGCGACCAACTCGCCACCGACATCCTCGCCGGCCGCCGCGCCGGCCTCGGCACCGTGCTGGTGACGACAGGGGTGCCCAACCCCGCATCGCCGGACATCGTCGCCGACCGCACCATCGCGAGCCTCACCGAGCTCCTCGACGCCTGACCCCCGTCCTACCCGCCGGTCCAGCCTCGCGGCGCATCACGCCCGGTCGCGCAAATTCACGCCCGGTCGCGGAAGAGTGAGCGCCGCCGCCGCGCCGCTCGGCTAGTGTCCGTGCCGCGGACGCCGATGATTGCAGGGCGGTCCGCGTGAGCGGCCGGTGCATTGCGAGGGACACGGGTCCCGCCGCCGGTCGGGGGAGCAACCGACATGTCGCCCGAGACCGAAATCGCCGTCCGCCGGCCGCGCCGTCGGCGCGCCCTCTCGCTGCCTGCCAGTTGTGCCGCCACGATGCTCGGCGCCACGCTTGCCGCCGCCGGCCTGATGCTCGCCGCCGCCCCGGCGTCCGCCGCCTCCACCGTTCCCGGCACCGACTGCCCGTTCTTCCCGCCCGATAACTGGTTCCAGGCCGACGTCAGCAAGCTGCCGGTGCACAAGCGCAGCGACGCCTGGATGGACAACATGTCGTCCGATCGCAACCTCCACCCGGACTTCGGCCCTTCCTTCGGCGAGATCCCGGTGCCCTACGGCATCCCGATCACCGTCGTCGACGGGGATCACAAGCGCGTCGAGGTGAAGTTCTTCTACGCCTCGCAGAGCGACCGCGTCCGCTATCCGCTCGGCGGCGACACCAAGGTGGAGGGCGGCCAGTACAAGGAGGGCGACCGCCACACGGTGGTCGTCGACCGCGACAGCTGCACCCTCTACGAGACCTGGGCGACGTCGAAGAAGAAGAACAAGTGGTCGGCCGGCTCGGGCGCGGTCTGGGACCTCAACAGCGACAAGCTGCGCAAGGACGGCTGGACCTCGGCCGACGCCGCCGGCCTGCCGATCCTGCCGCTGCTGTTGCGCTACGAGGAGGTGGCGGCCGGCAAGGTCGACCACGCCATCCGTTTCACCACCGACGTCAGCGACAAGAGCTACCTCTGGCCGGCGCGCCACCAGGCCGGCTCCGTCAACGACGCCGATTTCCCGCCGATGGGCGCCCGCTTCCGGCTCAAGGCCTCGTTCAAGATCTCCTCCAGCCTGCGCAAGGACACCCAGGCGGTGCTGCGCGCGATGAAGAAGTACGGCCTCGTGCTCGCCGACAACGGCTCGCCCTGGTACTTCCAGGGCACGTCCGACACGCGCTGGAAGAACGACATGATGGACGAGCTGAAGCAGATCCCGGCCTCCGCCTTCGAGGCCGTCGACACCTCGTCGCTGATGGTCTCGAAGAACTCGATGCTGGTGAAGACGCCGGAGTGAGCCTTGTCGGGCCGCCGTTTCGGCGCGCCGCCTTGTCGCCCCGGCCCGTGTGGACTATAAGCCGGCCCGGTCCCGCACCCCTGGAGGCGGGCCACCGGGCGGCGTGGCCGTCCGGATCGAAGGCGGGCCGCCTTGGGCGGCCCGTTCGCGTCGGAGGGCGAGGTGCCCCCGGCGGACAACTCAAGCAACCGGAGTGACCCAATGGCTCAGACCTATGAGCTCGTGGCCACGGTGCGCGATCGGGTTGGTAAGGGGGCCGCTCGTGCACTGCGTCGCGAACACAAGATTCCCGCCGTCATCTATGGCGACGGCAAGGCTGCCCTGCCGATCGCGCTGCCGAACAAGGAAGTGTCGCTGAAGCTTCTCGGCGGCGGCTTCCTGACGACGGTCGCGACCATCGACGTCGGTGGCGAGAAGATCCGCGTGCTGCCGCGCGACTATCAGGTCGACCCGGTGCGCGATCAGCTCATCCACGTCGACTTCCTGCGCATCGTCGCCGGCGACACCATCGCGGTCGAGGTGCCCGTGCACTTCCTCAACGAGGCGGCCTCCCCTGGCCTGAAGCGCGGCGGCGCCCTCAACATCGTCCGCCACGAAGTCGAGCTCGAGTGCCCGGCCGATGCCATCCCGGCCAGCATCGAGGTCGACCTCAGCGGCCTCGACATCGGCGATTCCGTGCACATCTCGGCGGTGAAGCTGCCCGAGGGCGTCAGCCCGACGATCCGCGACCGTGACTTCACGATCGCCACGATCGCCGCCCCGGCCGGCGGCGACGAGGAAGAGGCCGCCGAGGGCGCCACCCCGGCCGCCTGAGCAGACGACCGTCTTCGATCGGGTCCGGCGACGCCGCACGGGTGTCGCCGGACCCACCGGTCCGGCGGCGCCGCGGCGCGCCGCCTGCCGCTTTCGGCCTCGGCGCACGCCGTGCCGTCGGACGGCGCCACGGGGACGCCTCGCGAGGAGAATGCGCGTGTTCCTGCTCGTCGGCCTCGGCAATCCCGGCCCGCGCTACGCGCTGAACCGCCACAATGTCGGCTTCCTCGCCGTCGATGCAGTGCACCGGCGCCACGGCTTCGGCCCCTGGCGGCAGAAATTCTCGGCCGAGATCGCCGAGGGCACTCTCGGCGGCGAGCGCACCATTCTCGTCAAGCCACTCACCTATATGAACGAATCCGGCCGCTCGGTCGGCGAGATCGCCCGCTTCCACAAGCTCGCGCCCGCCGACGTGGTGGTGATCCACGACGAGCTCGACCTGCCGCCCGGCAAGGTGCGCCTGAAGGTCGGCGGCGGCCACGGCGGCCATAACGGCCTGCGCTCGCTCACCGCCCACATCGGTGACGCCTACCGGCGGCTGCGCATCGGCATCGGCCATCCCGGCGACAAGGCGATGGTGCACACCTACGTGCTGCACGATTTCGCCAAGGCGGACGCGGCCTGGCTCGATCCGCTGCTCGACGCCATCGCCGCCGAGGCACCGCTGCTCGCCGAGGGCAAGGACCCGACCTTCGCCAACCGCCTGCACCTCGCGCTGTCGCCGCCGAAGCCGGACGGCGGCGAGCCGCGCCCGCCGCGACCGGCGAAGCCGAAGGGCGACGGTTCTTCGCCCCAGGCGGCGCGTGAGGGCGACGATGTCAGGGGCGCGGCCGCCCCGGCGTCGCCATCCGAACCGGCCTCCCCCGCCAAGGGGCCTTTCGCTGCCCTGGCGAAGTTCGCCCGCCGCGGCGAGAGCTGACGCCCGTCCGAGAGCGCACGCCTCGTAGCCGCTCGTCGACCTTCCCCGTCTTGTGATCGATCTCGGCCTCTGCCGAGACCTGATGCGACTTCATCCGTCCGGCCACGCACCGAACGCGTTCGCACCCGCCAGTGCGCACGAAAGCCGGGCCGATTGCTCGGCCCGGCTCTGCGCCGGAACATGTCTCCGGGAGGCCCGTTGAGCCTCCCGGTCCGATTAGTCTTCGCTCGCGCGTTACTGGGTGGTGACCGGGGCGGTCGTCGAAGCCGGAGCCCGCGTCGTACCGGTGCCCGTCGCGTTGGTGTCGACCTCGCCACTCGCCTGGCGCTCCACCGCCTCGAAGGCCGGCAGCGCCTCGATCTGCTCCTCGGTCATGGCGAGCGTCACGGACGCGTCCGTGCCGTCGATCTCCAGGTCGTCCCAGGGCAGCAGCACCGACTTCTCGCCCATGCCGAGGAAGCCGCCGAAGCTGACCACGGCGCCGACGATGCGGCCCTGCTCGTCGATGACGAAGTCGTCGAGGGTGGCGAGATCCTCGCCGCGGGTGTTCTCGACCGGCTCACCCTGAAGATCGGTGGCGAGCACCGTGCCCATCGGCTGGGTGCCGCCGACGATCGTCACGCGCTCACCGTCCATCGTCGTGGCGGTCGAGGCGGTGCCCATCGTGCCGGTGGCGGCCGGGTTGGTCGCGTCCGTCGAATTCATCGGGGCGTCCATCGGCGCGGTGGTGTTGGTGTCCATCTGCTCCGGAACCGTCGTGTTCGGATCGGGAGCGGTGCCGGTCGTCGGCGCGGTCGTCGTCGCGGCCGGCGGCGTCGTCTGCTGCATCGTGTCCTGGGCGAAGGCGAGCGGCGCCGCGGCCAGGCCGAAGCCAAGAACGGCGACAGACGTTGAACGAAGAAGAACGTTGCGCATGATGGAAATCCCTTTCTGTATTTGCGAATTCGGGTACCGGAAGCGGTCTGTTCGTCACCGAACTTATCGCCTCGGTCTGCCTCAAAAACGTGGACTGAGGGTGTTCGTTCCACCCGGGGCCCTGCCTTTTTCACCCGTGGACACCTCGACGCTTGCATCGCGCCGGACGCGAGACGTCTTGTCCCTTGACCGGCCCGGCGGGGCCAGCCAAGAGAGCGCGCGGTCGCTCGTCGCTGACCGATCGAACCGTTGACGGCGCGCTCTGTTCCCGCGCAACCGCTCCGCCCGAAGGACTTCGCTCGATGGGTTTCAAATGCGGCATCGTCGGCCTGCCGAACGTCGGCAAGTCGACGCTCTTCAATGCGCTGACCAAGACGGCGGCGGCGCAGGCCGCGAACTACCCGTTCTGCACCATCGAGCCGAACACCGGCGAGGTCGCCGTTCCCGATCCGCGCCTCGACACCCTCGCCCGCATCGGCAAGTCCCAGCAGATCGTGCCGACCCGTCTCACCTTCGTCGATATCGCCGGCCTGGTGCGCGGCGCCTCGAAGGGGGAGGGGCTCGGCAACCAGTTCCTCGCCAACATCCGCGAGGTCGACGCCATCGCCCATGTCCTGCGCTGCTTCGAGGACGGCGACGTCACCCACGTCGAGAACAGGATCGACCCGGTCGCCGATGCCGAGACGGTCGAGACCGAGCTGATGCTTTCCGACCTCGACAGTCTCGAACGCCGCGTCGTGCCGCTGCGCAAGCGCGTCGCCGACAAGGAGGTGAAGGCGCAGGTGGACCTGATGGACCGCGCCCTCGTGCTGCTGCGCGAAGGCAAGCCGGCCCGCCTCGTCAAGCTCGCGCCGGAGGAACATCGCGCCTTCGAGATGCTCAACCTCCTCACCGCCAAGCCCGTGCTCTATGTCTGCAATGTCGACGAGGCGTCGGCCGCCACCGGCAACGCCTTGTCGGAGCGGGTCGCGGCGATGGCGAAGGCGCAGGGCGCCGGCTGCGTCGTCATCTCGGCGGCCATCGAGGCGGAGATCGCGCAATTGCCGCCGGACGAGCAGAAGGACTTCCTGGAGACCCTCGGCCTCGAGCAGCCCGGCCTCGACCGGCTGATCCGCGCCGGCTACGAGCTGCTCGGCCTCGTCACCTACTTCACGGTGGGGCCGAAGGAGGCGCGGGCCTGGACGATCACCCGCGGCACCAAGGCGCCGGGGGCGGCCGGCGTCATCCACACCGATTTCGAGCGCGGCTTCATCCGCGCCCAGACGATCGCCTTCGACGACTACGTCGGCCTCGGCGGCGAGGTCGCCGCCAAGGAGGCCGGCAAGGCGCGCGACGAGGGCAAGGAATACGTCGTGGCGGATGGCGACGTCCTGCTCTTCAAGTTCAACACCTGACCAGCGCCGATGGCCGCCGACCTGCTCCACTACGAGGACATCGAGCTCGGCCGCAGCCTGCCACTGGGCAGCCGGACGATCACGGCCGAGGAGATCGTCGCCTTCGCGCGTCTGTACGATCCGCAGCCCTTCCACCTCGACGAGGAGGCCGCCCGCGCCACGCCGCTGCGCGGCCTCGCCGCCTCCGGGTGGCACACGGCGTCGCTGATGATGCGGCTCTACGTCGACGGGCTCCTCGCCGGCATGGCCTCGATGGGCTCGCCCGGCATCGAGCAGCTCGACTGGTTTGCGCCCGTCCGCCCGGGCGACACCCTGACCGGCACCTTCATCGCCGTCGGCAAGCGCGTCTCGAAGACCCGGCCGGACATGGGGCTCCTGTCGATCGTCATCCACCTCGACAACCAGCACGGCACGCGTGTGCTGGAGATGCGCGCCACCGCACTCTGCGCGACGCGCGAGAGGGCCGCCTGATGTGGGTCTTCGAGGACATTCCGTTCGGCCACACCGTCGAGATCGGCTCGGCCACCGTTTCCGCCGAGGAGATCGTCGCATTCGGCCGCGAGTTCGACCCGCAGCCCTTCCATGTCGACGCGGAGGCGGCGGCGAAGAGCCACTTCGGCGGCCTCGTCGCCTCCGCCTGGCACACGGCGTCGCTGTTCATGCGCGCCCTCGTCGAGCGCGTCGACCGGCTCGCCGACGAGATCCGCGCCGCCGGCGGCGAGCCCGGCCGGCTCGGGCCCTCGCCGGGCTTCGAGAACATGCGCCTGCCGCGGCCGGTGCGGCCGGGCGACACGCTGTTCTTCGCCACCACGCCCCAGGACGGCCGGCCGCTCGCCTCCCGCCCCGGCTGGGCGGTGGCGCACTTCGACAACACCGTCACCAACCAGCACGGCGAGGTGGTGATGACGTTCCGCTCGGCGGTGTTCGTCACCCTTCGCGCCGATTGACGGCCGGCCGGGGCGGGCGCAGACAGGCCGAGATCCGCCGCTCCGGAGCCGCCGATGTCCGCCCTCGCCTACGTTCCCGATCTGCCGGTGCTGGCCGCCTTCGTGCTCGCCTGCGCGGCCGTCACCCTGACGCCGGGGCCGGACATGGCCTTCTTCCTCGGCAAGTCGGTGACCCAGTCGTCGGCGGCCGGCTTCGCCGCCTTCGCCGGCTGCACCACCGGCCTCCTCGTCCATACCGTCCTGGTGGCGGCAGGCCTCGCCGCATTGCTCGCCGCCTCCGCCACCGCCTTCCTGGTGCTGAAGCTCGTCGGCGCCGCCTATCTCCTGTGGCTCGCCTTCGAATCGGTCTGGAAGGGCAACGCCCTGTCGCGGCCGGTCGCCGGCGCCGCGCCGGAGCGCCTGACGCGCATCTACATGAAGGCGCTGACGGTGAACCTTCTCAACCCGAAGGTCATCGTTTTCTTCGCGACCTTCCTGCCGCAGTTCGTCACCGCCGGCGATCCGGCGGCGAGCGGCACGTTCCTGTTCCTCGGGCTGACGATGATCGTCGTCTCGACGCCGATCACGGTGGCGATGATCCTCGCTGCCGGCCGCGTGTCGGCGACGCTGCGCGGCTCGCGCCGGCTCGCCCGCGCCATCGACTGGCTGTTCGCCGGCGTCATGGGTGGCTTCGCGGCGCGGCTGCTTTTGGCACGCGCCTGAGATCGAACCGCGGCGAAGAGAGACGTCTCACGCTGGCGGCGGCAGCGCCCGCCGCCAGTCGCCGGACTCTCGGCCGGCAATCAGCCAGTAGACGAAGCCGGCAGCGAAGCCTGCCGCCAGCGCGGCGAGCATGGCGTTTTCCGGCGGCGCGGCCGCGGTAACCGCGAGGCCGTCCGGTACCACCAGCGCCACCCCCGCCAGCCCGCCGATTGCGAGCCAGGCGAGGAGCGGGCGCAGCGACGAGATCTCGGCGCCGACCACCGCGGCGGCCCAGACGACGACGAACCCCGTCGTGGGAAATCCCGACAACAGCAGCTGCATGAGACCGACGGCGAGGCGGCCGCCCGTCTCGCCCAGCCACATCTGCGCGTCGCGAGTGATGCCCACAAGCGGGCTCTGCCACGGCCCTGCGCTGGCGGCGAACACGATTGCCGCCACGGCGGTCGTGGCGACATAGCCGAAGCCGATCCGCAGCAGGTGCCAGAGGAGGAACACCCGGGCCGCCGCTCCGGCAGGACGGGTCCGGCTAGTTCAGCCCGTGCAGGAGGTTCGGCCAGAGGCCGAGCACGCCGGTGATGATGAGGTAGGCCGCCACCGCATAGTTGAGGATGCGCGGCACGATGAGGATCAGCACACCGATCACGATGGCGAGGAGGGGCTGCAGGGTCACGACGTCGATGGTCATCTCGGCTCTCCGTCTGCGGGCTTCTTCTCGTTGAACGCGCCCGGTTCGTTGTTGGTCTCGCCGCTCACTGCGGCCGGTTGGTGCGTCTCGGTCACCGCCTCCGCCGGCACCGCGGCTGGCGCGGGCAGATCGAGGCCCTCGGCCGCCTCACCCGGCACCGGCGCACGCGGTGCCGGGTCGCCCGCGGCGGTCGGCTCCCGCGGACCGACCGGCGTCGAGGCAGTCGCTTCCAGCCCGACACCGGCCGGGACGGCGATCGCCGTCTCGGCCACGGCACGGTCGGACGGCCGCGCCTGCGCCACCGCCGGCTCGAGATGCGCGTCGGCTGCGGCCGCCGCGTCGCTCGGCTCGCCGCTGGCGGCGTCGATGTCGTCGCCCGGCCGCGCCATGATGCGGCCGAGCCGGATCGCCGCGACGCGGTCGACCTCGGCGGCGATGTCGGGGTTGCGGGCGATCAGCGCCTTGAACTCGTCGGCCTCCAGCACGAGCAGCTGGCAATAGGCGATCGCCGTGACATCCGCATTGCGGCGGGCGCCGGTGAGGATCGCGAGCTCGCCGATGAAGTCGCCGCGGCCGAGGCGGATCGGGCCGGTGGCGGTCGACACCTCCACCGCGCCCGAGGAGACGAAGTAGACGGCGTCGCCGCGCTCGCCGCGGCGGATCAGCCGCTCGCCCGGGACCGCGAAGCGTGGCCTGAGCAGGCGCGT
>CALRZT010000094.1:0-13999 GCA_943372725.1 Pseudoxanthobacter soli DSM 19599
CGTAGACGAGCCAGCAGGCGACGCCGGAGGTGAAGGCGATCTGCGTCGGCAACGAAATCCCCGCCGTCTGGCGCTCGCGCAGAATCTTGAAGGCCTGCGGCAGCCAGCACAAAGTTGTGAGCAAGGCGGCGACGAAGCCGATCGCCTCGACGACCTGGAGTGACATCGGAACAGTCCTGGCAGCGGGCGGGGCGGGGGAGGCGCCACCGGCGTCACGTGTGTGAGACGGCCGACGTCTCGGCTGTCAATGCGGCGCCACTGCGGCAGCGGCGCGTGGGGGAAACGGTCGCCACGACCCGGCCAAAAATGTCGCACCGACCACCACCGCGGCCGTGGCTGGACGCACCGGCGGCGCGACACCGGCGCCCCGCCGGCGGCAACGGCCGGCGACACCCGACACCAACGACACCCGAGACCAACAAAGAAGGGCCGCCCCGAGGGACGACCCTTCCATTGTCGAACTGCGGTCCGGCGGAGCCGGACGAACGTCGACTTACGCGACCGGACCTCCGAAGGAACCCGTGAGCGCGCGATCCGACGACCGCAGCTTGTGACAATGAGACACCGGATCACCTCCTTTCAGTTCGTTGACGACAAGCGAAGCTTACGTGCGATCGATGTGATTCGTAAGTCGTTTTTGCGGGCGGTCGTAAGGGTCGATCGCCCGCTTTCAGGGCATCACGGCGATGTCGCGCACGTCCGCCTCGACGCCCTGCAACGCCCCCGTCTCGGTGGCGCGGCCGGTCGCGAGGTCGACGGTGTAGAGCCGGCCGTCGGCGACCATCCAGGCGGTGTTGCCGCCCTTGCCGTCGGCGACGATGTCGAACGCCACCGCCTTCGGCATGATGCCGAGCTTGCCGACCGCGTTCAGCACGCCGTCGTTCGGCGGCGCCTGCTTCACCAGCGCGCCGATGGTGCCGTCGATGTCGTAGAGCGCCGTCTCCTTGGTGCCGGCGACGGAGTTCGTGTAGGCGCCCGCCACGATCATCGGCGCCTCGCCCTTGTGCATGTCGGTCGCGGCGAAGGCGAGCGTGCCGTCGGTGACGACCTTGCCGTCGTCGACGTTGACGCGGAGGTTGGTGCCGTCCGAGCCGATCACCCGCAGCCGGTCGGCGGCCGGGTTGAAGTCGACGGTCGCCATCACGCCGTCCGGCAGCATCGTCGAGAGCTTCGCCTTCGCCTCGGCGCGGCCGCGCTTCGGGTCGATCACGGCGATCGTGCCGTCGGCATAGAGGGCATAAAGCTTGCCGTCCGCCGGACGCACGTCGATGCCGAGGATGCGGCCCTCGACGCCCTCGATCGCCACCGGGGCGGCGACGACGCGCGTCGACGGGTCGACCATCGCCAGGCGGTCGTCGCCGACGAGGGCGAACACCGTCGCGGCAGTCGCCGGCGCCGCGGTGGCGGCGAGCACCGCGACGGTGGCGGCGAGGCCGCCGAGCGCGAGACTGTGCGGGCGACCGCGGCGGAGCGAGGCCGGCGGGGTCTGGCTGTCGATGCGATGAGAGTCGATGCGATGCGACATGGGTCACCTCCAGGATGGGTCGCCGCCCGCGCTCCGGCTGGACCGGGGCGCCGCGGAAGGAGGGCGCGGCGACGCTTTCCGCCAGGCCCGGTCCGGCCGACCGCTCGTCGGTCGTCCTTGCAGCGGCTACCCGGTGGCCGCGCCGGCGGATGCGGACGGGGCCGGACTTTTTTCGACCGCTTGCATCCGCGCCGTGGGATGATGCGTAGTCGAGGCGGATCCGTGCGCCTGCCGTGGCGCCGGACAGGACAGCGGACGGTGGCCGACATGACGTGCCGGGGAAGACGCGGATGACCGCGCGCTCGTCGGAGGCGGACGAACACGCCGGCCTGATCGTGCTCTGCGCGACCGGCGACCGGGCGGCGCTGCGCCGGCTCTACGACGCCGAAGCGGCGACGATGCTCGGCGTCGCGACCCGCATGCTGCGGCGGCGCGATCTCGCCGAAGAGGCGGTGCAGGACGCCTTCCTGCGCATCTGGCGCGGTGCCGCGAGCTACCGGCCGGAGATCGGCGGCGGCCGCACCTGGATCTACGCGGTGCTGCGCAACCGCTGCCTGACGCTGCTGCGCACGTCCGGCCGCGAGGTCTCTCCCGACGACGACCTGCCGGAGGTCGCCGACGACGCCCCCGATCCCGAGGCCGTCGTCTCCCGTCTCTCCGACGCCAGCCTGCTCCGCCGCTGCCTCGAGGCGCTCGACGAGCGCCGGCGCGGCGTCCTCATGCTCGCCTATGCCCACGGCCTGACGCACGGCGAGATCGCCGGCAAGCTCGGCATGCCGCTCGGCACCACCAAGACCTGGATCCGGCGCTCGCTGCTGGCGCTTCGGGAGTGCATGGGATGAGCGCTCCCGCACCCCCCGCCGGCACCCCGATCGGCCCCGAGGACGAGATGCTGGCGGGCGAATACGTCGCCGGCCTGCTGGAGGGCCCGGCCGAGACCGCCTTCGAGGCGCGCCTCGCGGCCGAGCCGGCGCTCGCCGCCGCCGTCGCCCGCTGGCGCGTCCGCTTCGCCGAGATCGACGCGAGCGCCGCCCCCGTCGTGCCGGACGAGGCCTTCTGGCGGCGCATCGAGACGGCCCTCGCCACCGCCCCCGACCTGCCGCCGCAGGAGGCCGCCGCGACCGTCGCCGTTACCGGCGCGGCCGCCGCGGCCCCACCGCCGGTCACGTCGTCCCGGGCCACGCCCACACCGGCCCGCAGCGGCGGTCTCTCCGACTGGTGGCACAGCCTGACGCTGTGGCGCGGCTTCGCCGCCGTCGCCACCGCCGCGGCGATCGTGCTGGCCGTCGGCCTCGGCCGGATGGTGCTGGCGCCGCCGCCGCCGACCTTCGTCGCCGTCCTGCTCGCCGAAACGGGCGAGGTCGGCGCCGTCGTGCACGTCTTCGCCGACGGCACGGCCGAGCTCCTCCCGCTCGAAAACGTCGCCGTTCCGAGCGGCCGGGCGATGGAGGTGTGGACGAAGTGGAGCGACGAGCGCGGCCCGGTCTCGATCGGCCTCCTCGACCGGCCCCGCACCGTGCGGCTCTCCACCGGCGGCCTGCCCGAGACGCGGCCCGAGCAGCTCTTCGAGATCACGCTCGAGCCGGCGACGGGCTCGCCCACCGGGCGGCCGACGGGTCCGATCCTGTTCAAGGGCACGGCCGCGACGACGCTGTGAGACCCGGTGCGTGTCCGGCAGCCGTCCGCGGTGGGGACAGCGGCTCGGCGGTCGGCGCGGCGCACCGGCCGGCACCAGTCTACCGGCGAGTTAGGCGGCAGCCTGTGACGCGGATCACCGACCCGCGCCATCCGCTCCGGCAGAGTGCCGTCACTGCCGGAGGGTCTGCCGCGGGCCGGTCCCGACCGCCCGCCCGGGCAACAGCCGCCGGCGGCACGATTGCAGGATTGTGGACGACGCCCATGCCGACCATACCGGGACAGACCGATGCCGCCCCGGCCGCCGCCGCCACCCCGCGCTGGCGCCACGCGCTGCCGCAGCTGTCCGACCGGCCGTTCCTCTCCGACGGCGGCCTCGAGACGACGCTGATCTTCCACGACGGCCTCGAGCTGCCCTCCTTCGCCTCGGTGACGATGCTTGACCGCCCCGGCGGGCGCGAAATCCTCGAGGCCTACTATCGCCGCTACCTCGCGATCGCCCGCGCCCATGGCGCCGGCTTCGTCCTCGACAGCGTCACCTGGCGCGCCAGCCCCGACTGGGGGACGAAACTCGGCTACGACCGCGCCACCCTCGCCCGTCTCAACCGCGACGCCATCGCGATGCTCTACCCGCTGCGGGACGCTTTCGAGAGCGAGGCGACGCCGGTCGTCATCGGCGGCTGCGTCGGCCCGCGCGGTGACGGCTACGTCGCCGGTGCGGCGATGACGGTAGCCGAGGCGGAGGCCTACGGGCGCTTCCAGGCCGAGCTCTTCGCCGAGGCCGGCGCCGACATGGTGGCGGCGATGACGATGACCAACGCCGCCGAAGCCGCCGGCTACGCCCGCGCCGCCGCCGCGGCCGGCCTGCCGTCCTGCATCTCCTTCACGCTGGAGACCGACGCGCGGCTGCCGAGCGGCGAGAGCCTCGGCGAGGCGATCGGCTTCGTCGAGCGCGAGAGCGACGGCGCACCGGCCTACTACATGGTCAACTGCGCCCACCCGACCCACTTCGCGGCGATGATCGATGCCGCCGTCGAGGCCGGAGAGCCCTGGCTCGCCCGGCTGCGCGGCGTCCGCGCCAACGCCTCGAAGCGCAGCCACGCCGAGCTCGACGCCGCCCCCGATCTCGACGCCGGCGACCCGGACCAGCTCGGCCGCGACTATGCCGCCCTGCGTGCCCGCCACCGCCGCTTCACCATCCTCGGCGGCTGCTGCGGCACCGACGACCGCCACGTCGCGGCCATCGCCAGGACGTGCCTCGCGGCGTGAGAGTGGGGGGTCGTCCGCGGACCCTGGCCCGAACAAAATCGCGCCGGCGGCCCTTTTCCCGGGGGCGTCGGCGTTCTACTTTTGATCCATGTCGCGCCCCTCCCTCCCCCGCTCCTCGGTCCGGCCCCGCACCCCCGAGACGATCCTCGATCGCGGCCCCGACGGCTTCGGCGAGGCGCCGCAGGCGCCCTTGTCCGGCGCCCCCCTCGGCGGCTCGATCGCCGACTGGGCGGCCGAGATCGCCGACGCCGACCGGCTGCCCGCCGCACCGGCCGAGCCGACGGCGCCCGCCGCCAAGGCCAAGCCGTCGAAGGCCGGCCCGTCGCGTACCGCGCGCGGCACCTCGACCGGCGGCAGTGGCAAGACGGCGAAGGAGCGCGTCGCCGGCGGCCTCAACCCCGTCGCCGGCTTCGACATCTCGCTCGAGGACGCCGCGACGCTGCCGGCGAACGCCGTCACCGCCACCGTCGCCGCCCTCGAGCAGCTGATCCAGAACGGCCGGCCGGAGTTCCGCGACGGCTCGTGGGCGCCGCACCGGCCGGTCCGGCCGGAGAAGTCTGAGGGCGGCATCCCGTTCCGCCTGGTCTCGCCGTTCGAGCCGAAGGGCGACCAGCCGCAGGCGATCGAGGAACTCGTCGCCGGCGTCGAGCAGAAGGAGCGCATGCAGGTGCTCCTCGGCGTCACCGGCTCCGGCAAGACCTACACCGCCGCCCAGGTGATCGCCCGCACCCAGCGTCCCGCCCTCGTGCTCGCGCCGAACAAGACGCTCGCGGCGCAGCTCTACGGCGAGTTCAAGAGCTTCTTCCCCGACAATGCGGTGGAGTACTTCGTCTCCTACTACGACTACTACCAGCCAGAGGCCTACGTCCCGCGCACGGACACCTATATCGAGAAGGAATCCTCGATCAACGAGCAGATCGACCGGATGCGCCACTCGGCCACCCGCTCGCTGCTCGAGCGCGACGACGTCATTATCGTCGCGTCGGTGTCGTGCATCTACGGTATCGGCTCGGTCGAGACCTACACGGCGATGACCTTCGCGGTGGAGGTCGGCGAGGCGGTCGACCAGCGCCAGCTCCTCGCCGACCTCGTCGCCCTGCAGTACAAGCGCGCCGACATCGGCTTCGCCCGCGGTACCTTCCGGGTGCGCGGCGACACCATCGAGATCTTCCCCGCCCACTACGAGGACCGCGCCTGGCGGGTCACGCTATTCGGCGACGAGATCGAATCGATCGTCGAGTTCGACCCGCTCACCGGCCAGAAGACCGACAGCCTGAAGTCGGTGAAGATCTACGCCAACTCCCACTACGTCACGCCGCGGCCGACGCTCGCCCAGGCGATCCGCTCGATCAAGGAGGAGCTGAAGGGCCGCCTCGTCGAGCTCACCCGCGCCGGCCGCCTGCTGGAGGCGCAGCGGCTCGAGCAGCGCACCCGCTTCGATCTGGAGATGATGGAGGCGACGGGCTCCTGCGCCGGCATCGAGAACTACTCGCGCTACCTCACCGGCCGCCTGCCGGGCGAGCCGCCGCCGACGCTGTTCGAGTACCTGCCCGACAACGCGCTGGTCTTCGTCGACGAGAGCCACGTCACCGTGCCGCAGATCGGCGGCATGTACCGCGGCGACTTCCGCCGCAAGGCGACGCTGGCCGAGTTCGGCTTCCGCCTGCCGTCCTGCATGGACAACCGGCCGCTGCGCTTCGAGGAGTGGGACGCCATGCGGCCGCAGACGATCGCCGTCTCGGCGACGCCGGCGCAGTGGGAGCTCGACCAGTCCGGAGGCGTCTTCGTCGAGCAGGTGATCCGCCCGACCGGCCTCGTCGACCCGCCGATCGACATCCGCCCGGCGAAGAGCCAGGTCGACGACCTGCTCGGCGAGGTCAAGGCGGTGGCGGCGAAGGGCTACCGCTCCCTCGTCACCGTGCTGACCAAGCGGATGGCCGAGGACCTCACCGAATACCTCCACGAGCACGGCGTGCGCGTGCGCTACATGCACTCCGACATCGACACGCTGGAGCGCATCGAGATCATCCGCGACCTCCGCCTCGGCGCCTTCGATGCCCTCGTCGGCATCAACCTTTTGCGCGAGGGCCTCGACATCCCGGAGTGTGCGCTGGTCGCCATCCTCGACGCCGACAAGGAGGGCTTCCTGCGCTCCGAGACGTCGCTGGTGCAGACGATCGGCCGCGCCGCTCGCAACGTCGACGGCCGCGTCATCCTCTATGCCGACCGCATGACCGGCTCGATGGAGCGGGCGATGGCGGAGACCGGGCGCCGCCGCTCGAAGCAGCTCGCCTGGAACGAGGAACACGGCATCACGCCGGAATCGGTGAAGCGGTCGATCGGCGACATCCTCGATTCGGTCTACGAGCGCGACCACGTCACCGTCGAGGCGGGTCTGGCGGCGCCGGGCACCCTCGTCGGCCACAACCTCAAGGCCCACATGGGCGACCTCGAGAAGCGGATGCGCGATGCCGCCGCCAACCTCGAGTTCGAGGAGGCGGCCCGCCTGCGCGACGAGCTGAAGCGCCTGCAGGCGACCGAGCTCGCCGTCGCCGACGACCCGCTCGCCCGCCAGTCCGACGTCGAGGGCACGGCCGGCCGCTTCAAGGGCGAGCGCAAGTACGGCGCCACCGGCAACATGCCGTCGAAGGAGGCGCTGGGCCGCGGCAAGGCGGCCAAGCCCTCCCTCGACGACATGGGCCCCGGCACCGACAGGACCGTCCCCCTGCGCGAGGGCGACGAGCGCCCGAAGGGCCGCCCGGATCTCGCCGTGACGAACACCCGGCCGGGCGGACGGCGGCGGGGACGCTGAAGCGTTTACCCGCACAGCGTCTGAGAGATTCCCCCTCTCCCGCCGCAAGGCGGGAGAGGGTCCCGGCAGGGGGGTGAGGGCCGCGCCGCAGAGCGGCGCGGAATTGCGGCCTCGGCGTTCGCGTCAGCCCCCCGCACGGCTTCGCCGCGCGGGCCCTCACCCGGCCCTTCGGGCCACCCTCTCCCGGCTCTCGCCGGGAGAGGGGAATCGCCGCGAGCCTCGCTCAGACATCCCCGCTTGCCGCCACCGCGCGAATTTGCAAACCATCCAGCCGCCCGGTCGGGGCAGGGAGAACACCAGATGTTGCGCGCGCTTGCCTCGGCCGGAACGATCGCCGGAACCGTCGCGATCACCACCCTCCTCACCCTCCCCGCCAGCGCCCAGACGGTCGCCACCGGCGCCGGCTCGACCACCGTGTTCCCGCTCGTCGAGCAGTGGATCGAGGGCTTCCAGAAGCCCGGCGGCGACATCGTCTCCTACCAGCCGCTCGGCTCGCCCGCCGGCCGCGAGGCCCTCGACGACGAGACCGTCGCCTTCGCCCTCACCGACGTCCCCTTCGCCGCCACCGACGCCCAGAAGCAGGACTACGCGCAGTTCCCCGTCGCCTTCGGCGCCATCGTGCCGGTCGTCAACCTGCCCGGCGTCGAGAGCCTCGTCCTCGATGCGGCGACGCTCTCCGGCCTGTTCCGCGGCCAGATCACCACCTGGTCAGATCCGTCGATCGCCATCCTCAACCCGGACGCCAAGCTGCCGGCCACCGCCGTCACCGTCGTCACGCGCTCGGACCCCTCCGGCGCGACGCTGCGCTTCACCCGCTTCCTCGAGCGCACGAGCCCTGACTTCGCCGCCGCCCTCGGCCACGGCGAACAGGTCGCCTGGCCGGTTGGCAACGGCTATCGCGGCAGCGAGGGCGTCGCCGGCGCCGTCGCCGCCACCGCCGGCGCCATCGGCTACACGGCGCTCGCCGACGCCCGCATCGCCAGGCTCGCCGTGCCGCGGCTCGTCGTCGGCGGCACCCGGCCGATCGCCGCCGACGCCCCGGCCCTGCAGGCGGCGCTCACCTCCGCCTTCGCCGCCGCCCCCGACGTCGGCGCGATGGAGGCGGCGCTCGCCGCCGCGCCGCCCCCCGGCGCCTGGCCGATCCCGACCGTCACCTATGCCGCGATGGCGAAAGTGCCCGACGACAATCGCCCGACCGTCGCCGTGCTGCGCTTCCTCGACTACGGCCTGAAGGCCGGCGCCGCCGACGCCGAGGCGCTCGGCTACGTGCCGCCCCCGGCCGAGGTCGTGGAGAAGATCGAGGCGCCGTGGTCGGCGACCTTCCTCGGCGGCGACAACGACCCGCTCTGGCCGCCGCGCTGAACCGTCCGGATTTTCCGCACACTGCGGCGCGCCGACGCGCCGCCCGGCCTTGCCGAGCCGGCGCGAAGCCTCTATCTTCAGACTATCTCACCAAAGGCGAACGGGCGCCCGCGGACCGGATCGGTCACAAATCCGGTGAACGTGGTGCCGCCGCGCGGGGCGATGTCGTCCCCGCCAAGAGTCGCAGACATCCCATCCCTTCCAAGTCCCGGCTGCCCAACCTCGCGGCCGGTCCCCACCCAAGGACTTTTCCATGCGGGAGATGAAGCTCCAGGAGCTGAAGGCGAAGACGCCGACCGAGCTGCTCGCCGTTGCCGAGGAGCTCGCGGTCGAGAACGCTTCGACCATGCGCAAACAGGAGCTGATGTTCGCCATCCTGAAGAACCTCGCGGCCCAGGAAGTCGAGATCATCGGCGAGGGCGTCGTCGAGGTGCTGCAGGACGGTTTCGGCTTCCTGCGCTCGCCGGACGCCAACTACCTGCCCGGGCCGGACGACATCTACGTCTCGCCGTCGCAGATCCGCCGCTTCTCGCTCCGCACCGGTGACACCGTCGAGGGCATGATCCGCAGCCCGAAGGAGGGCGAGCGCTACTTCGCTCTCCTCAAGGTCAACACGATCAACTTCGAGGACCCCGACAAGGCGCGCCACAAGGTCCACTTCGACAATCTGACGCCGCTCTATCCTGACGAGCGCTTCAAGATGGAGCTCGAGGACGGCAGCAAGAAGGACATGTCGGCGCGGATCATCGATCTCGTCTCGCCGCTCGGCAAGGGCCAGCGCGCCTTGATTGTCGCGCCGCCGCGCACCGGCAAGACGGTGCTGATGCAGAACATCGCCCACTCGATCACGGGCAACCACCCGGAGTGCTACCTGATCGTGCTCTTGATCGACGAGCGGCCGGAAGAGGTCACCGACATGCAGCGCTCGGTGCGCGGCGAGGTGATCTCCTCGACCTTCGACGAGCCGGCGACGCGCCACGTGCAGGTCGCCGAGATGGTCATCGAGAAGGCCAAGCGCCTCGTCGAGCACGGCCGCGACGTCGTCATCCTGCTCGATTCGATCACCCGCCTCGGCCGCGCCTACAACACCGTCGTGCCATCGTCGGGCAAGGTGCTGACCGGCGGTGTCGACGCCAACGCCCTGCAGCGCCCGAAGCGCTTCTTCGGCGCGGCGCGCAACATCGAGGAGGGCGGCTCGCTGACGATCATCGCGACCGCGCTGGTCGACACCGGCAGCCGCATGGACGAGGTGATCTTCGAGGAGTTCAAGGGCACCGGCAACTCGGAGATCATTCTCGACCGCAAGGTTTCCGACAAGCGCGTCTTCCCGGCGATCGACATCCAGCGCTCGGGCACCCGCAAGGAGGAGCTGCTCGTTCCGCCGGACCAGCTCAAGAAGACCTACGTCCTGCGCCGCATCCTCAACCCGATGGGCGTCGTCGACGCCATCGAGTTCCTCCTCGACAAGCTGCGCCAGACGAAGACCAACCAGGACTTCTTCGACTCGATGAACACCTGACGGGGCGGGACGGTCGGCGAGCGGACGTGCCGCTCGTCGTCCGCCCGCACCACATCCCCATCCGCGTCATCCCGGCCAAGCGAGGCGCAGCCGAGCGCTGAGCCGGGACCCAGCGGAAGATTTCGCGCCGGAGGCGCGGCTCGAGCGTCGCGCGTTCCGCGCGAACATTCTTGCGCTGGGTCCCGGAACGCTTCGCGTCCGGCATGACGTCGCGGCCGGATGGTCGGGGGGTCTCCCGCGCCTCACTCCCACAGCGGCGGCGAGTGACGCCCTTTGGTTGCAGCTGAGATGTCAGACGCGCGAGACGCGACCCCCACAAATGACTCAGGATCGCGATTTCGCGACCCGCCGCTATGTCCGGACCTCCAGACAAAAACGCGCACCAGCGAGTCTCCTATTCGATTTGGCGAGCCATCCGCTTCTGTGCGATCGTTGCATCCGTGAAGGAGACGCACTTCGTGCGCCACTACCGTGGAGCCGTCACCCTAGCGCCGCGACGAGCTCTTCCGCCTCCAGAATCGGCAACGAGCACGTCGCACCGCGGCAGAGATAGGCCGCCGCGCGACCGTCGACGGTCGTCTTGCCCGCCGCCGGGTGGCCGTCCGGCAGGTCACGGCCATCGGTGACGGTGAGGACACGCCCGGGGAAGGGGGCCCGCCGCACGACATCGGCGAGCGGCAAGGCCGCCTCCGCCGTCGGCGCGACCACGACGATCTGCTCCGCCGACAGTCGGCCATCCAGCGCGTTCATCAGCGCGGCGTGACCGAAGGCGTTGCCCATCACCTCCGATGCGAAGCCCGCAAACAACTGGTCCGCGCGGGCGCGGTAGGCGTCGTCGCCGGTGATCAGCCACAGCCTCACCAGCGCGTCGGCGGCGAGCGCATTGCCGCTCGGCGTCGCCTCGTCGACGGCCGTCGCCATGCGGACGATGAGGTCGTCGGCATCATCAGCCGCCAGCGCATAGGAGCCCTCGGCCTCCACCCAGTGATGGGCCTCCAGCGCCGCCATCCACGCGGTTGCCTTCGCGAGATAGCCCTCGTCGCCGGTCGCCTGCCGGAGAGCCAAAGCGGCCCGGATCATCGCGCCATAGTCGGTCGAGAGCCCCGGAAACGTGCTGCGTCCGCTCCGCGCCGAATGTCCGAGGCGGTCGCCGCGCCCGAGCAGCGCGACGATGCGGCCGAACGCGCGCTCGGCGAGCGCGATCCAGTCGGGCCGGTCGAGCGCCGCTCCGGCCTCGGCCAGCGCCGCGATCATCAGCCCGTTCCAGTCGGCGAGCACCTTGTCGTCGCGGCCCGGCGGCACGCGCTCGGCGCGGGCCTCGAGCAGGCGCGCCCTGAGCGGCGCGAGCGCGGCCTCCTCGGCAGGGGCCGTGAATCCCGTCGCCAGCCGGTTGAGGATCGACCGCCCTTCGAAATTGCCGCCTTCGGTGATGTCATAGGCCGCGCACAGCAGCGCCGCGTCGTCCTCTCCCAGCACCTCGGCGATCTCGGCCGGCGTCCAGACGTAGAACTTGCCTTCCTCGCCCTCGGAATCGGCGTCCAGGCTGGCGGCGAAGGCCCCGTCCTCGGCGATCATCTCGCGCGTCAGCCAGCCGATCGTCTCCTCGATGCGGCGGCGGAAGCCCTCCTCGCCGGTGGCGACGAAGGCGAGCGTCAGCAGCGAGACGAGTTGGGCGTTGTCGTAGAGCATCTTCTCGAAGTGCGGCACCAGCCAGCGGTGGTCGACCGCGTAGCGCGCATAGCCGCCGCCGAGGTGGTCGTAGATACCGCCGTTGGAGATGCGCTCCAGCGAGGAGACGACGA
Source organism: Pseudoxanthobacter soli DSM 19599 (assembly GCA_943372725.1). Classification (GTDB taxonomy): domain Bacteria; phylum Pseudomonadota; class Alphaproteobacteria; order Rhizobiales; family Segnochrobactraceae; genus CAMDHY01. Next base: position 11,925 of record CALRZT010000094.1, read on the forward strand.
TCGCCCGGTAGTCGCTTCGCCCGGTGCGCCGCGCGGCCCGCCAGAGCAGCTCCATCACCGAGGCGTTGGGGAACTTCGGCGCCCCCTGCAGGCCGCCATGGCGCGGGTCCATGACGGTGAACAGCCGCTCCGAGGCCGCATCGAGCACGCCGGCATCGAGCGCCACCGGGTCGCCGCGGCGGCGCTGGCGCAGCACGGCGAGCAGGGCGCCAGTGTTCTGCGCCACCGCCTCGCCCTTGTTGCGATAGGTCTCGGCCACCGCCTCCAGCATCTGCACGAAGCCCGGCCGGCCATAGCGCGGCTCTGGCGGGAAATAGGTGCCGCCCCAGAACGGCGCGCCGTCGGGCGTCAGGAACATCGTCAGCGGCCAGCCGCCCTGTTCGCCGAGCGCATGCAGCGCCGCCATGTAGATCTGGTCGACGTCCGGCCGCTCCTCGCGATCGACCTTGATGTTGACGAACAGCCGGTTCATCACCGCGGCGATGGCGGGGTTCTCGAAGCTCTCGTGCGCCATCACGTGGCACCAGTGACACGCCGCGTAGCCGATCGACAGCAGCACCGGCACGTCGCGGGCACGCGCCTCGGCGAGCGCTTCAGGGCCCCAGGGCCACCAGTCGACGGGATTGCCGGCATGCTGCAGCAGATAGGGGCTGGTCTCTTCGGCGAGGCGGTTGCGCCCGCCGGCGGCCCCGGAGGCCTCATGTCTCTGCATCTTTGCGCTCCCGTATCAACCCTCGCGACCATAACGCACCGGAGCGAGGAAGGTCATCGCAACCCGTCGGCAACTGGTCAGGTGACGTCTGCGGCCTCGCCCCGGTCTCCGGCATGACCGACGGTCCGGAGGTGCAAACCGACACCATCGTGGCGCTCGCCAGCGGTCGTCCGCCGGCGGCGATCGCGGTGATCCGGCTTTCCGGCCCAAGCGCGGCGGAGACTGTTCGGGCCCTCTGCGGCCGCCTGCCGCCACCGCGGCGGGCGAGCCTGGCGCGCTTCCGCGACCCGCAGACCCACGAGGACATCGATAGCGGCCTCGTCCTCTTCCTGCCGGGTCCGGGCTCGCCGACGGGGGAGGACGTCGCGGAGTTTCACGTGCACGGCGGCCGCGCCGTCGTCGCCGCCATGCTCACGGCGCTCACGGCGCTACCCGGCGTGCGGCTCGCCGAGCCCGGCGAGTTCACCCGCCGCGCCTTCTTCGCCGGGCGGATGGACCTTGCCGCCGTCGAGGGCCTCGCCGACCTCGTCGCCGCGGACACCGACGCCCAGCGCCGCCAGGCCTTGTCCCAGGCGAGCGGCGTGCTCGGCGCCCGCGTCACGCTCTGGCGGAGCCAAATCCTCGCGGCGCGGGCGCTCGCCGAGGCGAGCCTCGATTTCGCCGACGAGGACGACGTTTCGGCCGACGCGCTGGAGCAGGCGAGGGCGGGGGCAGCAGCGCTTCGCGACGAGATCGCCGCGGCGCTGGACAATAGCAAAGGCGGCGAGCGGCTGCGCGAGGGCTTCCGCGTCGTCGTCCTTGGCCCGCCGAACGCCGGCAAGTCGAGCCTCGTCAACGCGCTAGCCCGCCGCGAGGTGGCGATCGTCACCGAGGAGGCCGGCACCACCCGCGACCTCATCGAGGTCCACCTCGATCTCGGCGGCTGGCCCGTCGTCGTCACCGACACCGCCGGCCTGCGCGAGGCCGCCGGACTGGTCGAGGCTGAGGGCATCCGCCGCGCGCGGGCGAGGGCCGAGGACGCCGACCTCGTCCTCTGGCTCTCGCCATCCGACGCGCCGCAGGAGCCGCCCAACGATCTGCCGTCCGCTCCGCTGCAACTCGTCATCACCAAGGCGGATCTGTCGTCCGCGGAGGTCGACGCGGCCGCCACCGGCGAATCAGTCGAGACCTCCGCGATCCATCCCCTTCTCCCGGCCGAAGGCGGGGAGAAGGTGCCCGAAGGGCGGATGAGGGCCCGCGTGGAACGCGGCGCACCGAACGCCGAGAACGCCGCTTCCGCGCCGACACGGCGCGGCCCTCACCCGGCCCTGCGGGCCACCCTCTCCCGGCTCGCGCCGGGAGAGGGGACGGAGAGCCCAGAGGA
>CALRZT010000095.1:0-13909 GCA_943372725.1 Pseudoxanthobacter soli DSM 19599
GGCCGCGCGAGCGCCCGCGCGGTCCGGTAGTCGCGCTTCTCGAACATCAGCGGGACGACCGCGCGGATCATCTCGCAGCGCGCCTGGTCGAGGCCCGCCCGGGCGACGTAGGCGTGCGGCGCCGGGTCGAGGGCGTCGCCGGCCACCGCCGCCGCGAACAGGCGCGTCAGCGCCTCCGACTTCGCCAGCGACTTCGGCAGGAAGTGGTCCTCGTCCTCGAAGCAGTAGACCTCCGCCCCGCCGAGATCGACGAGGCGGACGACGTTGAAGTAGTCGACCGCGTCCAGCACCCCCACCATCATGTGCATCTGGCCGGGTGGCGATGCGGCGACGACGGCGGCGAGGTCCGGCTCGCGCAGGGTGACGTCGCGGCGCGGCGAGCGGCTGTAGCTGTGGTTCAGCTGCGTCTGCGGGCCGAGCGCGAAGATCCGCGCTGCGCCGATGCGGCTGCCGAACAGGATCGCCGCATAGCCGCCCATCGAGGCGCCGGAGACGACGACGCGGTCATAGGAAGCGGCGAGCCCCTGCAGGAACGCGACGGAGACGTCGATCCCCGGCGTCTCCAGGAAGCCCTCCTGGAACCAGGCGTTCTTCCGCGGGTCCCGCACGTAGAGGACGTCGCACGGCAGCTCGCGCGTCGTGTTGTAGAAGGTGAAGGACCGGGCGTTCGCCGCCGCGAAGACGACCAGGAGGGTTCGCGATCCGCCGGTGCAACGCTCGAGGAGAACACACTCCGAAATGGAGTCTTGGGACTTCGCGGCAGGATCCATCGTCGGTCGAAAACCCTTCGTCGGCAGGAGACCGGGCAGCACAGGCGGGGAAGCGACGGTGCCGCCGGAGACGACCGCGCCGGCGAGAGGCCCCCACCTCGCACCCGGCCGGCTCCGAACCCTGCGACTGCGGCCATCGATCGTCAGACGCCCGGAGTACCACCGACGCCCGGACCGCGGTTCGATCGACCGCCCTCGCCCCCATTGTCACCAGCGTGCCCGGAACGTGCAAGCGCCGTCGCTGCGGCCGGTGTGGTCCATCGGCCGGGCGAAGGCGGACGGCAAGACTTGCGAAAGATGGCTCCCGTGTCGGCGACGACAAATCGAGTCTCGCGGCGGGTGGTCGGCCGCCGAGCCCGTGCGATCGAACGATGAACGTAGTGATCACGTTTTCGTTTCCGGCCTGTACGCCCCGGACGGCCGATGCGGCGACGACGGCATGCCTGCCGATTGCTGCACTGCGGTGACAAAACCCGATCGCTCAATCAGGGATAGTGGAGGGGCGGAAACGGCCAATCACAGGCATCCGCCGGCGGCCGCTCGCAAACTCCTGATCTCGGCCCCCCTTGTCGGACCGCCGGCTTCATGCCAACGTCTCGCATCCGCGAAATGCCTTCCAAGCGAGATATTGGATTTTCAGATGGCCAAGCTTATTGCCGAGATCGGATGCAATCACAAAGGTGATATGGATATCGCCAAGGAACTGATCAGCGTCGCAGCGAAGATCTGCCGCGTCGACGCAGTCAAGTTCCAGAAGCGCAACAATCGCGAGCTGCTCTCCCCGGCGGAGTACGAGGCGCCGCATCCCGTGCCGTCGAACGCCTATGGGCGGACCTATGGCGAGCACCGGGAGTTTCTGGAATTCTCGGTCGACCAGCACGCCGAGCTGAAGCGCTATTGCGAGGCCGAGGGCATCGTCTATTCCACCTCGGTGTGGGACCTGACGTCGGCGATCCAGATCGCCGAGCTGAAGCCGGACTTCATCAAGATCCCCTCCGCGACGAACCTGAATTTCGAGCTGCAGGGCTGGCTCTGCCGCAACTATCCCGGCGAGATCCACGTCTCCACGGGCATGACGACGCTCGCCGAGATCGAGAACGTCGTCGCCTTCTTCGAGGCCGAGGGCCGTGCCAAGGACGTGGTGCTCTATGCCTGCACGTCCGGCTATCCGGTCGCCTTCGAGGACCTGTGCCTGATGGAGGTGAAGCGTCTGAAGGACCTCTACGGCGATCGCGTCAAGACGATCGCCTTCTCCGGCCACCACCTCGGCATCGCCGCCGACATCGCCGCGATGACGCTCGGCGCCACCTGGGTGGAGCGTCATTTCACGCTCGACCGGACCTGGAAGGGCACCGACCACGCCGCCAGCCTGGAGCCGGACGGCCTGCGTCGCCTGAAGCGCGACCTGACCAACGTGGCGAAGGCGCTGACCTACAAGCACAAGGACATCCTCGACGTCGAGGCGGTGCAGCGTGCCAAGCTGAAGCGCGAGCAGGCTCAGCCCACCCGCAACGTCGCCTGACGGCCCGCGGCCGTCGGGGAGGGCCGGTGAGCGTCGTCTGCATCGTTCCGGCGCGCGGGGGGTCCAAGGGCATCCCGCGCAAAAATCTCCGCCTCGTTGGCGGTGTCCCGCTGGTGGCGCGCAGCGTCCAGGCGGCGCGTAGCGCCGTGCGCGTCGATGAGGTCATCGTTTCGACGGACGACGCCGAGATCGCCGCCGTTGCCGTCGCACACGGTGCGCGGGCGGTCATGCGCCCGGACGCGCTTTCGACCGATACCGCGAGTTCGGAAGCCGCCCTGCTGCATGTGCTCGAGGTCCTGGCCGGCGAGGGCGATCTTCCGGATCTCGTCGTGTTCCTGCAGTGCACGTCCCCCTTCACCACCGCCGACGAGATCGACCGCTGTGTCGCGGCCCTCGACGATCCGCGCGCGGCGGCGGCGCTGTCGGTGGCGGCCGATCATGGCTTCCTGTGGACGACGGATGCCGACGGCTTCGCGGTCGGCGTCAACCACGTCTGGACGGAGCCGCGCAAGCGCCGCCAGGACCTGCCGCCGCAGTTCCGCGAGACGGGCAGCATCTACGTGATGCGGACCGCGGCCTTCCTGGCACGACGCACCCGCTTCTGCGGTCCCGTCATCGCCGTGCCCATCGACGTGCCCTGCGCGGAGATCGACAGCCCTCTCGATCTCGAGGTCGCGGAAGCGGTCGCCCGCATCGCCGGCGCTGCCGCCGCCGAGCCGGACGAGCGGCTAGCCGGCATCCGGGCCCTCGTCATGGACTTCGACGGCGTCCACACCGACGATCGCGTCACAGTCGGCGTTGATGGCGACGAATACGTCACCTGCAGCCGCTCCGACGGCATGGGCGTCGAGATGCTGCGCAAGCGCGGCCTGCACCTCCTCATCCTGTCGAAGGAGGTCTCGAGCGTCGTCGCCGCGCGCGGGCGCAAGCTCAAGGTGGAGGTCCGCCACGGCATCGAGGACAAGCTGCCGGAGATGGCGCGCTGGCTCGCCGAAAAGGGCGTGCCCTTCGCGCAAGCCTGCTATATCGGCAACGACATCAACGACGTCGCCTGTTTGAAGGCGGCGGGTCTCGCCGTCGTTCCGGCCGATGCGCACCCGGACGTCGTCGCGCTCGCCGACATCGTCACGGCCAGGCGCGGCGGGCGGGGCGCCCTGCGCGAACTCGCGGAGAAACTGCTGGCGGCACGCGAAGGAACGATCGACGGATGACGAACCGCGCCAGCGGCACGAGAGGGAGAGACGCGAAGAGGGGCGGGGACAGCCGTGGCACCGGCAGCCGCGACACCTCCGGAACCACCACGATTGGGCTGCGGAGACGGTGATGAAGTCGGAAACGACGTCGGGCGAAGAGTTCTACCGCAAGGAACTGGCAGGGGAGTTCGCCCGCAACCAGGCGCTCGAGCACCAGATCGAGCGCCTCCTCGCGGAGATCTCCAGGCTGAAGGACGAGCTCGCGGGGATGGCGCGCGACGGCCGCGGTCGCCCGGGCGGCGCGAAGGACGTCGCCGAGCCGAAGGCGGTGCGCGCCCAGGCCGCCCCGACCGTCGCCGTGCCGGTCGCCGCCGCAGCGCCGGTCCCGCAGACGCCGAAGGTGCGCGTCGTCGCCAGGCCTGCGCCGGCGGTGGCGGCCGAGACCGTCGCGCCGGCGCCCGGGGCCGCCGGGAAGCCCGCGAAGCGCGAGCGCGCGGACCGCGTCCTCGTCGGCAAGCTCAGCCGCTCGCACGTCAAGGAGAGCCGGAGTTCCGAGAAGCCGCCGTGCCGGTCCGCCGAGGGCGCCGAGGCGCTGTTCCAGGGCACGCGGGACTTCGCACCCACCGAAGAGCTCGCCCAGCATGCCTGGACGGTGGCGTTGCAGCCGCAACCCGCCGGGACGGCGTTCAAGCTGCGCTTCGCGGCGCGGGCGGTGGACGTCCCGGTCGTCTCCGTGCGCCTGCGCTATGCCGACGACGTGCAGCGCACCCTCCGCTTCCAGATCGATTTCGAGAAGCGCGCCCTGCGCCGCGCCGGGGGGCGTCTCGACGCCGAGGTCCGCGCCGCCGAGGTGACGACCCTGAAAGACGGCTGGCTGCTGTGCGAGTTCGACTTCGTCGTCGGACGGGCCGAGCCGATCGGCTTCGTGCTGGTGTTCATCGACCCCGCCAGCAAGTCGCCGTGGCAGATGACGGGCAGGCCCGGGCAGCGCCTGCAGATCGGCGCCGCCACCGTTTCCGCGGTGACGACCGGCGCTGCGGCCGCGCCGGCCGCGGCGGCCGGGGAGCCGGTCACCGCCGGCGACAGCGAGCCGCGCGTGCGCGTCATCCGCCGCAAGACGGTGTCCGAGGGCCCGGCGACCCCCGCCGGGCTGCAGATGTCGGACCGCGACCGCACGATGACGCCGCAGACGATCGGCGGGCGCGCGGTGGCGGCGAGCCGCTGGCAGAAGCTTGCGGAACAGCGCCTCGCCCACGAGCGCTCGTTCGCCGATTCCGGCGAGTGGGACAAGATCCTCGCGATGAAGGACATCTACAAGGGCAAGCGCGCCTTCATCCTCGGCAACGGACCCTCGATCAACCAGCAGGATCTCACCCTGCTGCGCGACGAGATCACCTTCGTCGCCAACTGGTTCATCAACCACAAGCGATTCCGGCGCATCAATCCGAAGTTCTACTGCGTCTCGTCGCACGAGATGTTTGGCGGCTGGGGCAAGACCCCGGACCTCAACGCCGACTTCGCCCGCCTCGTCTCCGAGAAGCAGACGGAGCAGACGTTCTTCTTCTCCTATCGGTTCGCCTCCTACATGCGCGAGCTCGGCCTCGTGCCCGAGCCGCGCCTGCGCAGCCTCATCTTCGACAAGCCGAAGTTCGTCATCGACGAGATCGGCACGCAGAACTACGACCTCAATCGCTGCATGGACGACGGCTACACCGTGTTGCTGACGTTCTGCGTGCCGCTGTGCGTGCACTTCGGCATCACCGACATCTACCTCCTCGGCTGCGACTGCGACTACGGGCTGACGGCGCCGACCGATCCGAAGGCCTATTTCTATCGCCCCGAGCAGCACACCAGCGCGACGACGTCCTTCGACAGCCTGGTGCGGATCTGGACCCCCGGCGGCCCGATCTTCCAGACCTACGAGATCGTCGCGCGCGAGGCCGAACGGCGCGGCACCCGCATGTGGAACGCCACCCGCGGCGGCCGCCTCGAGCTCCTGCCGCGTGTCGAGTACGAATCGCTGGTGTCGGGCTGATGGGGCGGGCGTGCGCGTCGAGGGGGGCGGCGGAGCCGGTCGTGCACGCGGCCCGATCCGTCGCACGCGTGGGAGGCGGGCGCTGAGATGAGCAAGACCGCACACCGAACGGCGGCCCCCGCCAAGCCGAGCTGCGTCGCGACCGTCGTCTCGGACCCCTTCGTCTACGGCGCCATCGTCATGCTGGCGAGCTTCCGGCGGGAGAACCCGTGGTTCGACGGCGAGTTCGTCATCCTCCACGACGACACCTATTCGCCGCTGTCGCCGAAGAACCGCGAGCTGATCGCCCGCGCCGCTCCCAACGTCCGCTTCCACGCGGTCGATTCACGCCGCTTCGAGCGCATCTTCCGGTTTGCCGAGGAGGTCGTCCACACGCCGAAGCGCCTGCGTGCCGCCTTCCTGATCCTGGAGGCGTTCACTCTCGACGGCTACGAGCGGGTGGTGACGCTCGACAGCGACATGATCGTTCTCGGCAGCCTGCAGCTTCTCTTCCAGCTCGAGCACGAGTTCTGCGTCGTCCGCGCCTACGACAACGTCGTCGACCTGCCGCTGCCCTATTTCAACACCGGCACGATGATGATCCGCGGCGACATGCTCGACGGCGACATGCTGGAGACGATCTCCCGCTCGCTCGAGGGCGTCACCGTCAACCGTGACCACGGCAAGGCCGATCAGGCCGTGCTCAACGTCTTCTTCCGCGACAGGCAGAAGACCTATCTCGACTCGCGCTACAACTTCAGCAAACGGCTGGTGCCGACCTCCGAAGCCGACGTGATGAAGTTCCTGCGCGAGCGCGACGTACGCATCCTGCATTTCCTCGGCGAGAAGCCGTGGAACCTGAAGATCAAGGACGGCGAGCGGGACTACCGCCGCCTCGAGGACCTGTGGCTGAAGTATTTCTTCAGCGTCGCCTCGGCGGACGCGCGCTTCCGCTTCGCCCGCGAGCTGATCTACCAGGAGCGGCTGCTGCGGGACCACCTCATCGATACCTATGCGGCGAAGAAGCCGAAGAAGGCGCTCTGGCGCGATCTCGAAGACGAGCTGGTGAAGCGGATCTACGAGAAGGCCGGCTGAGGCCGGCGAGACCGCGCCGGCACCCGCGCTTGGGGCCGGCGCGCCGTCGTCCCGGGCGCTCTCACACCTCGATCTTCACGTACTCGTAGTCGCCCGGCTTGTTGTCGATGCCGAGCTTCGGCGGGGCGATCCAGGAGGCGAAGCGGCCGGGCTCGGTGACGGGCTGCATCAGCGCGGCGATGAAGTCGCCGTCCGCGGCCGAGGGCAGCACGTCGTCGCGCATCGCCTCCCACGCCGCCTGCGACAGCACCTCTCCCGTGGGCGTCGCCCGGACGTTGCGGAACTCGCCGATCTGGCGGTGGAAGGCGACGTGCGGCAGCGCCAGGCGGAAGCGCACGCCGGCCTTCTCGATCACCTTGTTCCAGCGCTCGACGCTCTTCGCGCAGTCGGTGGTGTAGGCGTCGCGCAGCCGCATGTTGAGGGCGGTTAGCGCCGGCTCGTCGACGAGGCGGATGGCGCCGTCGACGAACTTCGCCACCGGATAGGTGTCGGCCGTCAGGCGGTGGTCGTCATCGATGCGCGTCTCGTGGAAGCGGCCCTTCAGGCCGGCGTTGTAGAAGTTCGCCGCGTTGGTCGACACCTCCGAACCGAACAGGTCGAGCGACAGCGAATAGTGCAGGTTGATCTTCTTCTGGATGGTCGGCAGGTCGATGACGCCGAGCGCCCGCACCCGCGCGATGTCGGCCGGATCGTCGATGCCGGCCGCCACCATCGCCTCGCAGGTCCGCTGCACCGTGCGCCCGACGCCGGTCTCGCCGACGAACATGTGGTGCGCCTCCTCCGTCAGCATGAAGCGGCAGGTGCGCGACAGCGGGTCGAACCCCGACTGGGCGAGGCTTTCGAGCTGCATCTTGCCGTCGCGGTCGGTGAAGCAGGTGAACATGAAGAACGACAGCCAGTCCGGGGTCGCCTCGTTGAAGGCGCCGAGCATGCGCGGCGCGTCCTCGCTGCCGGACCGGCGGCGCAGGAGCTCGTTCGCCTCCTCGCGGCCGTCGCGGCCGAAATATTTCTGCAGGAGGTAGACCATCGCCCACAGGTGCCGCCCCTCCTCGACGTTCACCTGGAACAGGTTGCGCATGTCGTAGAGGGAGGGCGCCGTCTTGCCGAGGTGGCGTTGCTGCTCGACCGAAGCCGGCTCAGTATCGCCCTGGATGACGATGAGCCGCCTCAGCATCGCCCGGTACTCACCCGGCACCTCCTGCCAGGCGGGCTCGCCCTTGTGCTCGCCGAAATTGACGAGGCGGCCCTCCTCCTGGGGCGCGAGCAGGATGCCCCAGCGATACTCCGGCATCTTCACATAGTCGAACTTCGCCCAGCCCTTCGGGTCCACCGACACCGCCGTGCGGAGATAGACGAGGCTGTCCTGGAAGCCTTCCGGCCCCATGTCCTGCCACCAGTCGAGATAGCCGGGATGCCAGCCCTCGAGTGCCCTGAGCACCGTGCGGTCGTCGGCGAGGCCGACGTTGTTGGGGATGCGGGTCGTGTAGTCGACGGCGAGGATGCCGGTCATGGCTTGGGTCTCCTGTCTCACACCCGCTCGAAGTCGAAGGCCGGCTTCTGGCCGGTGCCGTAGCGGCCGAGCGCACCTTCCGGGCCGACGGCGTTCGCCCGCTGGAAGATCCAGTTCTGCCAGGCGGTCAGCCGGGCGAAGATCTTCGATTCCATCGTCTCGGGGCCGGGGAAGCGCAGGTTGGCTTCCAGCCCGGTGAGGCCGTCCGGCGAGAACGCCGCCCGCTGCTCGAGGAACAGCCGCACCTCGTCGTCCCAGTCGATGTCGTCCATCCCCGTGGTGACGAGGCCGAGTTCCTCGGCCGCCTCGGCCTCCAGGGGGGTGCCGATCGCGGCGTGGGCCCGCTCCACCGCGGCGTCGTCGCCATAGTGGCGGTTCGCCACCCGCGTCGGTCCGTGCACCATCGGGAAGGCGCCGAAGTTGAGGTCGCCCAGCGTCAGCACCGGCGCCGGCCGCCCGTCGCCCTCGCGCTCGCCGATCAGCATGAACGAGCGGTCGGCGGCGAGCACGATCTCGGCCAGCGTGCCGGCGAAGCAGGAGCCGGGCTCGACCAGCGCCACCAGCGTGCGCGCGGTGACGTCGAGGCGCTTCAGCACGCGCTTCCAGTAGAGCAGGATCTCGTTGGCGAGCCAGTGGTCGCGGTTGCCGGCGAGCAGCGCGTCGAAGGCCAGCACCGCCCCCGGCTCGCCCTCGCTGCGGAAGACGAGGATGCCGATCTCCGGCTCGTTCATTCGCAGATGCAGGATGGCGTCGTCCAACTCGCGGGCGAGGCGGAGCGGCCAGAAGCCGGCGCCTTGCGCCATCACGCCCTCCATGTCGGCGGGCGGCGGTGCGTCAGGCCCCGCAAGCACGATCGTCGCGGTCCGGGCGCGGCGGTCGATCGTCACCGTCAGGGACGAATAGGCGAGCGCGCCGGCCGTGCGGCGGCGCTCGATCGGCGTGAGCGCGATGCCGGGGCCGGCGGCGGTGCGCGTCGCCGATGCCGCCAGCGCAGCCGCCCGCGCGGCGACCGCGGCGTCGAGGCGGCTCGTGGCGGCGATCTCATCGACGAGCTTCCAGGCGACGGCGCGGCGGCCGCGCACCCCCTCCTCGGTGGTGCAGAAGACGTCGGCGAGATCGCGCCGGACCTTGCGCTTGTCGGTCAGCCGCGTCAGCCCGCCGGTGCCGGGCAGCACGGCGAGCAGCGGCACCTCCGGCAGCGACACCGCGGCCGTGCCGTCGTCGACGAGCAGGATGTGGTCGCAGGCGAGCGCCAGCTCGTAGCCGCCGCCGGCCGCCGTGCCGTTGACCACGGCGAGCCAGGCCTGGCCGGAGTGCTCGCTCGCGTCCTCGATGGCGTTGCGCGTCTCGTTGGTAAACTTGCAGAAACCGACCTTGTGGGTGTGGGTGGCGCCGGCGAGCATGCGGATGTTGGCGCCGGCGCAGAACACCCGCTCCTTGCCGGAGCGCAGCACCACGACGCGCACCTCCGGATGCTCGAAGCGCAGCCTGAGGGCAGCGTCGGCGAGCTCGATGTCGACGCCGAGGTCGTAGGAGTTGAGCTTCAGCGGGTAGCCCTCGAACAGGCCGCCGCCCTCGTCAACGTCCATCGTCAGGGTCGCCACCGTGCCGTCGACGGCGAGCCGCCAGTGGCGCCAGCGCGACGGCTCGGTGCGGAAATCGATCTCGGTCGCGCCGTGGGCGAGGCTTCGGTCGGTGACGGCCATCGTCGGTGCGGCTCCTGAGGTTCGAGAACGATAATGCAGCGTGTGCGCGCGAGACAATCGCGCATGCTGGAAAAGATGCAGTTTAATTCATCTCGCCGACTGTCGCCACCACCCGCCCCTCGCCATGGTCGCGGAGCATCCGGTTGGCGAAGCCGGCGAGAGCGGTGAGCGTCACCTCCGGTGCCTCGCGCTGTGGCGTGTGGCCGGCGCCGTCGATCAGCACCACGTCAACCGGGCAGTAGCACTCCTCCCGCGCCACTTCGATTTGCCGGAGGGTGCCGTACTGGTCGGCCGCGCCCTGGACGATCTGCACGGGCACCCGGATGTATCCGAGCTCCTCGGTGAGATCGAAGGCGGCGGGAAAGCCGGGGTCGAGCCAGGCGCCGTTCCAGCCCAGGAATGCGCCGTCGACGTCGTCGTGCCAGCGGGCGAGTTTTGCCCGCAGGTCGCCGGTCTCGAAAGCCATCTTCGCCTCTGCGATCGAGGCGATCGACAGGTCCTCGACGAAGAAGTGGGGCGCGATCAGCGACAGCCCGCGCACCCGGTGGTCCGCCACCGAGCCGGCATATATGGTCGCGATCGAGGCACCGTCGGAGTGGCCGAGAAGCAGGCCGCGGCGGAAGCCGATGGCGTCGAGCGCGGCCGGCAGCACGTCGAGCGCCTCGCGCCGCATGTAGTCGAGCGGCCGCGGCAGCGTGACCGGGCTCGACCGGCCGTAGCCGGCGCGCGACCAGGCGAACACGCCGGCGCCGGTCGCCGCGGACAGTCGCTCCGGCAGGTCGCGCCACAGCGCCGCCGAGCCGAGGCCCTCGTGCAGCAGCACGATCGTCGGGGCGTCGGCCGGCTGCGGGCCGGTGAAGCGGTATTCGAGCGAGGCGCCGCCGACCGACAGCCGGCCCTCGGCGGCGAGCGGCGCCGTCACGGCGCCTCTCCGCCCGACGCCTCTCCCGCCGCATCCATCTCGCGCAGCTTGAAGCGCTGGATCTTGCCGGTCGCCGTCTTCGGCAGGGCGTCGAGCACCTCGACCCAGCGCGGATATTTCCACGGCCCGACGCTCGCCTTGACGTGGTCGCGCAGGCTGGCGTGCAGATCCTCGCCGCCGCCGCCGTTCTTCAGGACGACATAGGCCTTCGGCTTCAGCAGCCCGTCGGCGTCGGCGTGCGGGATGACGGCGGCCTCGAGCACGGCGGGGTGGGTGACGAGCGCGCTCTCCACCTCGAACGGCGAGACCCAGACGCCGGAGACCTTGAACATGTCGTCGGCGCGGCCGCAGTAGACGTAGCGGCCGTCGGCGTCGCGCCGGTACTTGTCGCCGGTGCGCGTCCAGCCGCCCTCGAAGGTGCGGCGGCTCTTGTCGCGCTGGTTCCAGTAGCCGTCGGCGGCCGACGGCCCGCGCACCAGCATCTCGCCGACCTCGCCGTCGCCCACATCGGCGCCGGCCTCGTCGGCGAGCCGCACCGCGTAGCCCGGCACCGGCCGGCCCGATGTGCCGTAGCGGACGTCGCCGGGGGCGTTCGAGACGTAGATGTGCAGCATCTCGGTGGAGCCGACGCCGTCGAGGATGTCGACGCCGAAGCGCCGCGTCCACGCCGTGCCGATCGGTTCCGGCAGCGCCTCGCCGGCGGAGACGCAGAGCCTGAGGCGCGGCGAGCCGGCCTCGGCCGCGGCGGCGGCGTCGCCCAGCATCGCCGCATAGAGCGTCGGCACGCCGAAGAAGATCGTCGGCTGGCGCTTGGCGAGGATCGAGAAAACCGCCGCCGGCGTCGGCCGCTCGGGCCACAGGAAGGTCGTGGCACCAACGGACATCGGGAAGGTCAGGGCGTTGCCGAGCCCATAGGCGAAGAACAGCTTTGCCGCCGAGTAGCAGACGTCGTCCTCGCGGATACCGAGCACCGTGCGGCCGTAGGTGTCGGCGGTGGCGAGAAGGCTGGTGTGGACGTGGCGCGTGCCCTTCGGCATCCCCGTCGAGCCAGACGAATAGAGCCAGAACGCCGTCTCGTCCGGGTGGGTGTCGACGGTGTCGAAGCCGTCGCTCTCGCCGGCGAGCGCGTCGTCGAGCCCGGTCTGGGCACCGGCGTCACCGCCCGCCACCAGCACCACTGGCGGGGCGGCGAGCTTCGCCAGCGCCTGCTCCAGCACCGGCACCAGCGGCGCCGAGACGACGACGGCGCGGGCGCGCGAATCGGCGAGGATGTAGGCGTACTGCTCGGCGGTGAGCAGCGTGTTGAGCGGCACCGGCACGACGCCGGCCCGCATCGCCCCGAGGAAGACCGCCGGCAGGTCGACGGTGTCGAGCATCAGGAGGGCGACGCGCTCCTCGCGGCGGATGCCGAGGCGGGTGAGCAGGTTTGCCACCCGCCGTGTCCAGACGGCGAGCGCGCCATAGGTGAGCGTGCGGCCGGGATCGGCGAAGGCGACCTTGTCGCCGCGGCCGGCGGCGAGGTTGCGATCGAGCAGTTCCGTGGTCGCGTTGAATGCGCCCGGCATGCGTCGTCCTCCCCAGGCCGACCGAAAGGGACGTCGCCGCGCGCCGGTCTTCCGCCGGGCTGCGACAACTTGGCATTATAATTCATCTAACGCTGGCCGGTCGGTTGCTGTCAACGCAGGGCGGCACTATCGTTCCCGGTGTGAGCGCCGAAACCGACATCGCCGCCACCGCGGCTGCCACCGAGCCCGACCCGGCGACGATCCCGTCGACGTCGCCCGGGCCGGGCGATGCCGCCGGTCGCAGCGCCGAGGACGCTGCCTTCCTCGCCGCTCTCGGCGGCCGGGTGCGCCATGCCCGCGCAGTGCGCGGGGTGTCGCGCAAGCTGCTCGCCCGCACGGCCGGCATCTCCGAGCGCTACATCGCCGAACTCGAGGCCGGTCGCGGCAACGTCTCGATCATGCTGCTCCGCCGCATTGCCGGGGCGATGGGCACCACCGCGGCCGACCTCGTCGCCGAGGACGCCGCCGGCCCGCCGGACTGGCCACTGCTGCAGGCGCTGCTGCGCCAGGCGCCGCCGGAGCGGCTCGCCGCAGTCCGGACGCTGCTCGCCGGCGCTGGTCCGCTCGCCGGACCAGAGACGCCGCCGCAGCGGGTGGCGCTGATCGGCCTGCGCGGCGCCGGCAAGTCGACCCTCGGCCGCCGCCTCGCCGGGCGCCTCTCATGGCCCTTCGTCGAGCTCAACGCCGAGATCGAGGCGGCGACCGGCCTGTCGGTCGGCGAGATCTTCGCGCTCTACGGCCAGGAGGGCTACCGCCGCTTCGAACAGGCGGCGCTCGGCGCCGTCGTCGCCCGCCCGGGGCCGCTGGTGCTCGCCACCGGCGGCGGCGTCGTCGCCGACCCGCTGACCTACGAGACGCTGCTGTCGGCCTTCCTGACGGTCTGGCTGAAGGCGGAGCCCGAGGAGCACATGGCGCGCGTCCGCGGCCAGGGCGACCTCCGGCCGATGGCCGGCGACGGCGCGGCGATGCAGGAACTGCGCACGATCTTGTCGAGCCGCGAGCCGCTCTACGCCCGCGCCGCCGCGACGCTGGACACCGCCGGCCTCAACGTCGCGGCGGCAGCCGACCGCCTCGCCGCGCTGGTCGGCGAGCGCCTCGGTCTCGCCCCCGTCTGAGACCCTGCAACCGTCGTCGTCGGCGGCCGTCGCCTACAGCGCGAAGGCGGTGGCGAAGGGGTGGAAGCGCACCGTCGCACCGGTCTCGACGTCGCCCTCCTCGGCCGACAACTCCGCCAGCCCGTCGGCGGCGGCGAGCGGCAGGAGCCGTGCCGAGCCGCCGCGCCCGAGGCTCACGATGCGCGGCCGGCCGTCGTCGGTCCGCCCGGTGATCGCCGCCGGCAGGAACTCCGTCCGGCCGGGACGGTGGCGGATCGGCTCCGCCGCCTCGGCGGGAAAGCCGCCGTGCCCCGGCGCCGCCGCTCCGGCGAGCCGCGCCGCCAGCGGCCGGCCGAACAGCAGCAACCCCACCATCGCCGCCACCGGATTGCCGGCGAGCGCCAGCACCGCGGTGTCGCCGAGGCGGCCGACGGCGATCGGCTTGCCGGGCCGGAGCGCGAGCTTCAGCGACCGGCAGCGGCCGCCGGCCCGCCGGATGGCGTCGGCAACCGCGTCCG
>CALRZT010000096.1:0-13872 GCA_943372725.1 Pseudoxanthobacter soli DSM 19599
CGATCGCCACCTACCTCACCCTGATCGAGGGAGTGACCCAGCGGCTCGCGAAGCTGCCGCGCCGGGTGCTGGCGCTCGACGCCATCCGCGACGCCCGCGCCCGCGTGCTCGCCGCCTTCGGCGACACCCTCCCGGCGACGGCCGGCGCCGACGGCGCGGGACGCCCGGCGACTGCCGAGGACGACGCGGCGGTGATCGGCAGGGTCGAGTACAGCTTCTTCGCCGATGCCCTGGAGCACGCCTTGAACGATCTGCGCACCGACCTTTCGCCGACGCCCGTGTCCCCGCCGCCGGCAGGGCGCCGCGCCGCGGCTCCGCTCGCCGCCCTCTTCGCCGCCGCGGTCGCCGCGATGTCCTGGCTGGTGCCTGCGCCCGCCGCCGCGGCCGAACCCGCACGGGCGACGGCGGCGCTCCCCACCTGGGACTGGATCATCGGCATCGACAAGCTGCCGTCGCCGCCGCCGGCGGTGGAGTTCCTCGGCCTCGACGGCTTCGACGCGCCGCAGCGCTACGTCGTCGACGCCGGCGAGCGCGGCATCCGCACATGGTGCTACCTGTCGGTCGGCACGATCGAGAACTGGCGACCCGACCGCAAGGCCTTCGAGGCGCTGAACGAGAAGGAGCTGAAGGCCGGCCGCAAGCCCTTCATCGGCAAGCGCTATCCCGAGTGGGAGGGCGAGCGCTGGCTCGACGTGCGCCGCTACGCGGTGTTCCTGCCGCTGATGATCGACCGGCTGGAAATGTGCCTCGACAAGGGCTTCGAGTTCGTCGAGTTCGACAATCTCGACGCCTACGAGAACCGCACCGGCTTCACGATCCGCAAGTCCGACACCATCCGCTACGCAGAGGCGCTGGCGGCCGAGGCGCGCCGGCTCGGTCTGAAGCCGATGCAGAAGAACGTGCCGGAGCTCACCGAGACGCTGGAGCCCCACTTCGACGCGCTGTTGTTCGAGGACTGCGCTCTCTACAAGTTCTGCGGCGACGCCAAGCCGTTCGTCGACGCTGGCAAGCCCGTCTTCGACGCCGACTATCCGGAAGGCTGGAAGGACGAGGGCAAGCGCTTCGACAAGACCAAGGCCTGCGACCAGGCGAAGAAGGCCGGCGTCTCGATGATCTTCAAGCGCCTCGACCTCGACGCCTGGGTGCGTCGCTGCGACTGACGCGGCCGCCGCTTCGGTGAGCTGCCGCCTCGCGGCAGGTTCAGGCGGAACGGTCAGGCGATGTGGACGCGCTCCCGCATCCACGTCGCCGCGAGGTCTCCCGGCATCGGCCGGCCGAACAGGAAGCCCTGGCCGAACTCGCAGCCGGCGGCGATGAGCAGCGCCGCCTGCTCCGCCGTCTCGACGCCCTCGGCGACAACCGACATCCCGAGCTCGCGCGCGAGCGCCGCGATCGCCCGCACGATCGCCGCCTCGCGGCGGTCGCGGGCGATCTCGGAGACGAACGAGCGGTCGATCTTCACCCGGTCGACCGGTAGGCGGTTGAGATGGGTCAGGGAGGCCTGGCCGGTGCCGAAGTCGTCGAGGACGATCGAGACGCCGAGATCGTGAAGGTCGGCGATGGTCCCGACCACACCGCCCGTGCGGGGCCGCAGCGTGACGCTCTCGGTGACCTCGAGCTCGAGCCGCTGCGGCGGGATCGCGAGGCGGGCGAGCAGGTTGGTGACGTCGGCGCGGGCGCGGCCGCCGGCGAGGTGGCCAGCGCCGAGATTGACCGCGAGCCGCCCGGGCTCGAGCCCGGCGTCGAGCCATGACCGCAACTGCGCGAGGGCGACGGCGAGCACGTGGCTGCCGAGCGCCGCGCCGAGGCCGGCGGCGTCGGCGAGCTCGACGAAGTCGTCGGGCAGGACGAGGCCGCGCCGGTCGTGGCGCCAGCGCACCAGCGCCTCGAAGCCGGCGAGGCGGCCGTCCGCCAGCATGACGATCGGCTGGTAGTGGACTTCGATCGCATCGTTGGCGATGGCGCAGGGGAGTTCCGCCGCCACCCACCGGCGCGCATCCCGTGCGGCGCGCATCTCGGGCGCATAGACGGCCGCCTTGCCGCGGCCCTCGAGCTTCGCCGAATAGAGCGCGAGGTCGGCGTTCTGCTGCAATGTCTCCGGGCTGTCGCCCTGGTCCGGCCACGCCGCGAGCCCGATGCTCGCCCCGAGCTGGACGGTGGCGCCCTCGATCTGTATCGGCGCCGCCACCCGCTCCAGCACGGCGTCGGCGCGCTGCCGCACGGCGGCGGGGTCGCGGCCGGCGAGGATCAGGCCGAACTCGTCGCCGCCGAGCCGCGCCACCATCTCGCCGGAGTGGACGCTGGCCGTGAGACGCCGGCCGACCTCCACCAGCACGGCGTCGCCGGCCTCGTGGCCGTGGCGGTCGTTGATCTCCTTGAAGCCGTCGAGGTCGAGCACGGCGATGCAACCGCCGGTCTCGCGGCCGCGCAGCATCGCCTCGATCAGCACCTCGCCGAAGCGCACCCGGTTGGCGAGGCGGGTGACGCTGTCGTGCATGGCGAGATAGTCGATACGCTGGCGGGCGCGCACCTCCTCGGAAATGTCGCGGGCCACCCCGACGATCTCGGCGATCTGGCCGCTCTCGTCGCGACGGGCGGCGAAGCGTGTCCAGACGTGGCGCTGCCGCCCGGAGGCGAGTTCGAGGCGGGAGATCGCCTCGGCCCCGCCGCCGTGTGCGACGACGCGATCGAGCGCCACGGAAAACCCGCTGTCTCCGTCGCCGAGCAGGGTGCGCAGCTGCTCCTCCGTGATGGTGGTGCGGCCGAAGCCGAACATGGCGGCGAGTTGCGCCGACAGCGTCGCCTCGCCGGTGGCGATGGCGAGCCGCCAGTCGCCCAGCCGGGCGATCTGCTGCGCCTCGGTGAGGCGGCGCTCGCGCTCGGCGACGCTCGCCTCCGCCGATTTCAGCGCCGTGACGTCGCGCTCGTTGACGAGCACGCAGGGCTTGCCGGTGACCGGATCGGTGACGGCGCGGGCGTCGAGGCCGTGCCAGCGCGGGCCGTCGGCGGTGCGCACGCCGATGATGGCGTTGACCGGCATGCCGGCCTGCAGCTGCTTCCACATCGCCACCGCCTCGACCTGCGAGGCGAAGCGGTCGGCGAAGCGGTGTTCCTCGCCCGGATAGGCGCGCGCCGCGGCGGGGTTGCGGAACAGCACGTCGCCGCCGTCGTCGTAGAGGGTGGCGAGCACGCTCGCATAGCGCAGGGCCTCGGCGGCGCGCCGGTCGATCGGATCGACCGCGCTCGGCGCGGCCTCGAAGAGCATCCCGAGCCGGCCGTCGTCGAACCGCACCCCGGAGATCGTGCCGTCGACGGTGACGGGACGGTCGAGCGGATAGAAGGTCCAGCGGTCGACCACCCGCTCGCCGCGGCCGATGCGGGCGAACAGGGCATCGACGCGGGCCCGGGAGGTTTGCGACATGTCGGCGTGGCTGCGGGCGGCGAGCTCGGCGTTGCTGGCGCAGCCCCAGAACCGGAGACCCGCGGCGTTGGCGTAGACGTTGCTCGCCCGCTCCCGGTCGTGCACCCAGACGGGGATCGACACGAGATCGAGGGCCGCCGCGGCGGCGAACGAGAACGCCGGCAGGGCGGCCGCCGCCTGCGGGTCGGCGTCGATCTCCTGGACTGTCTCGTTCATCGCGGGAATCGGCTCGGTTCGGCAGCAGGGCCGAAGCGAATCGTCGCACGATCGGCCGGCGGCGTCGAGATCGCCGCAGGCCGCCAATCTTGACTTCGCCGTCGCCAGGGCGCATCTGAGCGAGGTCGCATCAAGCGGCACGTGCGCCCCGGCCGCGTGAACGAGCGTCCTTCTGGATGCCGATTCGCCGGGAGACGCCCTGATCGACCTTTCCAGAATTGCCCAAGTCACGCGGGGCGTTCGCCACCCCGCGGCGCCGATCGTCCGTCACCTTCGTGGCGGGCGCCGCGCCCGTGATTCGAGAAGAGACCCCTTTGACCGATTTTGCCACGCTCGGCCTGTCGCCCGCCCTCCTCCAGGTGCTGGCCGCCGAGGGTTACACCCAGCCGACGCCGATCCAGGCGCAGGCCATTCCGCATCTCCTGACCGGCCGTGACCTGCTGGGCATCGCCCAGACCGGCACCGGCAAGACCGCCGCGTTCGCCCTGCCGATCCTGCAGCGCCTCGCCGCCAACCCGCGCAAGCCCTCCCGCGGCACCTGCCGCGTGCTGGTGCTCTCCCCGACGCGCGAACTCGCCAGCCAGATCGCCGAGAGCTTCCGCACCTATGCCGGCACGATGCCGCTCGGCGTCGCCGTGATCTTCGGCGGCGTCGGCTACAAGCCGCAGACCGACCGGCTGGCCCGCGGCGTCGACGTGCTCGTCGCCACCCCCGGCCGCCTGATCGACCACCTCGACCAGCGCACTCTCGACCTCTCCAAGACCGAGGTGCTGGTGCTCGACGAGGCGGACCGCATGCTCGACATGGGCTTCATCCGCGACATCCGGAAGATCACGGCGAAGCTGCCGAAGGAGCGCCACAGCCTGTTCTTCTCGGCGACGATGCCGAGCGAGGTCAGCGGGCTCGTCGCCGACCTCCTGCACGATCCGGTGCGCGTCGAGGTGACGCCCGTCTCCACCACCGCCGAGCGCATCGCCCAGCAGGTGATCTTCGTCGAGACCGGCCGCAAGCGCGCCCTCCTCGGCGACGTCATCCGCGAGGAAAAGCCCGCCCGGACGCTGGTCTTCACCCGCACCAAGCACGGCGCCGACAAGGTCGTCAAAAGCCTGGAGCAGGAAGGCATCGCCTCGGTCGCCATCCACGGCAACAAGAGCCAGAACCAGCGCGAGAAGGCTCTCGAGAGCTTCCGCTCCGGCCAGGCGCCGATCCTGATCGCCACCGACATCGCCGCGCGCGGCATCGACGTCGACGGCATCACCCACGTCATCAACTTCGACCTGCCGAACATCCCGGAGTCCTACGTCCACCGCATCGGCCGCACCGCGCGCGCCGGCGCCGAGGGCAAGGCGATCTCGTTCTGCGACGCCGAGGAGCGGGCGTTCCTGCGCGACATCGAGAAGCTGACGCGCCAGCAGATCCCGGCGACCGACCGGCGCATCGCCGGCGGCGAGGCGCTCGAGACCCGCGAGGCGACCGAGACCAACGGCCGCCGTGGCGGTGGCCAGCGCGGCGGCGGGCGTCCCCCGCAGGGCCGCTCCGGCCAGCGTGCCGGTGGCGGTGGCGGTGGCGGTGGCGGCCAGCGCAGTGACCAGCAGCAGCGCGGAGCGCCGCGCGCCGACAAGCCGCGTGGCGAGGCGCCCCGGCGCGACGAGCGCAGCGCGAGCGCCCCGGGCCGTCCGCGCGACGACCGCCGCGCCGGCCAGAAGCCGGCCGCGGCCGGCGAGGCCCGCAAGCCCGACGGTCGCAACGGCGGCCAGCCGCGCGGCCGCAGCGACGATCGTCGCAGCCGCGACGGTGCCGGCGCCGGCGCGAGCGCCGAGATCGGCGGGATGTCGTTCCTGCAGGCGCCGCGCCGCGGCCGCTGACCGATCTCGACAGAGACGGATCGAAAAGACTGACGCCGGCCCCTCGCGGCCGGCGTTTTCGGCTGCGCGACAGTGGTCCGGCCTGCACCGGTCCGGCCGGCGGACCGGTTCGTGACGGCCGCCCGGCCGACGCCGATCAGCGCTTCTCCAGCC
Source organism: Pseudoxanthobacter soli DSM 19599 (assembly GCA_943372725.1). Taxonomy (GTDB): domain Bacteria; phylum Pseudomonadota; class Alphaproteobacteria; order Rhizobiales; family Segnochrobactraceae; genus CAMDHY01. Next base: position 5,656 of record CALRZT010000096.1, read on the forward strand.
CGCACCACGCGGCGGTGAAGCGGGTCAGCACGCGCGCGACCTCCATCAGGCTGTCGAGCGACACCCACTCGTCGATGCCGTGCAGGTTGCCGCCGACCGGGCCGTAGCAGGTCGCCGGCATGCCGCCATAGAGCGCGAAGAAGCGCACGTCCGTCGTCGCCGTCGAGGCGAGCCGGGCGGGCTCCGTCCCCGTGACCGTGCGATGGACGTCGGCGAGACCGGCCATCAGGTCCGACTGCGGATCGACGACGCAGCCCTCCGCCTGGAAGCCGCGCCACGTCACCTCGGCGCGGATGCCGGCGAGCCCCGCTTCCTCCGCCACCGCCGCGGCCACCGCTGCCTGCAGCGCCGCGCGCACGTCGGCGAGCGGCGTGCCGGGATAGAAGCCGACCCGCACCGTCATCACCGCCTCGCACGGCACGGTCGACGGCCAGTCGCCGCCGGTGATGCGGCCGAGGTTGAAGTTCACCGGGTGGCGGTGGTCGGCCCAGGCCGGATGGCGCGCCGCCGGCTCGTTCCACGCCGCTTCGAGCCGCTTCAGCCGGGAGAACAGCGCATAGGCCGCCTCGATGGCGTTGGCGCCGGCCGAGGTGTCGAGCACGTGCGCCGGCTTGCCGGTCAGCCGCACGCCCATCCACATGACGCCGAGCTGCGCCGTCATCAGCGACTGCTGGAACGGCTCGGGGATGATCGCCGCGTCGGCGCGGTAGCCGCGGGCGAGGCAGGCGAGCGCGCCGTTGCCGGTGCACTCCTCCTCGATCACCGACTGCAGGATCACCGGCGCCGCCGGGGCGAGCCCGAGCGCCGCAAATGCCTCCAGCACCGTGATGTTGGCGACGAGCCCCGCCTTCATGTCGGCGCTGCCGCGGCCATAGAGGCGGCCGTCGCGCATAGAGGGTTCGAAGGGCGGGCTCGCCCACAGCTCCGCCGGCCCCGGCGGCACGACGTCGATGTGGCCGTTGAGGATGAGCGAGCGGCCGCCGCCCGCCCCCCGCTCGACCCCGCCGCGCGGCGTGTGCACGCCGACGACGTTGTCGCGGCCGGCATAGTGGTCGTGCACCGGCGGCGAGAAACCGGTCGTCTCCGAAAGCGCCGCCGGATCGACCTCGAAGCGGTCGACGGCGAGGCCGAGGCCGGCATAGGCGTCCGCCATCAGCGCCTGCGCCTCCGCCTCGCGGCCGAGGGTGCTCGCCGCGGCGACGAGCGCCGACAGCCGCGCCACGACGTGCTCCCGCGCCGCCTCGACGGCGGCGTCGAGTTCGGCCGCGAGACCCGTGTCCAGTCCGGCTGCATCCGTCGTCATCGTCACCTCCGCGCCCGCCCGCACGACGTCGGCACCCCTCCCGGCCCCGGGACTTCTCCCTCTGGATACCCCTCGTCGGCAAGACGGGGAAGCCGCCGCTACCGATGGGCGGCGGGGCACGCCGCGAGACGGGCGCCGTCCGCCGCCGGTTGGATGCGCTTTTGGGGCCGGCGATGGTCGTCCGCCCGCGCGATGCCGGCTTGCCGCCGGGGTGGCGGTCCGATAGGAGTGTCGCCGTTCGGAGTGTAGCGCAGCCTGGTAGCGCACCTGACTGGGGGTCAGGGGGTCGTCGGTTCGAATCCGGCCACTCCGACCATCGTCCCCTCCTCCCCGCCACGCAGCCTCACCCGGGACGCGGCGGTGGTCGGATCGGTTCGGCAGCCCTGCCGCGGGCTGGACCGACGAGCCTATAGCGAGCACCAGCGGCGAAATCCGCCGCCCCGCCGCCGCCTGCCGCGCCCATCCAGGGCTGCGAGCCGAAGACGCCGGTCGACCGGGACCTTGCGCCCACGGTGATTTGCGGGACCGGGCCGGAACCAACGTCCGATCTGACCTATTGTGAGAGTGCGGCGACGTTTGGGGGCCGCTGGGACGGCGCGCACATGGTGATCCCGACGAACGGCCGGTCGACCGGGCCGGCGGCCCGCGACGGCGCGGGCCCCGATCGCGCCGCCATCGCCACCTCGGCGCTGGGCGGGGCAAAGCCGCTCGGCATCATCGCCGTGGTCGCGGCGCTCTATTTCGGGCGCGACATCCTGCTGCCGCTGGCGGTCGCCGTGCTGCTGACGTTCGCGCTCGCGCCGGTGGTCGCCTGGTTGCGCAAGCTGCACGTCCCGCGGGTTGTCGCCGTCATCTCGGTGGTCGTCGCCGCCTTCGCCGCCATCATCCTGTTCGGCGCCGTCGTCGCCGGCCAGCTCAGCAGCCTCGCGCAGAACCTGCCGCAATATCAGAACAACATCGAGGCGAAGGTCCAGACGATCCGCGACGCCGACGTCGGCGAGAGCATCTTCGACAAGGTGTCGGTGCTGCTGGAGCGGCTCGGCCGCGAGATCGAGGCCGACGAGGAGACCGCCGCGCCCGGCGAGGCCGCGACCGAGCGCGACACGATGCGGCCGCTGCCGGTCCGCATCATCGAGCCGTCGGCGCAGCCGCTGCAGGTCCTGCAGACGCTGGTCGGGCCGCTGATCGAGCCGCTCGCCACCGGCGGCATCATCGTCGTCGTGGTGATCTTCATGCTGATGAAGCGGGAGGACCTGCGCGACCGCTTCATCCGCCTCGTCGGCGCCGGCGACCTGCACCGCACCACCGCCGCCATCCAGGACGCCGGCCGGCGCGTCGGCCAGTACCTGCTGATGCAGCTCGTCGTGAACGTCACCTACGCGATCCCGGTCGGAATCGGACTGTGGCTGATCGGCGTCCCGAACGCCCCGCTGTGGGCGCTGCTCGCCCTCGTGCTGCGCTTCGTTCCCTACATCGGGCCGGTGATCGCGACGATCTTCCCGCTGGCGCTCTCGCTCGCCGTCGATCCCGGCTGGACGATGCTGCTGTGGACGGCCGCGCTGTTCGTCGTCCTCGAACTCGTCAGCAACAACGTCGTCGAGCCCTGGCTCTACGGCTCGCGCACCGGCCTCTCGGCGCTTGCGATCATCGTCTCGGCGATCTTCTGGACGTGGCTATGGGGGCCCCTCGGCCTGCTCTTGTCGACGCCCCTGACGGTCTGTCTGGTGGTCCTCGGGCGGCACGTCCCGCAGTTCGAGTTCCTCGACGTGCTGCTCGGCAACGAGCCGGTGCTGGAGCCGCACCAGCAACTCTACCAGCGCCTGCTGGCCGGCGACCCGGACGAGGCGACCGACCGCGCCGAGGCCTATCTCGAGGACCAGCCGCTCGCCAGCTTCTACGCGACCGTCGCCATCCCGGCGCTGGCACTGGGGGAGAGCGATCGGTCACGCGGCGTTCTGACCGACGAGCGCCGGCGCCGTGTCGCCGAATGCGCGGCGGACCTCGTCGACAACCTCGAGGACTACGCCGTCGGCGAGGCGGCGGTGGCGGAACCCGGCGAAACGCACGAAGCCGCCGCCGAGGGCGATTCGGCGACTGAAATGCCCCCTTCGCGGCGGCGCGGCGAGGGCGTCTCGGTGCTGTGCGCCGGGGGCCGGGGCGAGCTCGACGACGCCGCCGCCCTCATGCTCGGCCAGGTGCTGGCGGCGGAGGGCGCGAGCGTGCGCGCCGTCGCCCCCCGCGCCCTCGAGAGCGCCCGCCTCGGCGGCCTCGACCTCGACGGCGTCGACTGCGTCGTCATCGGCTTCCTCAACGCGTCGTCGGACACGCACGCGCGCTACATGGTGCGCCGCCTCAAGCGGGCGCGCCGCTCGCTGCGGGTCGGCGTGGTGTTCTGGACGAGCCCCGGCGACGTCATCGCCGACGTGCAGCGCAGCGCTGCGATCGGCTGCGATTTCGTCGCCCACGCGGTCGCCGACGCCGTCGACGGCGCGCTGGCGAGCGGGTCGGCGCCGTCGCTCGCGCCACTGCCCGACGGTGAGGCAGCGCGAGGCCCCCGGCCGGCGATCGCCGTCTGAGCCCCACCGCGACGGCGCGACCGGCGACCGGCCGTGGCTCAGGCGATCTGTCGCGACGTCTCGCGGACCTTGCGGGCGGCGGCGTCGATCTGCTGCGTCGAGGCGGCGACGGCGGTGAGGTTCTGCATCACCGTCTCGACGCCGTCGGCGGCCGACTGCATGTTGTGCGAGACGCCCTGGGTGACGAGCGCCTGCTGCTCGACGGCGGTGGCGATGCCGCCGGAGATGGCGTTGATCTGGTCGATCCGCTGCGAGATCTCCGCCAGCGCCCCGACGGCCTCGCCGGTCGCCCCCTGGACGGCGGCGATCTGGGCGCCGATCTCGCCGGTCGCCGTCGCCGTCTGGGTGGCGAGGCTCTTCACCTCGGTGGCGACGACGGAGAAGCCGCGGCCGGCCTCGCCGGCGCGCGCCGCCTCGATGGTGGCGTTGAGGGCGAGCAGGTTGGTCTGCGAGGCGATGGTCTCGATCAGGCCGAGGATGGTGCCGATCGTCCGCGCCGCGTCGGCGAGCCCGGCGACGATCGCATTGGTGCGTTCGCCGGCCGTGACCGCCTCGCGTGTGACCGCGAGCGCACGGCCGACCTGGCCGCGGATCTCCTCGACGGAGACGGCGAGCTGTTCGGCGCCGGCCGCGACGGCACGGACGTCGGCGAAGGCGCGGCTCGAGGCGTCGGCGGCGTCGGTGGCCTGGCGGTTGGTGTCGGTGATCTCCTGGGCGATGTCGCCGAGGTCGGCGTCGATGGTCTTCTGGATCGCCTCCCGGCGCATCCGGTCGGAGACGTAGGCGGTGATGTCGGTGGCGAACTTGACGACCTTGATGATCCGGCCGGCCGCATCGACGATCGGGGTGTAGGAGGCCTGGATCCAGACCTCGCGGCCGCCCTTGCCGATCCGCCTGAACTCCGCCGCCTGGAAGCGGCCGGCGCGCAGCTCGTCCCAGAACCGGCGATAGGCGGCGGCGCTGCGCTCGGCCGGATCGACGAACATCTCGTGGTGGCGGCCGACGATCTCGCCGAGCGTGTAGCCGAGGGTGCGCAGGAAGTTTTCGTTGGCGTCGGTGACGGTGCCGTCGGGGGTGAAGTGGATGACCGCCTGGGAGCGGTTGATCGCGGCGATCTGGCCCTCCCAGTCCGCCGCCCGCAGCTTCTGCTCGGTGACGTCGGAGGCGACCTTGACCACCTTGACGACGCGGCCGCCGGCGAGGATCGGATTGTAGCTCGCCTGGATCCAGACCTCGTTCCCGCCCTTGGCGACGCGGAGGAACTCCGCGGAGCGGTATTCGCCGCGCCCAAGCGCGGCCCAGAACTCGCCGTAGGCGGCGCCGTCACGCTCTTCCTTCGTGACGAACTGCCGGTGATGGCGGCCGACGATCTCCGAAAGGTCGTAGCCCATCAGGCCGAGGAAGTTGGCGTTGGCAGCGAGGACGGTGCCGTCGACGTCGAACTCGATGATGGCGAGCGAGCGCCCCAGCGCCTCGATCATCCGCTTCGCGTCGCGGCAGTTGCCTAAACCGAACATGTCGCCCGTCTGTCCTCGAACCTGTGTCGCGGACACTGTTCGCCGGTGGGGCTTGCGCGGCGCTGACTTTACCCGGGGACGCACAGAAGCCGGGGGCGGCGAAGGGCCACCCCCGGCTCACGGTCTCGAGCGGGCGTCTCCGCCGGTCGGTGACCGGCGGAGACGAAGGATGCGTCAGGCTTCGACGTCGAAGCGGTCGGCGTTCATCACCTTCGTCCAGGCGGCGACGAAGTCGTGGACGAACTTCTCGCGGTTGTCGTCCTGGGCGTAGACCTCGGCGTAGGAGCGCAGCACCGAGTTCGAGCCGAAGACGAGGTCGACGCGGGTGGCCGTCCACTTCGTCACGCCGGTCTTGCGGTCGCGCACCTCGTAAAGGTTCTCGCCCGTCGGCTTCCACGTGTAGGCCATGTCGGTCAGGTTGACGAAGAAGTCGTTCGTCAGCGCGCCGACGCGGTCGGTGAAGACGCCGTGGGTCGAACCGCCGTAGTTGGCGCCGATGACACGCAGGCCGCCGACCAGCACCGTCATCTCCGGTGCCGTCAGACCCATCAGCTGGGTGCGGTCGAGCATCAGTTCCTCGGCGCTGACGACATAGCGGTCCTTCAGCCAGTTGCGGTAGCCGTCGTGGACGGGTTCCAGCACCTCGAAGGAGTCGACGTCGGTCTGCTCCTGCGTGGCGTCGCCGCGGCCGGGCGTGAACGGCACCGCGACGGTGACGCCGCCGGCCTTCGCCGCCTGCTCGATGCCGATGTTGCCGGCGAGCACGATGACGTCGGCGAGGCTCGCGCCGGTCGCAGCCGCGATCGGCTCGAGCACCGACAGCACCCGGGCGAGACGCTCCGGCTCGTTGCCGGCCCAGTCCTTCTGCGGCGCGAGGCGGATGCGCGCACCGTTGGCGCCGCCGCGCATGTCCGAACCGCGGAAGGTGCGGGCGCTGTCCCAGGCGGTGGTGACCATGTCGGCGACCGACAGGCCGCTCGCGGCGATCTTCGCCTTCACCGCCGCGACGTCATAGTCGTGCCTGCCGGCCGGCACCGGATCCTGCCAGATCAGGTCCTCGGCCGGAACGTCCGGCCCGACGTAGCGGACCTTCGGGCCCATGTCGCGATGGGTCAGCTTGAACCAGGCGCGGGCGAACACCTCGGCCATGTAGGCCGGGTCCTTGTGGAAGCGCTCGGCGATCTGGCGATAGATCGGGTCCACCTTCATCGCCATGTCGGCGTCGGTCATGATCGGGCTGCGACGGATCGAGGGATCCTCGACATCGACCGGCATGTCCTCTTCCCGGATGTTGACCGGCTGGTACTGCCAGGCGCCGGCCGGGCTCTTCTTCAGCTCCCAGTCGTGGCCGAGCAGCATGTCGAAGTAGCCGTTGTCCCAGCGCGTCGGGTTGCTGGTCCAGGCGCCCTCGATGCCGCTCGAGACGGTGTCGCGACCGACACCGCGGCCGGACTTGTTGAGCCAGCCGAGGCCCTCGTCCTCGACGGCGGCGCCTTCCGGTGCCGGGCCGAGCAGGGCGGCGTTGCCGTTGCCGTGACACTTGCCGACGGTGTGGCCGCCCGCGGTCAGCGCGACGGTCTCCTCGTCGTTCATCGCCATGCGGGCGAACGTCAGGCGGATGTCCTGGGCGGTGCGCAGTGGGTCCGGGTTGCTGTTGACGCCCTCCGGGTTGACGTAGATGAGGCCCATCTGCACGGCGGCGAGCGGATTCGCCAGGCTGGTGCGGTCGTCGCCGTCATAGCGGGTCGAGCCGAGCCACTCCTTCTCGTCGCCCCAGTAGACGTCCTTCTCCGGGTGCCAGATGTCCTCGCGGCCGAAGCCGAAGCCGAAGGTCTTCAGGCCCATCGACTCGTAGGCCATGTTGCCGGCGAGGATGATGAGGTCGGCCCAGCTGATCTTGTTGCCGTACTTCTTCTTGATCGGCCAGAGCAGGCGGCGGGCTTTGTCGAGGTTGACGTTGTCCGGCCAGGAATTCAGTGGGGCGAAGCGCTGGTTGCCGGTTCCGCCACCACCACGGCCGTCGGCGACGCGGTATGAGCCGGCGGCGTGCCAGGCCATGCGGATCATCAGTCCGCCGTAGTGGCCCCAGTCGGCCGGCCACCAGGGCTGGCTGTCGGTCATCAGGCCCTTGAGGTCGCGCTTCAGGGCTTCGACGTCGAGCTTCTTGAGCTCTTCCCGATAGTTGAAGGCCCGCCCCATCGGGTCGGTCTTGGTGTCGTGCTGGCTGAGAATGTCCAGATTGAGGGCATTCGGCCACCAGTTCATGCTCGAAGTACTGACGTTGGTGTTGCCACCGTGCACGACGGGACATTTCCCGACTACGATCTGGTCGACGACGTTCATGCGGACCCCCGTCCTTGTTGAACCTTGCGGCGTCGGGCCGGGTGGCGCCGAGCCGGGTGGGTACAGGCCTTGCGGCGCGGCACGCGGACCACGCCGGGACGACGCTCCCGTGCCGCCCTGCCGATGCACCTTCTTTAGCAGGGCTCTGACATAAACAGAATTTGCATTTTCCAATCCGCTTGATAGGTTTTGCAAATGATCGGCGTCACCATCAAGCACCTGCGCTATTTCGAGGCGCTCGCCCACCACGGCCATTTCAGCCGCGCGGCGGAGGCCTGCGCAATCTCGCAGCCGGCGCTGTCGCTGCAGATCAAGGAGCTCGAGGAGATCCTCGGCGCCGCTCTGTTCGAGCGCGGCGCGCGGCAGACCCGTCTCACCCCGCTCGGCCTGGAGTTCGTCGTGCGCGTCCGCGACATCCTGCGCGGCGTCGACGAGCTCGAGGACCTCGCCCGCGGCTCGTGCAGCCCGCTTGCCGGGC
>CALRZT010000097.1:0-13855 GCA_943372725.1 Pseudoxanthobacter soli DSM 19599
GCGGCCGTTCCTCGCAAGCGAGCCGCCGTGGGCGCTCGCGCACTACCTCTGGGGCGCCTCCGCCTTCAAGGACAACCTCTTCGGCCCGGCGATGCGGGAACTGAAGACGGCAGCGAACCTGTTCCCGAATTCCGTCGACTACAACATGCTCGCCGCGGAGGCCGCCCTGCACGCGGGCGACCGCGCGGGCGCGCAGACGTTCGCACGGCGCGTGCTGGCCGTCCGCTCCAGCAACCCGCGGGCCCGCGCCATCGTCGAAGGCCAGACGCCGGCCGTGGAGAGCGGCGCCATCGCCCTCGACGAGGCGCCTCCGGAGTAGGGGGGCAGAGGTCGACGGCTTGGGTCGACGGCTCGGGTCGAGGTCCGGGTCGAGGGTCAGAGTCGGGGGGGCGCTACGGCCCGCGGCCGAGAACCCGGTCCGCCTCCACCACGGCGCCGAAGACGTGGTAGAGCGTGCTCGCCGGCACGTGTGCGACGATCGGCCGGCCCTCACCATCGAACTGATCGATCCAGCCGCCGGCGATCGGCCCGGCGAGGTAGCCGTCGCGCAGGCGCACGAGCGCCGCAAGGGCGGCCGCCGGCGCGCCGTCACGACCTGCCTCGGCCTCGGCGAGCCAGGCCTTGGCGAGTTCGGTCTGCGGCCAGCAGCGGCGGGTCGTCCGCTGCGTCTCGCCGGTCCGCCGCGCCACATCCGGCAGGAACCCGCTGGCGGGATCGGCGAAGCGCAGGCCGTCGTCGAGCAGGCGGCTCGCCAGCGCCGCGCGCGGCAGGCCGAAGATCGCCTCGTGGCGGCGCAGCAGCCACGCCCACTCGACCATGTGGCCCGGCTCGACGACATCGCCTTCCGGCGTCGCGAGACGCCCGAGGGTCTCGTCGAAGTGTTCGAGCAGAAGTCCGGTCTCCGTGCACAGGAAGTGCCGCTCGAGCAGCAGGCGCAGCCCTTCGATCCGCGGCGGTGCCGCGGTGTGGGCGAGGGTCTCGTGGAGGGCGAGCATTGCCTCGAACGCGTGCATGTGGGGGTTCTGGCGGCGCGGCAGGGACGGCGGCACGCTCTCGTGGAACCCGCCCGCCCCGTCGTCGAAGAGCGCGTCGATGAACCCGAGCGTCTCGTCGACGAGCCCGAGCACCTGGGCATCGCCGCTCACCCGCGCGAGCCAGGTGAGGGCGAGGAGGACGAACATGTGGTCGTAGGCGTCGCGGCGGGCGTCCGCGACCCCGCCCTCCGGCGTCAGGAGATGGACGTAGCCGGGCGCCCCGTCCGGGGCCCGCCCGGCCGCCAGCATGAACTCGAGGATCGCGAAGGCGACGTCCCGCCCGCCCGGATACCAGCCGAGCGCGTCGGCGTGGGCATAGACGTAGATCTGGCGCGCCTGCACCCGCAGCCGCTTGGCGGCCGCGAGGTCCGGCGTGCCGTCGAGATGCAGGCGTTCGTGCACGCCGCCGTGCACGCGGTCGCGTCCGGCGCCCGCCCACAGCGGCAGGGCCTCGTCGGTGATGAAGCGCCGCAGCTCCGCCGCGAGGGTAGCGCCCGCCCGGTCGGCGACGGCCGTCGGCATCGGTTCGATCCCGGCTCGAACTCCGTCCTGCATGCAGTGCCTCACCCTTCGAACGAACCGCCCCCCCGCCGCCCGGTGCGGGGCCCGCGTCGCAAGGGGCTTGCCACGACGACCACCCCGGAGGAAGGGCGCAAACGTTTTGGCGCCCCAGACGGTCAGAGGCGCTTGAGAAAGCGGCCCTCGCACAGCACCCGTTCGACGAAGTCCCGCTCGAAGTCGATCGCGTGCATCTCGCCCACCTGCAGGCGATCCTCGCCCACGTCGAAATAGTGCATGCCGCTGCCCTTGAAGAAGGCGAAGCCGGCGATGTCGTAGTCCCGCTGGCAGAAGAACTCGAGGAACTGGATGATCCGGAATCCGGTGGTCGGCCTGGTGTAGGTGGCGCCGTCGGTGGCGGCGAGGACGTAGGACGGCAGGAAGGTGGCGCGCTCGAAGGGCACGTCGACGCGCAGGCGACCCTTCAGATATTCGTCGACGGGGGGATACTGATTGAGGGTGTCGTTCTGCGCGAGGATGTGTGCGCCCCCGAGGCTGCCCGGATCCGGGCGCGCCAGGCGATGCGCCCGCGTGTACCAGATCGACGTCTTGCGCCCGACGTCCGTCTCGAAGCCGCTGGTGCGGAAGTCGTTGAGGCGGATGACACAGTCGTGGGCGTCGATCTTCCGCCCGAGCTTCGAGCCGAGCACAGTCGGGGCGTTGCCGACCAGCACGACGCTCGCGGCGCGCTCGACGAGAGCGAGGGTGGCGAGGAAGCGGGTGTTGCAGTCGGCCGCCCGCCGCAGCGGATGGACGCGCAGGCCGTCGGGGGTGAAGACGGTGCCCGGACGCTGGCGCATCGCCGTCTCGACCTCGTCGCGCAGCGATCGCACCGACTGGTACAGCGGCCCGAGGGCGGCAGCGGCATCGCCGGCGCGACCCGCCATCGCGGCGCCGAAGGCGCGCAGGGCGTGCACCCAGCCGAAGCCGGTCCCGCTCTCGGGGAAGCGCCGCAGCCACGTCTCGAGCGCGTCCATGCGGCCGAGATAGGCGAGGCAGCGGGCGACGCCGGGGGCCGCCTCGGCGTTGCCGGGATCGAGCGCCCCAGCCTGCACGTAGGCCTCCAGGGCGGCGGCCCAGTCGAGCCGGCGCTCGCGCACCTGGCCGCGCTTCACGTAGAGGCTCGCCTCGCCGGGGAAGCGGGCGATGCAGCGTTCCACCTCCGCCGCCGCCTCGTCGAAGCGTCCCGACTGGAAGAGGGCGAGCGCGTAGTGCTGGTGGTCGCGGCGGTCCTGGGTGCGCTCGAGGACGGCGCGCCGGAGCGCCACCGCATCGCCGGCACGCCCCTCGATCATCAGCCGGCCGGCGAGCATGCGCGCCGAGTGGAGGTCGTCGAGGGCGGTCGCCGGGTCGTCGGCGATGGCGACGGTGCGCCCCCGCTCGCTCTCCGCCCACCGTTCCGCATGGGCGAGCCAGGGGTCGTCCGGGTTGGCGCGTCGCGCCTCGGCGAGACAGTCGCCCCAGGCCTCCCAGTCGCCGGTCTCCTGGAAGGCGCGGGCGAGATCGCGCCAATGGCCGGCGCGGGCGGGCTGGGTGTCGGCGAGCCCCCAGAGCACGTCCTCCGCCTCCGACAGGCGCAAGGCGGCGGCGAGCGACCGGCCGACGCCCGCCTTGAAGCGCGGCTCCGGCCACTGGTCCTCCGCCCGCCGCCAGTCGGCCAGCGCCGCCTCCGGGCTCTCCAGGCGGTCCGCCATCTTGCAGGCGCGATGGGTCGCGCCGGCGTCGGTGCCGACGTGCGCCCGCAGCACCGCACGGGCCTCGCGGGCATGCCCGGCGGCCAGCAGGTCGTGATGGAGGGCGATGCAGGTCGCAGCATCGAGGCCGGCGCCGCTCCGTGCCACGGTGCGGGCGAGCGCCAGCGTCGGCAGGCCGAGGCGCCGGGCCGCCGCCGCCGTCACGGCGCCCGCCTCCGCCCCGTCCATCGCCGCCGACCGCGCCAGCACGCGCTCGATCAGCTGCGGTTCGCCGGCGGCGTAGAACTGCTCGACCAGGCTGCGCAGCGCCGCGGACGTCGACGCCGGTGCATCCGGATCGACGAATAGCCGCATCGCCACCTCGAAGGCGCCGGACGACGCGATCGCCGCCGCGACGCCCTTCAGGAACCCCTCGTCTCCCCCCAGCCGGACATCGACCGCGACGAGGTCGTCGACGGTCAGGACGCTTTCGCGGACCTTCTTCACCGCGAGCGTGGCGATCCGGCCGAGCCGCCGGCGCTTTCGGGCATAGCGGACCGTGCGCTCAAGGGCCTCGCCGTCGCCATAGAGCAGGGGGAACAGCGCCAGCCGGTCGCGGTCTTCTTCGCTGAGCGCCTTGGCGATCGCCGTGTAGGGGTTGATGGCGAGGAGCAGGCGCACCGCCTCACGGCGCTGCGGCTCGACGAGCGGCCAGAGCGCGGTCGCCCGCAGCACCGGCGACAGCGCCCGCACCGCCAGCTTCGCCGCGTCCTCGCGGCCGTCGACGAGCTTGTCGAGGTCGCGCAGCAGCTTCAGCCAGATCTTGCGGACGGCGGGCGTGGTCAGCGCCGCGGCGGCGAGGGACCGGCAGAGCTCGACGCGCTCGGCGAGGTCGAGGCCGGGCCTGTCCGCGTGCTCGGCGACGAGGGCGGCGAGGGCCGCGGCATCGCCGCGCTCGGCCGCCTCGGCCGCGGCGAGGCGCAGCTTGCGGAAGGGATTCGACGTCGCGCCGCCGCCGGCCGGCTTCGCCGCGACGACGACGGCGGCGGTCTCGTCCGCCGCGGCGGGAGCCGGCGGCGGGGGTGTGGCGGCGGGAGCCGGATCGTCGGCACGGGCGGCACGCCGGAGGCTCCGGCGGGCGGGCGGCGACGGATCGGCGGCGACGGGGGCGGGTGGCGGCGCCGGGCGAGGCGGCGGCGGCGCGGCGGCGGGACGCGGTTTATCTGGCGCCGCGGTGTCCGCGGCGCGGCTCGCGAACCCGCGGCCCGGCGCGGCGGGGGCGGCCGGTGCTGCGCTCGACGGTACGACCGCGTCATCGTCGTCGTCATCGTCGAGGAAGGCGAAGTCGTCCGGATCCGCGTCCGCTTCGATCGTCAGCGCCGGATCCTCGTCGTCCGCCACCGGCGGCGCCTCTCCGGCCGCACCCGCATCGGTGATCCGGAAGATGCGCGCTGGCCGCAGCGACGGCCTCTCCTCGGCGGTCGCGGGCGCCGCGGGCCTGCCCGTCGACGCCCCGTTCTCCGCCGCATCCCGCTTCGGCGTGCCGCCGCTCTTTGCCTCGCCGGCGACCGAGCGCCCCGATGCCGGCGGGTTCTGCCCCCCGCTCTTCCCCCGAGTCGAACGAATGGCCAGTCTCCCCCAAGACCGTCCTGGACCAGGCCCCCGCAGACCCGTTCCAGGCGCATCGAAGGCGCGTTCTGCCAGCGCCCGAGCGTCTGAATAGCACGAAAGCCGCGGCGGCAGAGACCGGCTAGCGCGCCGGGGCCGCCGCGGCGGCGTCACCCGGCGCAAGCGATGCCAGACGGGCGGCGAGCGCGCCCGGCGTCTCGACGACGCAGGCGCAGCGAGCGGCGAGCTCGCCGTCGAACAGATCCTGCACGTTCGAGTAGCGGCGGACGTAGACGAACGGCACGCCGTGGTCCTCGGCCGCCTGCAGGTCGGCGACGGCGTCGCCGACGAACCACGCCCGGCGCGCCTCCCGCGTGGGCTCGCCGAGGCCGGCGAGGATGGTGCGGACGCAGTCGGTCTTGCGCATCGGCGAGCCGAGGACGTCGTCGAAGTAGCCAGCGAGGCCGCGGACGGCGACGACGCCGCGCAACTCCTCCTGGTCGCTTCCCGAGGCGACGAAGAGGCGCGCGCCGCGGTTCCGGAGCGCCTCGAGGAGGTCGCGGACGCCCTCGGTCTCCGGCACGTCGCCGTAGCCGTCGACGCAGGCGCGGCCGAACGCCGCGAGCAGGCGCTCGCGGTCGCGCTCGCCCGGCTCGTCGGCGGCGAAGTCGCGCAGGAAGTCGTCGAACAGCAGGTAGCGGGAGCGGCCGAAGTTGCGCGCCTGATAGGCGAGGAAGGCCTCGACCGCGCCCACCGAGTAGCCGGCCTCCGCCAGAACCCGGCCGAAGGCGTCGGTCTTCAGGCGGTTGCTGTCGAGCACGACGCCATCGAAGTCGAAGATGACGGTGGCGGGCAGCGCGTGCGGCCAAACCGCCGCGGTGAGCGGACCGGCGGCGGGCGGACCGGCGTCAGGCGGCAAAGCCGCCTCGCACCGTCGTGCCGCCGGCCGCACCCGCCGGCGCGGAGGCGAGCAGGCCGTAGACCGACGACAGCGGCACGTCGTAGCGGGTGGGCGTCAGGCTGGCGACGCGCGCCTTCGAGCCGGCGCGCAGCCCGTCGAGCAGCGTCTGCACCTCGCGCGCCATCTCCTGCTGGGCGTCGGTGGCGTTGGCGTAGCCGTCGAAGCCGGCGAGATGGATGGTCGCCGGCTCCACCGCCAGCGCCGCCCCGAGGGCGAGCGCCAGCGGGCTGACGTCCTTGACCGGCCCGAGTGAGGCTTCCGGCGCGCCGATCGGCGCCACCTCCATCACCGGCTTGCCGGTGCCCTCCGCCGGCACGACGCCCTCGAAGCGCGGCGCCGGCATGATGACGAAACCGGCGACGTTCGGCAGCGCGCCGACGTCGGTGCCGTAGGCCTTGCGGGCCTTCTCGAGCTCGTGGCCGGCGAGGCAGACGTACTGCGGCACGGCGACGTCCTTCAGGGTCTCGACGTGGCGCATGCTGGAATGGATGACGGTGACGCCGTCGCGCACCAGCCAGCGCGCCAGGGCATCGCGATGCTCGAGCACCGAGGGCCCGCCGCCGATCACCACGCAGGCGGGCGACGACGCGCCGGCCGAGGCCGCCGCGAACTTCGGGAAGGACCGGAAGTCGAAGCTGCTGGTCTTCTGCTGCTGCAGGGCGCGGACGATCGACCACGACGAGTAGCGCTTCTTGCCGAGCCAATCCATGACGTCCTTCTGGGGCAGACCGGCGAAGCCCGAGAGGATGTAGGGCAGGCTGTTGCCCCAGCCGAACTCCTGCTTCATCGCCTCGAAGTCGTCGAGGATGTCGGCGAGGTTGGCGACGTCGAAGTCGGAGCCGCAGCGCAGCGCCTTGTAGCCGAGGATGATCTCGGTACGCAGGTTGCCGGCGCCGCGACCCATGCCGAGCAGGGTCGCGTCGACGGACGCCGCCCCGGCGGCGAGCGCGGCGAGCGCGTTCGAGAAGGCGAGGCCGAGATTGTCGTGGCCGTGGAAGCCGACCGGCTGCGGCAGCAGCGCCGTGGCCTCCCGCATCGCCGCCCCCACCTCCTCCGGGAAACAGGCGCCGTAGGAATCGACGAGCGCGACGCCGGTTACGAACTCCGCCGCTTTCGCCAGGGGCTCCAGCACGCTGACGTCGTTCCAGTACTTCGAGAGGTACATGACGTTGATACAGACGGGGTAGCCGCAGTCGGCCGCCGCCCGGGCGAGCTCGATGCCCTGGGCGAGCGCCTCGGGATTGACGGCGAGGCGGACGAGGCCGACCTGCCGGCCCGCGGGCGCCAGGTAGCGTGCCGCCGCCGCCGGATCGCAGTCCTTGGCGTTCATCATCACGGCGAGCGTCTGGTCCGGTCGCAGCGCCGCCCGGGCGCGCTCCAGCAGTCCCTCGTCGCAATAGTAGAAGCGGCCGTAGTAGCCCGGCAGCGTCGGCCCGACATAGCCGATCTCGACCGCCGAGACGTCGAGGCTCGCGATCGTCGTCAGGTACTTCTGCACCAGCGACGGCGCGAAATCCCAGTTGGTGTAGTAGCCGCCGTCGCGGAAGGTGCAATCGAGAACGGTGAAGGCCGGATTGCTCATCGCGCCTCTCCCTGTCTGTAGTCGTAGGCGACCACCGCGGCGGCGGCCGGCAAGAGCTCGGGGCGGGACTTCATGTCGGTGAAGAACTGGGCGGTGCGGTTGACGCCCTTCCTGGTCGACGCCCGCAGGCACAGGGCGGCGACGTCGAGATCCGAATAGGCCCGCATCCGCTTGTCGCGCGCGCCGCCGAGCTGCGCCGCACCCGCCACGCAGAAGGTAGCACACTGCTGGATGAACTCGAACTCGTAGAAGGCGCCGAAGGTCTTCGGCATCCGGTAGGCGCTGACGGCGAAGACCTCGGCGGCCTGGTCCCAGACCGCGACGGCCTCCTCCGGCCGTCGCTGCAGACGGTAGACGTGGCCGAGGGCGACGAGCCCGATCATGCAGTTGAAGGCGCACATCGGCTCGACGTGGACGAGGCGGCGATCGGCGAACAGTTGCAGCAGGTAGCGGCACGCCCGCTCCGGCTGACGCAACGTGGCGAAGACGTTGAACATCATCACGTTGAGCGAGCTCGACCAGCGCGCTTCGGCGGCGAGCGAGCCGTCGATGCCGGCGAGAATCGCGTCCGCCGCCGCAGTCAGTTCCGCCAGGAGGGCCTCGTTCGCGCCGTCGGGATTCTCGGCGATGCGGTAGCCGATGACGGCGAGCGACACCGCGCGCGTGCGCAGGTCGTCCGGAAAGCGGCGCAGCGCCTGCCGGGCGGCATAGCAGACCGTCTCGCGGTCGCGGACGCGGATGTGCTTGCGCATCACGTTCGACTCGAACTCGTCGACCGTGCGCACGAGCGTGCGGTGGAGCAGGAATCCGGGGCCGCGGGCGGCAGAAGCCCGGGCGCCGTCCGCCTCGACGACGACGTCGATGCCGTCGAGAAGATCCGGCATCGCCGCCAGCGGGACGGTGATCGACGCGGAGGCCGGAGTTTCCGCCGACGGGTGCAGCGTGACCGACCCGGCGACCGCGCCGTTGACGACGAGGCTCACCTCTACCGGCTGCGTGAGCGCCTCGCCAGCCGCGAGTTCGACGAGGATCCCGCCGTCGCGGACGACCCCCGTGACCGCCGTGACCGCCGCCGTCCCGCCGGTCGGCGCCGGGGCGTCGGCCGGGAGCGCCAACTCCTCGCTCACCACCATTTGCGCCCCTCGCGCACCATCACCTCGCCGACCTTTTCGGCGAAGGCGAAGTCCTCTTCCCAGTCGATCTCGAGGGAATCGACGTGGTCCATCTCGAACAGCACCGGCTTCGCGCCGATGCGGTCGCCGTGCTGCCGCATCAGGTCGCGGTCGCAGACGAAGAGGGCGGAATTGACGTCGTAGAGGATCGGCAGCGTCTGTGTGCGCGGCCACTTCTCCTTCGTGCGGTCGTAGTTGAGCGGCCCGTCGGCCGTCCAGACGAAGGAGCGGATCGGGCTGACCGACATCAGGGAATCGTGGGCGCCGCCGGCGAGCGCCGCCGTGTAGGCGTGGATCGCGCGGGAATAGAGCTCGGCCCGACAGAACGGCGAGGTCGTGTGCGTCCACAACAGGACGCCCTCCGGCGCGATCTCGGCGGCATAGAGGATCAGGTCGTCGGTGCGCGTCTGGGAGGTGCCGAGGTGTTCCGGGCGCTCGATGATGTCGATGGCCACGCCCGTCTCGGCCGCGACGACGCGGGCGATGTCGACCACGTCGGGATCATTCGTCGAGACGATGATGGAGGCGAGTTCGGGGACGCGGGCGAGTTGTTGCAGCTTGATGCGCGTCAGCCCGCCCTCGATGCCGCAGAACTCGCGGGTGTTCTTCTTCTTGACCCGCTCGCTGCCCGAGCGACAGGGCAGGAACGCATTGAAAACCGGCATGCACGCGCCCACCTTCGCCCGGCCGCCGACCCGAGGACGGCCACCCATGTTGCGGTGCATTCTGGCCGGCCGCGCCGACGCTGTCGAGGCGGGGGCCGGTCGCGATCGCGCGAGCGGGCGCCGCCGCGGCGTCCACCATTCGAATGCTTGCCAGCCCTCGCCATTGGCGCAACAGTCGCGCGCCGGGGTCGGAACCGGTCTGAACCGCCGCTGCCTTCGACGGCACCCACCTTCATGGACTTCGCCCGACCATGTCCTCCGCCCAGCCCGCCGCCTCCCCTGCCTCTCCCCCGCCCCTCGACGTCCGGCCCGTCCTGCCGATCGTGCTGGAGAATGCCGTCGTCCGCCTCGAGCCGCTCGAGGAGCGTCACCGCGCGGCGCTGCTTTCGCTCGGGGAGGACGAGCGGGTGTGGGGGATCGTGCAGTTGCCGGCCGGCGGCCTGCCCGCCTATCTCGACATCGCCTACGCGCTCGCCGCGCCGAACGTGCACGTGCCGTTCGTCGTCGTCCGCCGCAGCGACGAGGCGGTGATCGGCATGTCGCGGATGTTCGACATCCGCCCGGAGCACGGCGCCCTCGAGATCGGCTACACCTGGTACGCTCCCGAGGCGCACGGCACCCTGGTCAACCCCGCCGCGAAGCGGCTCCTGCTCGGCTATGCCTTCGACCTCGGCTTCGAGCGCGTCCAGCTGAAGACGGACCTGCGCAACAAGCAGTCGCAGGCGGCGATGGCGAAGCTCGGCGCCACCCGCGAGGGCGTCCTGCGCCACCAGCTGCGCCTGCCGGACGGCCGCTGGCGGGACTCGGTGTTCTTCTCCATCCTCGCGGAGGAATGGCCGTCGGTGCGCGAGCGCCTCGATGCGCGGCTCGCGGCGGGGGCGTCGTGATAGCTCACGAAACCGTGAACGCGGCTCCGCGGCGCGCTTGTTCGGCCCCGTCCGTCTCCCCATAATGCCGTCGCGATGAAGCTCGATTCAAAACTCTTCGACCGCATCCGCATCAAGCCGGACCCGGCGCGCCTCGAGCGCGACGGGCTGCCGCCGTGCGAGTGGCCGGGTTGCGGCGAGCGGGCGCCCCACCGGGCCCCCGTCGGCCGCCACCGCGAGGGCGAGTACCACCGCTTCTGCCTCGAGCACGTGAAGCAATACAATCAGTCCTACAACTACTTCGCCGGCATGAGCGACGCCTCGGTGGCGGCCTTCCAGCGCGACGCCCTGACCGGCCACCGGCCGACCTGGAAGGTCGGCGTCGACCAGGCCGGTTCCCGCGAGGCCGCCTCCAGGCGGGCGACGGCGCAGGCGGCGCGCGACCCCTTCGACCTGTTCGGCGGCGGCCGCGCCCCGGCGCCGGAACAGCCGGAGACGGCCCGCCCGGTGAGCGCCATCGTGCGGCGCGCCCTCGACACCTTCGACATCGAGGCGTCGGCGACGGCGGTGGAGATCAAGGCGCGCTACAAGCTCCTGGTGAAGCGCCACCACCCGGACGCGAACGGCGGCGACCGTGCATCCGAAGAGCGGCTGCGACAGGTGATTCAGGCTTACGGCGTGCTCAAGGGCGCGGGATTCTGCTAAGAGGCTGATCAATCGGGCACCTCCCTGCCCGCCAGATAACGGAAGACGAGCCCCCGCGCCTGGCGACGGGCGCGACGGAGGACCGATGACGACCGCGACCGCCCACGACAGCGCCACCCTGCCGGACATGAAGATCTCGGTGCGCCAGGTGTTCGGCATCGATTCAAACCTGGAGGTGCCGGCCTATTCGGAGCCGGCCGGCCACGTTCCGGACCTCGATCCGGACTACCTGTTCGACCGCCAGACGACGCTCGCGATCCTCGCCGGCTTCGCGCACAACCGCCGCGTCATGGTCACCGGCTACCACGGCACCGGCAAGTCGACGCACATCGAGCAGGTCGCCGCCCGCCTCAACTGGCCGTGCGTGCGCGTCAATCTCGACAGCCACATCAGCCGCATCGACCTCGTCGGCAAGGACGCCATCGTCGTGCGCGACGGCCAGCAGGTGACGGAGTTCCGCGACGGCATCCTGCCGTGGGCGCTGCAGACCAACACCGCACTGGTCTTCGACGAGTACGATGCCGGCCGGCCGGACGTGATGTTCGTCATCCAGCGCGTGCTCGAGCTGCAGGGTCGCCTGACGCTGCTCGACCAGAACCGCGTGATCCGCCCGCACCCGGCCTTCCGCCTGTTCGCGACCGCCAACACCGTCGGCCTCGGCGACACCTCGGGCCTCTATCACGGCACCCAGCAGATCAACCAGGGCCAGATGGACCGCTGGTCGATCGTCGTGACGCTGAACTACCTGCCGCACGACAAGGAAGTCGACATCGTGCTGGCGAAGGCGCCGCACCTGCGCACCGGCCCCGGCCGCGAGACGGCCTCGCGCATGGTCCGCCTCGCCGACATGACCCGCAACGCCTTCATGAACGGCGACATCTCCACCGTCATGAGCCCGCGGACGGTGATCACCTGGGCGGAGAACGCCGAGATCTTCGGCGACCTCGGCTTCGCCTTCCGGCTGACCTTCCTCAACAAGTGCGACGAGCTCGAGCGGCCGCTGGTGGCGGAGTTCTACCAGCGCTGCTTCGGCACCGAGCTGCCGGAGTCGTCCGCCAACGTCGTGATGAGCTGAGCCCCGGCGAACCGGGACGCTCAGTGCCGGGATGGCGATGCAGGCGATCTTCGAGGACGAGCACCTGAAGGTGACGGTCGTGCCCGGCTCCACCGGGCGCGCCACCGTCTCCTTCACCGGCATCGGCCTGCAGATGCACGGCCAGCCGGTGGAGGAGTTCGCCCGCACGCTCGCCGAGATCGACGACGGTGGCACGCGCCTCTTCGTCATCGACAAGCAGCGCACCTGGTACGAGCGCACCCACGAGCAGGTGGTGCGCGTGCTGGCGCCGCTGCTGGCCGACCATGACGATACCTGCTTCATCGGCAACAGCATGGGCGGCTTCGGCGCCCTGCTGTTCGCCGGGCTGCTGCCGCGTGTGCGGGCGACCATCGCCTTCGTGCCGCAGTTCTCGGTGACGCCGCGCATCACCCTCGGCAACGAGACGCGCTTCGCACGCTTCACCGACCGGATCGAGGCGTTCACCCTCGATCACGCCCTGCACTTCGGGGTCGGAACGGCGCGGCATCACCTGGTCTTCGGCGGCGACGCCGACGCCTGGCACATCGCCCGCTTCGAGGAGCGGCTGAAGCCCGAGGACGAGATGCTGATCATCGGATCGTCCGGCCACAACGCGGCGGCGGTGCTGCGCAAGACGGGTCTGCTGGCGCCTCTCCTGCGCGACGTCGTCGGCGAGGGCCGCGGGCTCGCGCCGACGGTGGCGCGGCTCACGGCGCGCGACGTGCCGTGCCGGCTGTGGACGGGCGAATACGTCGAGGAGAGGGTCTGAAGCGATGGCATCCTCACGCGACCAGTCGCCGACGGAGCCCTTCAAGCGGGCGGTGACGGCCACCATGCGGGCGATCGCCCGCGCGCCGGAGCTCGACGTCACCTTCGCCACCGACCGGCCCGGCCTCTCCGGCGGCCGCGCGCGGCTGCCCGAGCCGCCGCGCCGGCCGACCGCCCGCGACGTCGCGGTGCTGCGCGGCCTCGGCGATTCGATCGCGCTGCGGCTTGCCTGCCACGACGCCAAGCTGCACCGGACGCTGTCGCCGGAGGGCCGTGCAGCCCGCGCCGTCTACGACGCGGTCGAGCAGGCGCGCTGCGAGGCGGTGGGTGCCCGGCGCATGGCCGGCGTCGCCCGGAACCTCGATGCGATGGTCGAGGACCGCTACCACCGCGGCAACTATGCCGACGTCACCGACCGCGCCGACGCGCCGCTCGAGGACGCCGTCGCGCTGATCGTCCGCGAGCGCCTGACCGGCATGGCGCCGCCGGCGGCGGCGGGAAAGCTCGTCGAGCTCTGGCGCGACTTCATCGAGGACAAGGGCGGCGGCGTGCTCGACCGGCTGCCGCGCTCGCTCGAGGACCAGCGCGCCTTCGCGAGCGTCGTCCGCGATCTCCTCACCTCCCTCGACATGGGCGAGGAGCTCGGCGACCAGAGCGAGGACGACGAGGACGACGGCGAGAGCGACGACAACTCCGACACCAACGCCGACGAGAGCGAGGCGCAGTCGGGCGAGAGCGAATCCTCGGAAGCCGCCGCGGCCGAGGAGAGCGAGGCCGGCGAGGTCGAGGAGCAGGAGGGCGAGAGCGAGGGCGCCGAGGCGGTCGAGCGCGACGCGCAGGAGGACGACGGCGCCGATCCGCGCGAGGCCGGCGAGACGCCGCGCAACGACACGCCCTTCTCCAACCGCCGACCGGAGATCGACTACAAGGTCTATACCCAGAAGTTCGACGAGACGGTTCGTGCGGAAGACCTCTGCGACGCCGCCGAGCTCGACCGGCTGCGCGGCTTCCTCGACAAGCAGATCGCCCACCTGCAGGGCGTCGTCGCCCGGCTCGCCAACCGCCTGCAGCGCCGCCTGATGGCGCAGCAGAACCGCAGTTGGGAGTTCGACCAGGAGGAAGGCTGGCTCGACAGCGCCCGCCTCACCCGCATCATCACCGATCCGATGCAGCCGCTCGCCTACAAGC
>CALRZT010000098.1:0-13756 GCA_943372725.1 Pseudoxanthobacter soli DSM 19599
CGTCGGCGGGGTCGTTGTAGCGCAGAAGCGTCGTGCGCTCGGTGCGGGGGCGGACGTTCGCCCGCATCGACGCCTCCGGTGCGCCGGCGTTGCCGAAGGCGACGTCGTCATACCAGCCGTCATAGCCGGCGGCGAACTTGGCGATGCGCGGCCGGCCGGTGACGGCGCGGGCGATGCGGGCGGCGAGGTGCACCGCCTCGGAGCCGGTGTTGACCAAGACGACGCCGTCGAGCGGGCCGGTGCGGGCGGCGAGCGCGGCGGCGGCCTCCTCCTCGAGTGCGTGCGGGAAGGCCGGCATCGGGCCGTTGTCGAGGGCGGTGCGCACCGCCTCGAGCACCGCCGGATGGCCGTGGCCGACCATCGTCGCGCCGAAGCCGAGGGCGGTATCGATGTAGCGGCGGCCGGCGGTGTCCCAGACGTAAGGGCCGGCCGAGCGGGCGACGACGAACGGCGCGCCATCGAGCGACGGCAGGGCGCGGCCGGCACTGGAGATGCCGCCGACGAGATGACGCATCGGCTCCATCATCCGGCCATCAGCCGCGGCAGCCATTCCGACAGGCCGGGTACCAGCGCCAAGAGCGCCAGCACCACGGCGCTGGCGAGCCAGAACGGCACCAGTTCCTTCGACACCGCTCCCATGTCGACGCGGGCGACGTTGCAGACGACGAAGATGTTGGTGCCGACCGGCGGCGTGAACAGCCCGACGCCGAGCGCCACGGTGAAGATCACGCCGGTCTGGAACGGCCCGAGTCCGCTTGCGAGCGCGATCGGGGTGAGGATCGGTGCGAGCACGATCAAGGCCGGGCCGAGGTCGATCCACAACCCGACGAACAGGAGCACGGCGATGATCAGTGCGATGCGCGCCCCGTCCGAGACGTCGAGCGCCGTCAGCCAGCCGGCGACGTCGGCCGGCACCTGCTCGACGGTGAGGATCCAGGCGAACGGGGTCGCGAGCGCCATGATCATCATGATCGCGCCGGTGGTGGCGACCGTCTCGACCGCCGACGGCCACAGCGCCGACAGCGGCAGCTCGCGGTAGACCAGTGTGCCGACGAGGAAGGCGTAGACGACAGCGAGCGCCGCCGCCTCGGTGGTGGTGGTGAGGCCGGTCAGGATGGCGGCGAGCAGCAGCACCGGCATGGCGAGCGCCGGCAGCGCCTGCACGGTGTCGCGGGCGATCGTCGCGGCGTTTGCGCGGGTCTCCTCGCCGCGGTAGCCGCGGCGGCGGCCGATGATCCAGGTGGTGACCATGAAGCTCGCGGCGAGCAGCACGCCGGGCAGGATGCCGGCGACGAACAGCCCGGCGATCGAGGTGTTGGTGACGACGCCGTAGATGATGAAGACGACGCTCGGCGGCACGATGATGCCGAGGGTGCCGGAGGCGGCGGTGACGGCGGCGGAGAAGGCGCGCGGATAGCCCTTCGCCTCCATCGCCGGGATCATCACGCCGGCCACCGCGCCGGTGTCGGCGGTGGCCGACCCGCTGACGCCGCCATAGACGAAGGCGGTCGCCACATTGACAAGGCCGAGGCCGCCGGTGAAGCGGCCGAACAGGTGGGCGGCGACGCGCATGATGCGCTCGGTCAGGCCGCCGCGGTTCATCAGCTCGGCGGCAAACAGGAACAGCGGCACGGCGGCGAGCGAGATCGAGTCGGCACCTCGAATGGTCTGCTGGGCGAACCAGGCGAGCGGCATGCCGAGGTCGCCGAAGGTCAGCGCAACGAGGCTCGCGAGCCCCATCGCCCACACCACCGGGATGCCGGCGAGAAGCGCGACGACGAAGCCGCCGATGAGGAGCACCACCGTCATCGGCGCGGCGCCTCCGAAGGCGAGCGGCGCAGGAAGCCGGCGAGGCGGGCGAGCGCGATCAGCACGGCGGCCACCGCGAAAACGATCAGCGGCAGCGAGGACACGGCCCCCGGCCAGCGCAACAGCGGCGTCGGCACCATGCCCGAGCGCTGCAGCACCGCGAGCCCGCTCGCCAGCAGCGCGCCGGCGACGACGAGGAGCGCCAGTGCCGAGACGACCGAGAGCGCCTTGCGGGCGCGCGCTGGCGCGGCGTCGACGATGAGCGAGAAGGCGACGTTGTCGCCGCGCAGCTCGGCGTAGGCGACGCCGAGGAAAGTCGTCCACAGGAAGGCGATGCCGGCGAGTTCGAACGACCACTCGAAGCCGCCAACCGAGAAGTAGCGGGCGAGGATGCCGGCGAGCGTGCTTCCGAGCGTCACGGCGAAGGCGGCGACGCCGGCGGCGGCGAGCAGGCGGGCCAGGATCCGGCGCGGCCTGCCGGCGGGCGCGCCCGGTGAGCCGGCGGTGTCGGTCATAGGGGCCTCGGGCGGTGGCGGGACGGCATGGCCGCCGCGCCGGTGGCGCGACGGCTCATCGGTCCGGGAGACGGCCGGCCCGTCACGGGCCGGCGGCGGTTGCTCGGCTGCGGCAGCGGTTACTGGCCGGCGGCCGCCTTGCGGACGTTGGCGACGAAGTCGGCGCCCCACTCCTGGCCGAACTGGGCGTAGACCGGGTCGACCTTGGCGCGGAAGGGCGCCGGGTCGATCGCCTCGATTTCGATGCCCTTGCCCTTCAGCTCGGCGATGACGCCGTCATAGACGCCGCCGAGCTCGGCCCGGTACCAGGTGGTGGTCTCGGCCGCCGCCTTGTCGACCGCGGCGCGCTCCGCGTCGGTCAGGCCGTCATAGCGGGCCTTGTTCATGAACCAGTAGTTCGGCGTCCAGATGTAGTTGGACAGCGAGACGTGCTTGACGATCTCGTACCACTTCTGGTCGTAGAAATCGCGCAGCTCCGGCTCGACGCCGTCGACGACGTGCGACTGCAGCGCCGTGTAGACCTCGGAGAACGGGATCGACTGCGGCAGCGCGCCGAGCGCCTTCATGGTGGCGAGGATCACCGGGTTCGGCGGCGTGCGCAGCTTCACCCCGGCCATGTCGGCCGGCACGACGATCTGCTTGTCAATGGTGGCGAACTGGCGGAAACCCGAATCGAGCGCGCCGAGCATGTGGAAGCCGGTCTCGCCACCGGTGGCGAACACTTCCTTGCCGACCGGCCCGTCGAGGAAGGCGTGGGCGGCCTTGGCGTCCGCGAACAGGAACGGCAGCGTCACGACGTTGAGCTTCGGGTCGATGGCGTCGGCGACGCCGCCGAGGCCGATGTCGATGGAGCCGGCCCCGACGCCGTCGGCAATCGGCCCTTCGTCGCCGAGCTGGGCGTCCGGATAGATGCGCACCGTCAGCGAGCCGCCGCTCTCGGCTTTGAGCTTCTCGGCGAACATCTCCGCCGCCTTGTTGATGAGACTGCCGGCGCTCGAGGCGTGGGCGAGCTTCAAGGTCGTCTCGGCCGCCGCCGGCTGCAGGAGGGCGAGCACGGCACCGAGCGACGCCGCCAGGGCCGCCGCGCGCAGGAAGGGCTTCGGGTTCGACATGGGGTCCGCCTCTGGTTCACCGTCGGGATCGGGATTGCGACGATTGTCGGCGCATCGGCGGGCGAGGGCTCATTAAAACTCGCTATGGAGGGATAAGCGCCTGTTCGGCGCTCCGACGCTCCATTTTCGGAGCGGTTCCGCGAGGACTTTCGCCACCTGCGGCCGTAGACTCCCGTCAACGCCATCTCTGGCCAGGGGGAGTTCCGCCATGATCGTCCTTGCGCTCTCAAAGCTGCGCGCAGCGCTGTCGTCCACCTTCGTCGCCGTGCTTCTCGCCCTGTCGCTCGCGGCGCCTGCCGCAGCGGCCACCGACGCCGCTGCGCCGGACGCCAAGTCGCCGCTGATCGTCTGCGACAAGCAGACCTACGCGCTCTGCCTGACGGCGAAGTGCTTCGTCTTCGACGGTGTCTCCTACTGCAAGTGCGACGTGAAGAAGGGCGACAGCGTCAGCATCCCGCTGACCTACAAGGGCGGCGACGTCTGCTCGGTGAACGCCGACGGCGTCGGCAACGGCTTCATGGTCTCGACCTTCAGCCTGCCGAAGAGCCTCACCAAGGGCGGCGACCAGGCGCTCTACACCTGCCCGGCGGAGACCTCCACCGGCGCCTACGCGCAGTGCGACGGCGGCATCTGCTTCCGCAGCACGCAGAACCAGGAATTCCCGGGTCTCGGCAAGGTCGCCAAGGACCAGATCGTCTGTTCCTGCCCGATCACGACGGCCGATCCGTCGACGGCGAAGACCGGCTACCAGATCGTCGGTCCCTATCCGTGCGAGAAGAGCTTCTTCAAGTACTGCAAGGGCAAGGTCGCCAACGACGACACCGGCTCGACCATCTACGTCGGCGCGCCGACCGGCTCGGCCCGGCTGTCCACCAAGACGCTTTACGGCAAGGTGCCGCCGCTGAACCAGTGCGAGTGAGGAGAGGCGGTCCGGACGGCCTGCCCCGGCCGGACCACGGGATGTTTCGGCCGCCGCGACGGACTTTCGCGTCCCCGCCGTATAGGGTGGGGCACTGAGCCGGCCTGCGGCGGCCGCGGGAGTTACAAAGAATGATCAAGTTTCTGGTTTCACGACTGAATTCGCTGCGGCCCGTGCTCTGGTCCGTCGCGCTCCTCGGCGCGTTCCTGGTGCTGGCGCCGACTGCGCCGTTCGCCGCGACCGAGGTGGCGGCGACCACCGACAAGGGCTTCCAGATCTGCGAGAACCAGACCTACGCGCTGTGCGCGGCGGCGAAGTGCTTCGTGTTCGACGGCGTCTCCTACTGCCAGTGTGACGTCGAGAAGGGCGACAGCATCAGCCTGCCGTTCAACACCAAGGAGGGCAACGTCTGCGACATCAATGCGGACGGTGTCGGCAACGGCTACATGATCTCGACCTTCAGCCTGCCGCCGTCGGTGCTGAAGAAGGGCGGCGACCAGGCGATCTACACCTGCCCGGCCGAGACCTCGAACGGCGCTTACGCGCAGTGCGACGGCGGCTTCTGCTTCCGCAGCACCCAGGGCCAGGAGTTCCCGGGCCTCGGCAAGGTCGCCAAGGACGAGATCGTCTGCTCCTGCCCGATCACCACCGCCGACCCGTCGACGGCGAAGACCGGCTTCCAGATCATCGGCCCCTATCCCTGCCAGAAGAGCTTCTTCAAGAACTGCCAAGCGCCGAAGGCGTCCGACAAGACCGGCAAGACGATCTATGTCGGCGCCCCCACCGGCACGCCGCGCATCCTCACCAAGGAACTCTACGGCCGCGTCCCGCCGCTGAACCACTGCGAGTAAGGCGAACGCCACCGACCCGTCCGGGCGCCGCGTCGCGCCCGGATGGGGACGTGACGTCGCCCGCGGCGCGGTTGTCGCCGGACTTTCCCTTCCGTCTTCGATCACCCCCGTCCGACCTTCGGGTGAGCCGCAAAGCGCCGATTGCGGCTTGACGGTGAGTTTCGATCTGAAAAGATCGACCGGTCTCGACGAGGGAGCCGGGGGTTTGACGCATCGCTGTTCGTGGTACCCGGGCCGGTCGCACCCGGCCCGGTTCGTTTTTGCGGGTCGCTGCGGCGTGACGGAGGGCGGTGACGCCGGGGCGGTCCATCGTGCCTAGGGCCGTCGTCACCTTCGTGCGCGCCGTCGACGCCTTCAACAAGGCCGTCGGCCATTTCGCCATGGGCCTGTTTTTCGTCCTCGCGGCGATCATGCTCTACGCCGTCGCCTCGCGCGCCTTCCTCGGCCAACCGGTGAACTGGGCACTGGAGATGTCGCAGTTCGTGCTGTCGGCCTACTACCTGCTCGGCGGCGCCTACGCGATGCAGATGGGCAGCCACGTCCGGATGGACCTCATCTACGGCGCCCGCACGCCGCGCACCCGCGCGATGATCGACGCCTTCACCATCTTCTTCGTCATCTTCTATCTCGGGGTGGTGATCGCCGGCGGTCTCTCCAGCACCGAATACGCGCTCACCTACGGCCAGAAGAACTACACCTCCTGGGCGCCGCCGATGTGGCCGATCAAGATGGTGATGACGCTCGGCGTCTTCCTCGTGCTGCTGCAGGCGCTGTCGAACCTGTGCAAGGACATCGCCCTCCTGCGCGGCACGCCGATCGGCGAGCCTTCGATCGACCGGAATCCGGTCGCATGAGCCCGGAGCTGATCACCCTCTTCATGTTCGCGACGATGATGGTGCTGCTCCTCACCGGGCAGTTCGTCTTCGGCGTCATAGGCTTCGTCGGCGCGGCGGCGGCGCTAGCCCTCTGGGGCGCCGGCTCGATGGAGATGCCGTTCAACGCCGCCATCCAGGTGATGAACTGGTTCCCGCTGATCACGGTGCCGTTCTTCGTCTTCATGGGCTTCATGTTCTCGGAGTCCGGCGTCGCCAACAATCTCTACCGGATGTTCCACATCTGGTTCGGCTCGGTGCGTGGCGGCCTCGCGCTCGGCACCCTCGGGCTGATGGTGGTGATCTCCTGCATGAACGGCCTCAGCGTCGCCGGCATGGCGATCGGTGCCACCGTGGCGCTGCCGGAGCTTCTGCGCCGCGGCTACGACAAGACGATGGTGACCGGCGTCATCCAAGGCGGCTCCTCGCTCGGCATCCTCATCCCGCCGAGCGTCGTCCTCGTGCTCTACGCCATGATCGCCCGCCAGCCGGTGCTGCAGCTCTGGCTCGCCGGCGTCGGCCCAGGCCTCCTGATGGCGACGATCTTCGGCATCTACATCTACGTGCGCTGCCGCCTGCAGCCGCACATGGGCCCGGCGATGCCGGCGGAGGAGCGGGCGGCGATCACGCCGCGCGAGAAGTTCGCTGCGCTGCGCGCCGGCATCCTGCCGCTCCTCGTCTTCGGCGTCATGATGGGCCTGTTCCTCGGCGGCTACACGAGCCTCGTGGAAAGCTCGGTCGTCGGCGCGCTGCTCGCGACGCTCGCCGCCGCCGTCTCCGGACGGCTCACCGTCAAGGTGCTCGCCGACACCAGCCGCGGCACGCTCGGCATCAGCTGCATGTTCCTGTGGATCATCCTCGCCGCGCTCTGCTTCGGCGCCGTCTATGACGGCCTCGGCGCGGTCAAGGCGATCGAGGGCCTACTGCTCGGCAGCCTGGATCTCGATCCCTGGACGATCCTTGTCCTGATGCTGCTGTCGTTCATCATCATGGGGATGTTCCTCGACGATACGGCGATGCTGGTCATCGTCGCGCCGCTCTACATCCCGCTGGTGCTGAAGCTCGGCTTCAACCCGATCTGGTTCGGCATCCTCTACACGATCACCTGCCAGATCGCCTACATCACCCCGCCGTTCGGCTATAACCTGTTCCTGATGCGGGCGATGGCGCCGCCGGAGATCACGCTCGGCGACATCTATCGCTCGGTGGTGCCGTTCGCGCTGATGATGGTGCTGACCATCGTCATCCTGATGGTGTTCCCGCAGGTCGCCCTGTGGCTGCCGAACGCCTACATGGGCCGCTGACGCCGGCCCTTTGCCTTTTTTGACGGTGGCCGCCGGCCGCCGTCTCCACGGCCCCGCCAAGCGGGCAACAAAAGGGGAAGAGCAATGAGCGAGACCAAGCGCCTCAGCAAACGCCAGTTCCTGAAGAACGCCGGCCTCGCCGGTGCCGGCGCCGTCGGCGCCACGACGCTCGCCGCGCCCTACGTCAAGGCGCAGAGCCCGATCAAGTGGCGCCTGCAGACCTATGCCGGCCCGGCGCTCGCCGAGCACGTCATCAAGCCGTCGATCGAGGCCTTCAACAAGGCCGCCAACGGCGAGATGACGATCGAACTCTACACCGCCGACCAGCTGGTGCCGCAGGGCGAGCTGTTCCGCGCCGTCCAGCAGGGCACCATCGACGCCGCCCAGAGCGACGACGACTCGATGGCCTCGCCGGTCGACGTGGCGGTGTTCGCCGCCTACTTCCCGTTCGCCTCGCGCTACAGCCTCGACATCCCGGCCCTCTTCCACAACTACGGCCTCAACCAGATCTGGGAGGAGGCCTATGCCGAGGTGCCGGGCGTGAAGTGGCTCGGCGCCGGCTCGTGGGACCCGTGCAACTTCGTCACGACGAAGGCGATCCGCAGCGTCGCCGATCTCAAGGGCCTGCGCGTCTTCACCTTCCCGACGGGCGGCCGCTTCCTCGAGCGCTTCGGCGTGGTGCCGGTGACGCTGCCGTGGGAGGACATCGAGGTCGCCATCCAGACCGGCGAGATCGACGGCGTCGCCTGGTGCGGCGCCACCGAGGCCTACACCGTCGGCTGGGCCGACATCACCAAGTACTACCTGACGAACAACATCTCCGGCGCCTGGTGCGGCTCCTACTTCGCCAATTCCGACCGCTGGAACGAGCTGCCGGAGCACCTGAAGACGCTGTTCCAGCTGTCGATGGACAGCTCCAACTACTACCGGCAGCACTGGTACTGGTGGGGCGAGGCGCACTACCGCGTCACCGGCGGCAAGCTCGAACTCACCACCATTCCGCCCGAGGAGTGGAAGCAGGTCGAGGACGAGGCGCTGAAGTTCTGGGACGAGATCGCCCAGCGCAGCCCGCGCGACGCCAAGGTCGTCGAGATCCTGAAGAAATACACCGACACCATGCAGAAGGCCGGCGCGCCCTACCGCTACGGCTGATCCGCAGGCGCCGCGGCGCCGCCGAAATCCCCGCTCCCGGCCGCCGCTCGGCCCGGGAGCGGTCGCCGCCGAAGCCGCGGCACAGAAATGCGGCATCGTGTGATCCGTTTCGCGCCAGGCGACGTACGAACGTCTTGTCCGCGCGGGAGCGACCACGCCCGCTCCAGCGCCCTGCCGGATGACGAGCGGTGGCGACATGAAGGGAAACTACGCCTCAAACGACGCCGGCCCCGACTATGCGGCCGACCGCGTCTCCTTCGAGACCTCGGCGGTGGTGCTGATCGCCGACCTTTTGGAACGGTCCTACATCGAGACGATCGCGCGCTATGGCGAGCACGATCCCGCGCGCGCCCACGCCGCCCTCGACGCCACGCTCGGCCTCGTCGAGGAGACGGTGGGGATGCGGGAGGCGCAGGCCGAATCGCGCATCGACCGCACCGTCCTGCAGATCGTACGGGCGAGCCTCACCGTCGTCGTCGACAACGCGAGAGCCCGCATCCCAACGGGGTGAGGGCGGGGCAAGGGACGAGAGCGCCACCCCGCGGCTGGCTGGGCTCGGCCGGGGAGGTCCAAGGCGTGCGGGTGCGCGCAGACTTTGGTGCGCGGGCCTAGACGTCCACCTTCAGCGCGGCGATGAAGGCCTCCTGGGGAATCTCGACGCGGCCGAACTGGCGCATGCGCTTCTTGCCCTCCTTCTGCTTGTCGAGGAGCTTGCGCTTGCGGGTGGCGTCGCCGCCGTAGCACTTCGCCGTCACGTCCTTCCGGAGCGCCCGGATCGTCTCGCGGGCGATGATCTTGCCGCCGATTGCCGCCTGCACCGGGATCTGGAACATGTGCGGCGGGATCAGTTCCTTCAGCTTCTCGCACATCGCCCGACCGCGCCGCTCCGCCTGGGTGCGGTGGACGAGCATCGACAGGGCGTCGACCGGCTCGGCGTTGACGAGGATCTGCATCTTCACGAGATCGCCCGGCTGGTAGTCGGTCAGCTGGTAGTCGAAGGAGGCGTAGCCCTTCGAGATCGACTTCAGGCGGTCGTAGAAGTCGAACACCACCTCGTTCAGCGGCAGGTCGTAGGTCGCCATCGCCCGCTTGCCGACGTAGCTCAGGTCGACCTGCACGCCGCGCCGCTCCTGGCAGAGCTTCAGCACCGAGCCGAGATAGTCGTCGGGCGTCAGGATCGTCGCGCGGATCCACGGCTCGGCGATCTCCTCGATCTTCACCGGGTCCGGCATGTCGGCCGGGTTGTGGAGCTCGAGTTCGGTGCCGTTGGTCTGGGTGATCTTGTAGACGACCGAGGGGGCGGTCGCGATCAGGTCGAGGTTGAACTCGCGCTCCAGCCGCTCCTGGATGATCTCGAGGTGCAGCAGCCCGAGGAAGCCGCAGCGGAAGCCGAAGCCGAGCGCCGCCGAGGACTCCATCTCGAAGGAGAAGCTCGCGTCGTTGAGGCGCAGCCGCCCCATCGCCGACCGCAGGTCCTCGAAGTCGGCGGCGTCGACCGGGAACAGCCCGCAGAACACCACCGGCTGCGCCGGCCGGAAGCCCGGCAGCATCTCGGCGGCGGGCTTCTTCTCGTCGGTGATGGTGTCGCCGACGCGGGTATCGGCCACTTCCTTGATGGAGGCGGTGAAGAAGCCGACGTCGCCCGGACCGAGCGCGTCCATCGCCACCATCTTCGGGGTGAAGACGCCGAGCCGCTCCACCTCGTAGGCGGCGTCGGTGCCCATCATCAGGATGCGCTGACCCTTGCGCATCTTGCCGTCGATGACGCGCACCAGCACGACGACGCCGAGATAGGCGTCGTACCAGCTGTCGACCAGCATCGCCTTCAGCGGCGCGTCGACGTCGCCCTGCGGCGGCGGCAGGCGGGTGACGATCGCCTCCAGCACGTCGTCGATGCCGAGGCCGGTCTTGGCCGAGATCATCACGGCGTTGGAGGCGTCGAGGCCGATCACCTCCTCGATCTGCTCCTTGATGCGCTCGGGCTCGGCGGCGGGCAGGTCGATCTTGTTGAGGATCGGCACGATCTCATGGTTGTTGTCGATCGCCTTATAGACGTTGGCGAGCGTCTGCGCCTCGACGCCCTGGCTGGCGTCGACGACGAGCAGCGAGCCCTCGCAGGCGGCGAGCGAGCGCGACACCTCATAGGCGAAGTCGACGTGGCCGGGCGTGTCCATGAGGTTCAGGACGTAGGTCTTGCCGTCCTTCGCCGGGTATTCGAGGCGGACCGTCTGCGCCTTGATGGTGATGCCGCGCTCGCGCTCGATGTCCATCGAGTCGAGCACCTGATCCTTCATCTCGCGGGCGGTGAGGCCACCGGTGCGCTGGATGAGGCGATCGGCCAACGTCGACTTGCCATGGTCGATGTGGGCGATGATCGAGAAGTTGCGGATGAGCGGCTGTGGGGCACGGGTCATGGCGTGCCAGATAGCACCCGACCCCCGGCGCGCCAAGCGGCGCAGACGCTGGAGGGCGTGGTTCGCGTGCCATGGCAACGGCCGCCGCCGATCGGCGTTGAATATGCCGCAGTGCAGCGTTACAAATTCGTGATCGCGGAGCGAGAGGTCGCCAACGCTCCGCGGACAAAACAGACGGCGGCCGGGACGAGCCAAGATGAGCGCAGCGGGACGGTCACGCCGGGTCACCGCACCGGAAGTCGCGGCCCGGAAAGGCGGTGAGCCGGTCGTCGTACTGACCGCCTACACGGCGGCGACGGCGAAATTCCTCGATCCGCACGTCGATGTGCTGCTGGTCGGCGACAGCCTCGGCATGGTCGTCTACGGCTTCGAATCGACCGTCGCGGTGACGCCGGAGCTGATGATCGCCCACGGCGCCGCCGTCGTGCGGGGGTCGCAGACCTCGCTCGTCGTGGTCGACCTGCCCTTCGGCAGCTACCAGGAGAGCCCGGAGCAGGCCTTCCGCACCGCAGCACGCATCATGGCGCAGACCGGCTGCGGCGCGGTGAAGCTCGAGGGCGGCGCCGAGATGGCCGAAACCGTCCACTTCCTCACCCAGCGCGGCGTCCCGGTGATGGGCCACGTCGGCATGACGCCGCAGGCGGTGAACACCCTCGGCGGCTTCCGCGCCCGCGGGCGCACGGATGCCGAGGCGATCAAGATCCGCGACGACGCCCGCGCCATCTCCGACGCCGGCGCCTTCTCCGTCGTGCTCGAGGCGATGCTGGAGCCGATCGCCCGCCAGATCACCGCGGAACTGCCGATCGTCACCATCGGCATCGGCGGCTCGCCGGCCTGCGATGGCCAGGTGCTGGTCAGCGAGGACCTCGTCGGCCTGTTCGACGACTTCAAGCCGCGCTTCGTCAAGCGCTATGCCGAGCTCGGTGCGCAGCTGTCGGAGGCGGCCGCTGCCTATGCCGCCGACGTCAAGGCACGCCGCTTCCCCGGGCCGGAGCACGTCTTCGGCACGCCGAAGAAGCAGACCGCCTGAGCCGACGGCCAGACATGGACGTCGTCCGCACCGTCGCCGACCTGCGGCGCCGCCTGCCGCAGGGCGCAGGGCCGCAGCAGCCGTGCGCGCTCGTGCCCACCATGGGCAACCTGCACGAGGGCCATCTCGACCTCGTGCGCGTCGCCAGGGCGCGCGGCGGCCCGGTCGCGGTGTCGATCTTCGTCAACCCGCTGCAGTTCGCCCCGAGCGAGGACTTCGACCGCTATCCGCGCACCTTCGAGGCCGACCTCGAGAAGCTCGGCGCCCTCGGCGTCGACGTCGTCTATGCGCCGACGGTGGCGGAGATGTATCCCGAGCCGCAGACCGTGCGCGTCGTGCCGCCGCCGGCGCTGACCGACATCCTGGAAGGCGCGGTCCGCCCGGGCTTCTTCACCGGCGTGGCCACCGTGGTGGCGAAGCTCTTCCTGATGGTTCGGCCGGCGGTCGCGGTGTTCGGCAAGAAGGACTACCAGCAGCTGCGCGTCGTCGAGGCGATGGTGCGGCAGCTGTCGATGGGCGTCGAGATCGTTGGCGTCGAGACGGCACGCGCCGAGGACGGCCTCGCCCTGTCCTCGCGCAACGGCTACCTCACCGCGGACGAGCGCGCCGAGGCGCCGGCGCTCCGGCGCATCCTGGAGCGGGCGGCGGCGAGCCTTCGAGCCGGCGAGAGCATCGGTGGCGTCGAGGCGGACGCGGCAGCGGCGCTCGCCGGCCGCGGCTGGCACGTCGACTACGTCGCGGTGCGGCGGCAGAGCGACCTCTCCGAGCCGCAGCCGGGCGACGCCCTCGTCATCGTCGCCGCGGCGAAGCTCGGCGCGACGCGGCTCATCGACAACATCGAGGTGTGAGAGCGGGCGCACGGCGTGAGCCGCGCGGGCGGCAAATAGGCCCTGCCAAGGGCAGCACGTGCCTTCGCTCAGCCGTCCAGTCGCTTCCAGTAGAAGCGCGTCGCGCACTCGCCGCCGTCGGGCCACAGCGCATAGCCCGGCACCTCGCCGACGGGATTCCAGCCCATCCGCTCGTAGAGCGCCTCGGCGCCGCCGCCGACGGCGGTGTCGAGAACGAGCAGCGAGCGCCCGTGCAGGGCCGCCTCGATCTCGAGCTGGTGCATCAGCGCTGTGCCGAGGCCGTGGTTGCGGGCCGCACGGTGGACGAGCAGCTTCGACACGTCCGCCCGGTGCGGCTGGTTCGGCATCGGCGCGAAGGTCAGCTGCGCGGTGCCGACGACGAGGCCGTCCACCAGGGCGGCGAGGCAGAGGCGCTCGCCGCGCCCGACCGCATCGGCGACGGCGTGCCAGTAGGGCATCGCGTCCTCGATCGCGTAGGGCAGCATGAAGCCGACCGAGGCACCGCCCTCGACGCAGTCGGCGAGCACCTCGGAGAGGCCGCGGGCGTGCTCGCGGATCGCTTCCTCGGTGAGGGAGCGGATCTCGATCGCGGGGGCGGCGACGGCATCTTCCACGGCAGCCTCCTCGGACGGGCGGGCGGGAGGATCAGGCGGCGAGGTCGCGCTTCTCGGCGATGCGGCCCTCGGCGTCGAGGCGGTAGATGATCGGCGAGCCCGTCGCGAGCTCGCGGGCGACGATCTCCTCGCCTGACAGGCCCTCGAGGTCCATGATGATCGAGCGCAGGCTGTTGCCATGGGCGGCGACCAGCACCCGCTCGCCGGCCTTCACCCGCGGCAGGATCTCCGTATGGAAATAGGGCAGCGTGCGGGCAGCGGTGTCCTTCAGGCTCTCGCCGCCGGGCGGCGGCACGTCGAAGGAGCGGCGCCAGAT
>CALRZT010000099.1:0-13672 GCA_943372725.1 Pseudoxanthobacter soli DSM 19599
CGCCGACGACGACCACCGAGGCGCGGAGGGGAGCATCCATCGGGCCGCTCACATGTGCATGGTGAATTCGATCAGTTCCTGCTCGCGCGGGGTGCCGATCGCATCATACGGGACCCACTGGGTGGGAATGCCGAACCAGACGTCCCACTGCTCCTCGGAGGCGGCGGCCTCCGGCAGGGTCGCCAGCACGGAAAGCGGCAGCGGCCGTACCGGCGCGCGGTAGCCGGCGAGCGGGATGCCTTCCACCGGCACGCCGGCGCCGATCGCCATCACCATCGCCACCTGCTCGCGGCAGCGCCGGCCCTGGCACGGGCCCATCGTGACGCGGGTGAGCCGCTTCATCTGGTCGTGGCTCGGCGTCCCCTCCCCGGCCATCGCCGACAGCGTCCGGCAGCGGTTCTCCGGGATCACGGCGCCGAGATAGCGCGGCGGCTGCACGCCGACGAGTTCGGCGCGCGTCACCTCCTCGCACGGGCAGACGAGCACGTCGGTGCCGCCGGTCGACAGCAGCGTCTCCATCCAGCGGCGCCGGTGCGGCAGCTGGTCGTCGCCGTTCGAGAGCAGCGCTGGAGCGGCGAACGCGGCATCACCTTCGGACGCGGTTGCACCGCGGGCGGCGAGCACTGCGGCCGCGGCCCGACGGCCGTGCTCCGCGGCCTCCTCTAGCGTCACCAGGCGGCGGCCGACGCCAGCGCAATCGCCGGCGACGAAGACCGACGGCAGCGAGGTCGAGACGCCGTCGGGGCTCGCCGGCACGAAGCCGCCGCGTCTCCCGTCGAGCACGACGCGCACACCGGCGGCGTCGAGAAGGTCGATCACCGGGACGCGGCCGACGGCGAGGCAGAGGGTGTCACAGGCGATGGTCTGGTCCGGCCGGTCCCCGTCCACCGCCGCCACGACCACACCGGCGACGCCGAACAGGCCCTGCACGGCCGACCGCACGACACTGCCGGTGATCACGCGGACGCCGCGCTCGCTCAGCTCGGCGATGCGAAACGGATCGCCGAGCGGCGCCGGCGCCACCTCGACCAGCGCCGCCACCGCCAGGCCGCGGGCGAGCGCGCTTTCTGCCGCCGTCAGCGCCAGATCGTCGGAGCCGAGCACGACGAGACTGCGGCCGTCGAAGGCCTCGTAGCGCTCGATGAGCGCCGTGAGCGCGACCGCGCCGACGACGCCCGGCTGGTCGGCACCGTCGAACGAGTAGACGAGGTCGCGGGCGCCGCTCGCGACGATCAACTGGTCGAAGCCGCAGAGCCACGCCGCCGTCTCGTCGGCGAGCCCGACCACCGGCCCCGGCAGCGCGTGCAGGGCGTCACCCTCGACGAAGACGCCCCAGGCGGCGGTGCCGAGCGCCACGTCGATGCCGAGCTCGAAGGCCTCGGCGAGGTCCGGGTTGGTCGCCAGCATTTGCTCGAGCATGCGCTGCGGCGACCCGATCGAGGCGTCGGCGCGGCCGCCATAGAGCAGCGGCACGTCGAGGCCGACGAGGCCGGGCCCGACGGGGTTCTCGTCGACGAGCTTCACCGACAGCCCGGCGCGCGCCGCTTCCAGCGCCGCGGCGAGCCCGGCCGGGCCGGCGCCGATCACGACGACGTCGAAACGCTCGCGCGGCGGCGCGAACTTGCCGACCTGAGACCGCGGATCCTGCGCTGGAATGTGCCCTGCGCCGTCGTCCATCAGACCTCCTCCAGCGCCGCGCCGAGGTCGGCGATCAGGTCGTCGATATGCTCGATGCCGACGGACAGCCGCAGCGTCGCGTCGTCGATGCCGGCGGCCTC
Organism: Pseudoxanthobacter soli DSM 19599; assembly: GCA_943372725.1. Classification (GTDB taxonomy): domain Bacteria; phylum Pseudomonadota; class Alphaproteobacteria; order Rhizobiales; family Segnochrobactraceae; genus CAMDHY01. The sequence goes on from CALRZT010000099.1 coordinate 1,779, forward strand.
GCGGCGCTCCTTCGGCACCGCGTAGTGGGTGGTCGTGGCCGGGTGGCAGATCAGCGTCTCGGTGCCGCCGAGGCTGACGGCCATGCGCAGCACGCGCAAGCGGTCGAGCATGCGGAACGCCTCCGCCTCGCCGCCGCGGATGCGGAACGAGAAGGTCGAACCGGCGCCGGAACATTGCCGCTCGAAGGCGGCGCGGGCCCGCGTTCCGGGGGCCAGGAAGCCGAGGTAGGTGACGCTCGCCACCTTCGGGTGGTCGCGGAGGAAGGTTGCGACGGCGAGCGCGTTCTCGGCCGCCCTCTCGGTGCGCAGGTGCATCGTCTCGAACGAGCGCAGCAGCAGCCAGGACGTGTGGGCGTCGAGCGTCGAGCCGACGAGGGTGCGGAACATCTTGAGGCGCGCGATGACGTCCGCCGCACCGCTGACGCCGCCGGCGAGCAGGTCGCTGTGGCCGCCGGCGTACTTGGTCAGCGACGTCATGCAGAGATCGGCGCCGTGGGCGAGCGGGCTCTGCACGAACGGTCCGAGGAAGGTGTTGTCGATGCCGACGAGCGGCCGGCGGCCCTGGCGCCGGCCGATATCGTCGGCGACGGCGGCGAGAAGCGCGATGTCGGTGACGGCGGCGGTCGGGTTGGCCGGCGTCTCCGCCCAGACGAGACCGACCGGCCCGGCCGCGATGGCCGCATCGGCGGCGGCCTCGATCGACTCGCGGTCGGTGCCGTCGGAGAAGCCGAAGGCGCGGATGCCGAAGCGCGGCAGTTCCTGGTGCACGAAGGCGTCGGTGCCGCCATAGATCGGCCGGCAGTGGACGAGCGTGTCGCCCGGCGACAGCTGGGTGAGGAGGACGGCAGTGATCGCCGCCATGCCGGTGGCGAAGGCCGCCGACGCCTCGGCGCCGTCGAGGGCGGCGAGCCGCGCCTCCACCATGTCGAGATTGGGGTGGCCGAGGCGGCCGTAGATGTGGCCGCCGGCGCCGTTGTCGACGCCGTCGAAGAAGGCGACATGCAGGTCCTTCGCCGCCTGCGCGGACGGATAGACGAAGGTCGACGTCAGGTAGGCCGGGGGCTTCGCCGCGCCGTTGGCGGTGGCCGGGTCGTAGCCGTGGCCGACCGTCAGCGTCTCGCGGCGCACGGTGTCGTTGCGACGGCTCATCGCGCCCGCCCGCTCTTCAAGCCCGATGGCCCTCGTCCGACCTGACCGCTCACGCGACCTCGGCGACGCGCAAGGTGGGGCCGCCGACGCGGGTGCGGACGCGGCTGACGTACCAGTCGATGAAGCGCAGCACGAACGCCTCCCCCTCCTGGGAATAGGGCCCCGGACGGTAGCCGCGGCCGTTGACGCCGCGCTGGTTCATCTCGGCGAGGTCGCGGTCCTGGCGGTTGGTGACGTCCCAGGTCTCCACCAGCCGGGCGAGATCGTAGTCGATCCCCTCCACTGCGTCTGCCCGCACCAGCCACTTGCCGACGACGTGGGTCTCCTCCGGCCCGACCGGATAGGCGGAGAACGAGAAGACGTAGTCGCCGAGGCAGTGGGTGAAGTTGTGCGGCTCGGTGGCGAAGCGGAACGAGCCGAGGTCGCCGCCGTCGACGTCGATCAGTGGCTTTGCCACGGCGGGCTTGCCGTCGCGCGACATCGAGATCATGCCCTCGTTGAGCGGAAAGCGGGCGCACTGCCACCACGGGCCGTCACGCGGGCCGACCTCGAGGCCGTTCGCCTCCATGCGCTCGCAATAGGCGCGCTGCCGCTCGCCCTCCTCCTGGGCGAACTTCGGAGTGATGCCGACGGGGAAGGAGACGCCGAGTTCGGGGTGGCAGGCGGCGCAGTGATAGCACTCGCGGCCGTTCTCCATGACGAGCTTCCAGTTCGCCTTCTCGACCAGCGTCACCTCGTGCACGAGCTTCGTCTCGCGCAGCCGGAACGGCGACAGCATCGGCTCGAGATCGGCGCGGAAGGCGGCGAAGTCCGGCGGCGTCTCGGCGATGCACACGTAGATCGCGCCGGCCACCGTCTCGACGTGGATCGGCAGGAGGGAATGGGCCGACGGATCGAAGTTCTCGTCCATCAGGCGTGCCCGCATCAGGCTGCCGTCGAGTTCGTAGGTCCACTGGTGATAGGGGCACGACAGCCGCGTCGCCTTGCCGTGGCCGTCCGGGCAGATCTGCGCGCCGCGGTGGCGGCAGGAATTGAAGAAGCCGCGGATGGTGCCGGTGCGGTCGCGGACGACGACGATCGGCGTCCGCCCGATCGTCAGCGCGAGGTAGGCGCCGGGCTTCGGCAGTTCCACCTCGAAGCCCACCATCAGCCAGCTCTCGCCGAAGATCGCCTCGACGTCGAAGGCGTAGAACTCCGGATCGGTGTAGAACTCCTGGGGCAGCGTGTGCCCCGGCCGCCACGTGTCGAGACTGTCCCTGATCCGCCGTTCGTCGCGCATGCGAGGCCTCCGTCACCTCCCGTCAGCATGGCACGGCCGGTCGCGCCGGCGACAATGTTGATTACTCATGCTCCAATTCGAAAAAAGCAATTGAGGCGGCCGTGCGCAAACCTCATCATCCCATGCAAGAAAAAGATGGTCTTCCACGGGTGACACACCAGAGCCGCGCCGGACGCCACGCGTCGCCGGGCGGCCCGATGATCCAATCGAGGGGCGGGTGATCGACAGAAAGTGGCTGCCGCTCAATGCGTTGCGCGCCTTCGAGGCGGTCGGCCGGCGGCTCAGCTTCACCGGCGGCGCGCAGTCGCTGCACGTCACCCAGAGTGCCCTCAGCCGCCACGTCATCAGCCTCGAGCAGCTCATCGGCAAGCGCCTGATCGACCGCCGCGCGCAGGGCATCGCCCTCACCGAGGCGGGTGCCAAGCTCCTGCCCGTGCTGGAAAAGAGCTTCGACCGCATCGAGAAGGTGCTGGACGAGATCCGCAGCGAGGAGACGGCCGAGCGCGTCCTCAAGGTGCACATGCCGCCGACCTTCCTGCAGCGGGTCGGCATGCAGCTTCTGCACGAGTTCCGCGGCGAATATCCGAACGTCGCCATCGACGTCTCGAGCGCCTACGGCAACGGCCTGCCGGCGCGCGAGGTCGACGTCGCCGTCGTCTACGACAAGCCGACCGTCTCCGACGACATCCTCGACCTCCTGTGGATGGAGCGGGTGACGCCAGTCTGTTCGCCGGCGCTCGCCGCGCGCTTCGCGGGGCGGCCGCTCGGCGAACTGATCGCCGCCAGCGAGCTGCTGCACGTTCGCGTCGAGGGGCAGGCGCCGAGCCACCTGTGGACGCAGTTCGCCCGCGTCGGCGGCCTGCGCATCGACACCGTCAAGGGGATCACCTTCGACACCCTCGCCCTCGCCGTCCAGTACGCAAAACGCGGCCACGGCGTCGTGCTCGCCGACATCGATCTCTTCATCGAAGAGATGAACGATGGAAGTCTCGGCGTTCCTGCCCGTGATGTCGAGTACAAGGACGGCTATGGTTACTTCCTCAGCTTGCATCCCGAGGACCTCGACGACCCGCTGATCGCATTGTTCCGGACCTGGGTGATTTCGCGGATCGCCGGTATTGACCGGGGCGGTTCCTCCGTTAGCTTGGAGGACATGGCCAAACCGCGGCGCCGACGGGGCGGCGGCGCGGCGTCGACGCAGCGGGACGAGAGACCCGGGAACTAGCGACCGGGGACGGCGTCAGCGCCGCTGGTTGGCAGCGGCCACCGCGATGTCCGCCGGGCGTGCTTCGATCACCCCCCGAGGGGGTGGGTCATTCGACAGCGGCGGCCTGCCGGCGCCAGCGTTTCGACGACGTGACCAACCAGAGTGGGAGCCGTGACCTCATGAAAAGACTTCTCGCCTCGACGATCGTCGCCGCAGGGCTCGCCGCCGGCGTATCCCTCGGCGGCACGGCGCCGGCGCGCGCCGCCGACTGCGGCACCGTCACCATCGCCAACATGAACTGGGCCTCCGCCGAGGTGCTGGCCTGGATCGACCAGATCATCCTGTCGAAGGGCTACGGCTGCAACGCCGAGCTCGTTCCCGGCGACACCACGCCGACCCTGACGTCGATGATGGAGAAGGGCGAGCCCGACGTCGCCCCGGAAGCGTGGGTCAACGCCGCCCGCGAGCCGCTCGACAAGGCGGTCGGCGAGGGCCGGCTGTACTTCGCCTCCGAGGCCCTGCCGGACGGCGGCGTCGAGGGCTGGTGGATTCCGAAGTACCTCGCTGATGCCCATCCCGACATCAAGACGATCGACGACGCCCTGAAGCATCCGGAGCTCTTCCCGGCACCGGAAGACGCCTCCAAGGGCGCCGTCTACAACTGCCCGACCGGCTGGGCCTGCCAGATCCTCACCGCCAACTTCTTCAAGGCCTACGGCGCCGCCGACAAGGGCTTCGTGATGGTCGACACCGGCTCCGGCGCCGGCCTCGACGGCTCGATCGCCAAGGCCTACGAGCGCAAGGAAGGCTGGCTTGGCTACTACTGGGCGCCGACCGCCATTCTCGGCAAGTACGAGATGGTGAAGCTGTCGATGGGCGACGGCGTCACCCACGACCCGGCCGAGTGGAACCGCTGCAACACCGTGCTCGACTGCCCGGACCCGAAGCCGAACGCCTGGTCGAAGTCGGAAATCTTCACCGTCGTGACGTCGCGCTTCAAGGACGCCGCCGGCCCGGCCTACGAGTATCTGACGAAACGGACGTGGAGCAACGATACCGTCAACAAGCTGCTCGCCTGGATGGTCGACAACCAGGCGACCGGCGAGCAGGGCGCCATCCACTTCCTGAAGACGCAGCCGCAGGTCTGGGAGAAGTGGGTCAGCCCGGAGGCGGCCGAGAAGATCAAGGCCTCGATCTGAGGCAGGCTGCGGCGGAGGGCGGTCGTCCGCCCTCCGCCCTCAAGGCGCACGCCGGCGTCAGGGCCGGCGGATCGCGCCGGACATCCTCGCGGGGCACATGGACGGGAGCACGGCGATGGAGTGGTTCACGACGTTCCCGACGATGGACAACGAGCGCCTGACGGCCCTGAAGAAGGCCATCGACGAAGGCTTCCGCAACTTCACCCGCGCCTATGGCGAGAGCTTCGAGATCGCCTTCGAGCCGCTGAAGATCTTCATGATCTGGGTCGAGCGGCTGATGACGACGACGCCCTGGCCGATCATCCTCGTCGGCATCCTCGCCATCGCCTGGCTCGCCAGCCGCAGCCTCAAGATCGTCGTCGGCGCGGCGCTGGCGCTCTTCGCCATCGGCTATTTCGGCATGTGGGACGACACCATGAAGACGATCGCGATGATCGTTGTGGCGACCCTCACCGCCCTCGTCATCGGCATCCCGCTCGGCGTCGTGATGTCGTTCTCCAAGCGCATGCGCAGCGTCGTCATGCCGATCCTCGACGTCATGCAGACGATGCCGAGCTTCGTCTACCTGATCCCTGTGGTGATGCTGCTCGGCATCGGCAAGGTGCCGGGCCTGATCGCTGTCGTCATCTACGCGCTGCCGCCGGTGATCCGCCTCACCGACCTCGGCATCCGCCTCGTCGACCGCGACGTCATCGAGGCGGCCGACGCCTACGGCTCTTCGCGCTGGCAGCGCCTCGTCAACGTGCAGCTTCCCCTGGCGCTGCCGACCATCATGGCCGGCGTCAACCAGACGATCATGATGGCGCTCTCGATGGTCGTCGTCGCCTCTATGATCGGCGTGCAGGGCCTCGGCCAGCCGGTGCTGAAGGCGATCGCCAACCAGTACTTCACCCTCGGCGTCTTCAATGGCTTCGCCATCGTCGGCATCGCCATCATCTTCGATCGCGTCAGCCAGGAATTCGGCCGGCGGCTGCAGAAGCACCGGGAGATCGTGCATGGGCACTAGGCATGGGCACTAGGATCGACGGCATCAAGCTCCGGCACGTCTACAAGATCTTCGGGTCCGAGCCGGCCGCCTACGTGGAGCGCGTCAAGGCAGGCATGACGAAGACGGAGCTGCTCGCGCATAACCACGTGCTCGGCCTGCGCGACATCTCGATGGACATCCCCGGCGGGGCGATCCAGGTGGTGATGGGGCTGTCGGGCTCCGGCAAGTCGACGCTCATCCGCCACATCAACCGCCTGATCGAGCCGACCGCCGGCGAGGTGCTGGTCGACGACGTCGACGTCGTCAAGATGACGCCGACGGAACTGCGCGAGTTCCGGCGCACGCGCACCGCCATGGTGTTCCAGAAGTTCGGCCTGCTGCCGCACTGGACGGTGCTCGACAACACCATGTTCGGCCTCAAGGTGCGCGGTACCGCGCCGGCCGAGCGCCGCGACACTGCGATGCGCTGGATCGAGCGGGTGGGCCTCAAGGGCTTCGAGGAGAAGTACCCGAACCAGCTGTCGGGCGGCATGCAGCAGCGCGTCGGCCTCGCCCGCGCGCTCGCCAACGATGCGCCGATCCTGCTCATGGACGAGGCCTTCTCGGCGCTCGACCCGCTCATCCGCGTCGACATGCAGACGGTGCTGCTCGACCTGCAGACCGAGATCCGCAAGACCATTGTCTTCATCACCCACGATCTCGACGAGGCGCTCCGGCTCGGCGACCACATCGCCATCCTGCGCGACGGCGAGCTCGTCCAGAAGGGCACCGCCCAGGACATCGTGATGACGCCGGCCGACGACTATGTCGCGAGCTTCGTCAAGGAGGTGAACCGCGGCCGGGTGATCCTGGTGGAATCCGTCATGACCACCCTCGCCCCCGGGGCGATGCCCTCCGACGGCCTGCCGCGGGTGGCGGCGACGGACCCGATCGAGGTGGCGAGCAAGGTGATGTCGGACGCCGGCGCCGGCCAGGCGGTGGCCTGCTGCGAGGCCGGTCGCCCGGTGGGTCTCGTGACGATGCGCGACGTCATCAACACCATGACGACGCCCGCCGCCTACCCCTCCATCGCGCGCCTCGCCGCCGCCGCGGAGCCGATCGCCGACGTCGCCTGAGCGGGCGGCGGCGGACGGCGCCCCTCAGCCCGCCGGCTTCGGCACGACCGGCGCGACCGGGCCGCCGGCCGTCCTCCAGGCGCCGAAGCCGCCGGCGAGGTGGCTGACGTTATCGAGCCCCATGTCCTGCACCGTCTTCGTCGCCAGCGCCGAGCGCCAGCCGCTGGCACAGAAGAAGACGAAGCGCTTCGGCTCCTGAAACACCGGCTTGGCGTAGGGGCTCTCGGGGTCCACCCAGAACTCCAGCATGCCGCGCGGGCAGGAGAAGGCGCCCGGGATGCTGCCGTCGCGCTCACGTTCGCGCGGATCGCGCAGATCGACGAAGACGACGTCGTCGTGGCCGTGCAGGGACAGCGCCTCGGCCGGTTCGACGGCCGTGACCTCCGCGCCGGCTTCCGCCAGCAGTTGCTTGTAGCCCTTCTTCACCGCTCCGGTCCTCCCGTGGCCATCGCCCGAGCGTACGCTTTCGGTCCGGGGCGGGACAGGGGCTGGCCGCCCCGTGACCAGAACGCCGCTGCGCGCGGAACGACCGCGCCGTCGCGATCGTTCATTTCCCGGACTGCCGCTCTCCCGAGGACAAGCCCGATGACCCAACAGCCCGCCGACCCGCAGCAGCCCGATCCGAAGCGGGGTCCCGTCGACCCGTCCGATCCCCTCGGCCCGCCAATCCCGCCGATCACCGAGCCCGAGCCGGACGACCCCGCCGACCTTCCGCCGCTGCCGAACCCGGACGAGCAAAGTCCGCCGATGCAGGCGACCGCCAACTGATCCGCACCACCGGTCCGTCCATGCCCCGCCCCCTCACCAGCGATCGCACGCCAGGGTCCCGCAACGCCCCGTCATCCGGCAAGCTTCGGGACTTGCCCCCGTTCGGCCAGCCCGACGAGCCCTACCTGCCGCCGCCTGAGCTGGCACCGGCGGCAGCGGACGATCCCCGCGGCGTCTATCTGCCTCCAGCGGAGGAAACGTCGAAGGTCCGTTGACCGCCGCATCCTGCGCCTGTCGTGTCGCTTCCGGGTAAATCCGGGGATCGACGCGCCTGACCTTTTTCGTCAGGATCGCATCCAGGAGCACGGGAGAAGGCACCGATGCCGCCCCACTTCGCCCGGGGGAGCCGGCGGGGGGAGAGGGCGGACGGGCCTTTTGCTCCGCCAGGGGGCCTTCATGACGACCAAGTTGGACACACGACGTCCGCGGCGGGCGATTTTTGCCGTTGCAGCCGTGGCGGCGATCGCCGCACTCGGTCCGGTGCAGCCAGCCGCCGCACAGACCATCGGCTATGCCCAGGCGATCGACATCCTCGCCGACAGCTGCGGCGCAGACATCCTCAAGCACTGCAAGGGCATCAACCTCGGCGGCGGGCGCATCGAGGGTTGCCTTGAGCAGAACCCGAAAGTTTCGCAGGCCTGCAAGGTCGATCTCGTCCGGGTGCAGGGCCTCCTCGCCGCCCGCGCCGCGGCCCAGGCCGCCGTCGGCCAGATCTGCAACCGCGACGCCCAGCAGTTCTGCAAGCTGACGAAGCCCGGCAAGGGCAACATCCTCAACTGCCTGCTGAAGGCGGCACCGAGCGTGAGCGCCAACTGCAACGCGGCGATCGACGCCGCCGGCTATCGCTGACCCGCGCCCGGCAGAGAGAGAAAATCCCATGTCCTCGCGAATCCTGACCGCGCTCGTCGCGGTGGCGCTGCTGTCGATTCCCGCCGGCGCCCAGACCAAGCTCGACCGCAACGAGATCATCAACAGCCTGTCGGGGCTGCCCGCATCGGGCCACGGCGTCACCGCCGCGCTGCTGCGCCAGCAGGCGCTCGACAACATCGCCCAGAACCCGGGCGACAACGCCACGACGGCGCTGCCGCTCGCAGCCCAGCTCGCAAAGCTGCGCCAGTTCAACGTCGAGATCGTCTTCGACTTCGATTCGGCGACGATCCGGCCGGAGTCCTACGAGACGATCGGGCTGATGGCGGACGCGCTGCACCACCCCTACCTGCTGCAGTACCGCTTCCTGGTGATCGGCCACACCGACGCCAAGGGCGACCGCAAGTACAACCTCGAGCTCAGCCAGAAGCGCGCCGATTCGATCCGCGAGGCGCTCACCACCACCTTCCGCGTCGATCCCGCCCGCCTCGACGCGGTCGGCCTCGGCGAGGAGCAGCTGCGCGATCCGGCCGACCCCTACGCCCAGGTGAACCGCCGCGTGCAGCTCATCAACATCGGCGACTGAGCGCGCTCTCCCGCGGCGCCGTCTCTGGCGGACGGCGCCGCTTGCGCTATCCTGACGGCCCCTCCCCGGAGCCGGTCCGATGATCCGTGGCCTCGCCGTGCTGCTCGTCTGCCAGCTTCTCGGCGAGGCGGCGGTGCGCGCCGCCGGGCTGCCGCTGCCCGGGCCGGTGCTCGGCCTCGTGCTGCTCATCGCGGTCTTCGCGGTGGTGCGAGCAAGCGCCGCCCCCGGCGGGCCGGCCGCCGCCACTCTCGACGACGCGGAGGCGACGGGCGACCGCATCCTCTCGGTGCTCGGCCTGTTGTTCGTGCCGGCGGGCGTCGGCGTGGTCACCGAGCTCGACCTGTTCGGCCGCCACGGCCTGGCGCTGGCCGCCGTCCTCGCCGTCTCGGTGGTGGCGACGCTGCTCGTCACGGTCCTGACCTTCCGCGCGGTGAAGCGCCTGCTGCCCGCCGCCGGCCCCGACCCGACGGGGGAACCGAGCGATGGCTGAATCGCCCTTCGATCTCTGGGCCTATCTCTCGACGACGCCGCTCCTCTGGCTGACGGTGACGCTCGTCGTCTGGGTCGGCGCCGACCGCCTCGCCGCCAGGAGCGGCCGCCACCCGCTCGCCAATCCGGTGCTCGTGTCGATCCTCGTCGTCGCTGTCGTGCTGGCGCTGACCGCCACGCCCTATGCCGTCTACTTCGAGGGCGCGCAGTTCGTGCACTTCCTGCTCGGGCCGGCGACGGTGGCGCTGGCGGTGCCGCTGTTTCGCGCCCGCGCGCGCATCCGCAAGAGCCTGCTGCCCATCGTCGTGGCGCTCGTCGCCGGATCGCTGACGGCGATCCTGTCGGCGGTCGGCGTCGGCATGGCGCTCGGACTGCCGCACGAGGCGTTGGTGGCGCTGGCGCCGAAGTCGGCGACGGCGCCGGTGGCGATGGGCATCGCCGAGGCGCTCGGCGGCGACCCGGCGCTCACCGCCGTGCTCGTCATCCTCACCGGCATCCTCGGCGCGATCGTCGTGACGCCGCTGATGAACCGCCTCGGCATCCGCGACTATGAGGCCCGCGGCTTCGCCGTCGGCCTCGCCTCGCACGGCATCGGAACGGCGCGCGCCTTCTCCGTCGACAGCCTCGCCGGCACTTTCGCCGGCATCGCCATGGCGATGAACGCGGTGGCGACGGCGCTGATCGCGCCGCTGGTGATCCGCGCCCTCGGCCTGTGAGATGGTGTGACGATGACCGAATCGACCGATCGCGCAGCGGCCGAGCGCCGCCGGGCCGCCGCCTACTGGGACCGCCCCGCCCCCGTGCCGAAGCTCGCGCGGTGGTGGGCATGGCCGCGCATCGTCGCCCACCAGAACGGGCTGATCTGCGGCGAGCCGCTGCCCGCCTGGGGCGCCGGCCTCGTCCGCGAGATCGGGCGGCGCTGGCCCGGCCGCCGCTTCCGCCGCGCCGTCTCGGTCGGCTGCGGCAACGGTGCCAAGGAGCTCGAGCTCCTGCGCAGTGGCCTCGTGCAGCACTTCGACCTCTACGAGATCTCCGAGGCGCGCATCCGCCACGGCCGAAAGCTGCTCGACAGGGCCGGTCTCACCGACCGCGTCACCTGGCACACCCATGACGGCGTCGCGGCGCTGGAGCTCGGCGCCCGCTACGACCTCGTCACCTGGGACAACGGCCTCCACCACATGCCCGACACCGCCCGCGCGGTCGCCGCGAGCGTCACGGCCCTGCGGCCGGGCGGCGTCTTCGTGATGAACGACTATGTCGGGCCGAACCACTTCCAGTGGAGCCCGCGCACCCTCGCCTACGCCACCGCCGTCCGTCACCGGCTGCCCGAGGCGCTGCTGCGCGACCCGGCCGATCCGGCGCGCCGCCTGCCGGTGACCTTCACCCGCCCCGACCGCGCCGCGATGATCGCCCTCGATCCCAGCGAGGCGGCGACGAGCGAGGCGATCCTGCCGGCGATCCGGCAACACTTTCCCGACGCCCGCATCTGGATGCTCGGGGGCGCCGTCTACCACCTCGCGCTCAACGACGTGCTCGCCAACCTCGATCCGGCGCGCGACGGGCCGCTGCTCGAATCGCTGCTGCTCCTCGACCTCGCCCTGGCCGAGCTCGGGGAGAACCAGTACGCCGCCTGCCTCGCCTCTGTTGCCTGAAGCGGCGCCGCCGCGGCCATCACCCTGCCGTCATCGATGATCGCCACCTTGGCGGGTGGCCGGTCCCCGCTGTACGGTCCGCGCGGGGCTGGGCTTCGCATGGTGCTTCAGCAGCCGGTTCGTCCGGCGAACTCTAGGGGAATTCCATGGTACCTGTCGTTGCGTCGATGAGCCTCGAGCGCCTGCATGTCCAGGGCGCGAAGGACAAGACCGTCAACTGGAAGGGATCCTTCGCGTCGTGCGGCGGCAACGGCGCCGTCGCGTCTTCGACCATCGTCTACGAGATCGAGCCCGGCGATCACCTCGGCTGGCACACGGACGCCACCGAGGAGACGCAGTACATCATCGCCGGCTCGGGCACTCTCTACATGGAAGACGGCGAGCATGCCGTCGGCCCCGGCAGCGTCTTCGTGCTGCCGGCGAACGTGCGCCACGACCTCGCCAACACCGGCACCGAGACGCTGCGGGCCGTCGCCTTCTTCTCCGCGGCGATGTTCACCCAGACCTTCGACGAAGTGATGATGCCGCCGAACACCCACGTGCTCGGCACGCCGAACCGCACCGGCTGATCCGTCGCAGCCTTCCGCCGGCGTCC